>JAJRTE010000027.1 GCA_024278455.1 Myxococcota bacterium
ACGCCGAGCCGTACCCTGCTCTTGCACGGCATCGGCATCACCGTTCGTTGAATCCGGCCGGGACCGAGCGCACAACCTGGCCAGGCGACATTGCGCGACCCGATTCGGCCACTCGACGGTGGAGGAATGCGCCGGCCATCCGCAGCGCACGGCACCGTTGACCGTTGACCGCCGCCACCCCGACGGGCCTGGCAGTGGTCGGGCAGCGCAGCTTTCGGGAAGAATACACGGGGTCCTGGATTATGTACAAATCTCCATAATCCCCGAATGGCGCTGTTGTGGATGTGAGCCGATGAGTTTTCTCGCGAGAAATGGTGAAGCCGCCGCTTCCGAGACCTGGGGATGAGGGCAAGCGGAGATTTTGTGTAGATTGGGGAGTTCGCTGGACGCTGCGCGTCCAGCGAACGGCGCTGCGGGCGTGGTCGGCCGAGTTCTGGGACGCGCTATGCGCGCCGCCGAACAAGCGAATGGAGGGCATCGCCTCCTCGGGTGAGCAAGGTCACGCTCAAGGGTCGCGCTCATCCGCAGCGCCGTTAGGCCCACAGCGATCGACCCCGGGGACTGCATGAAGCGTTCACTCAAACGCGCTGGTTTCGAGCAACGGTTCTTCGAGACAGGCGATGTGCGCATCCGCTACCTCGAGGGACCCGACAGCGGACCGGCGCTCGTTCTCGTGCACGCCCAGGCGATGACGTGTGAGAGCTACTCGCGGGTGGCACCCGACCTCTCGCGTGATTTCCACGTGTTCCTGCCGGATGTCAGAGGCCACGGTCTGTCTTCGTGGACACCAGAACTCTACACGTGGGACTCGATGAGCCGCGATATCGAGCTGTTCCTTAGGCAGGTGGTCTCTGAGGCGGCCATTGTCTCGGGGAACTCGTCGGGGGGCACGATTGCGATATGGCTTGCGGCGAACGCACCCGACACGGTGGTGGCAATCGCGCCGGAAGATCCCGCAATCCTGTCGGTGGCTCCAGACCGTATCCAGGACAACTATGTCTATCAGATCTTCGGGTTGTGCGTAGAAACCCTGGATCGTCCGGAGGGCCGCGATCTGGCTGCTTTCTTCGAAAAGATGGTCATCCCGACAGAACACGGAAAGTCCACAATGAAGCTCCCCAAGCCACTTGTTTGGCTGCTCGCCGCCTACCTGCACTGGCGCGACGCCTCCGATGGCGAGCCGCTTGATATCTGGTGGCTGCCGTCTGAGGTGCGTGCGTTCGTGAAAGGGCTGTCGATGTACGATCCCTCCTTCTCGCGGGCCTTCTATGACGGGTCGGCCCAAGTGGGTTTCGATCATGTGGAGACTCTGTCACGCGTGACCTGCCCGATGCTGCTTATCCACGCCGATTGGTTCCGTCATCCAGACCTCGGGCTTGTCGGAGCGATGGACGATGAGGACATACGGCGTGCCCGAGAACTCGTCGCCGACTTCCACTACAAGCACATCCACGCTGGCCATGTCATCCACATGCAGAAACCGCAGCAGTTCGTCGCCACCATCCGCGAGTTTGCGCAATCTGTGGTCGCGAAGAACGGCTCGTCATCGGATGTGTAGCCCGCAGGGGTCTAACCCGCGCTTCCACACCGACAGCTACAGCCTGCCATATCACCAGGCGCTCCAGCGGACGCTCGTACCTCGCGCCGCTCGGCGCTGGACAAGGAGACGTGTGGTGGCTTGTCAGAACATCATGGTTGCATCGAAGGCACTCGAGTGGGTGGGGACACGGTACGATTGGCGCGTCGTGCTCGCGCCCCCTACTGCTGCGTGTCGCTGGCGGGCTTCCCGGCCTCGGGTTGCGCTCCGGGCTCCGGCTGCTCGCCGGCGGCTTCCTGGCTGCCCTCGGGCTTTTCCTCGGATGTCGTGGCTTCGGGTGTGGCCGCGCGTGGCTTCCTGGCCTTGCGACTCGACAACTCCGACGCCCAGGGGATGTCGGTCCGGGTGACCTGAAGCGCGCCCCTGCCGGCCTCGATCTTCAGAAGCTGGTGGTCGTCCGCCTTGACGAAGACATGTTCCCGCAATCGCCCCTTGTTGAGGACGAGCCTGAGGTGGAGGACCTGCACCGGACCATTCTCCGTCTCGACCGTGATAGGATCTTCCTGGCTTGCAATCAACTTATCTCCGCCGAGCAGGGCGAACTCGAGCTTCTCGGTGGTGTTCTTGGCGAGATAGGCCCGCGCGAGCAATGCGTGGTGGTGGTACAACCCGACGTCGGCATAGAGGTCGAATGGGCCTTCCACGGTCTTGGAGATCTGTGGTTCATCCCCCTTCTTGATGTTGAAGACGGTCTTGTCGGGGAGGAAGGAGACGAAGACCCCCATGGGCATCGGGCCCTCGTCGTTTTCGGAATACATGATCGGCTTGAACTGGCTGTTCAGCTCCATTCGTGTATTGCGGACATTCTGTCCTTCCTGGGTCGGCGTCTGCGTGGCCGTCACGACCCAGTTGCCGTCGCTGCCGGCTTCGATGGTGTAGGTCTCCGTGGCCGTGACCTGACCCCGCAGGGTGACCTGCAGTGTGCCGCTCTCCACGAGCTTGTAGGTCACCACTTCGGCCTGGTTGACTTCCTCCTTGACGACCGGTGTGCATGCGACCATGCCGGCCAGGGCGATACCTGCCAACGAAACGAACGAACGGCTCTCGAGCAATCTCACTGTCATTCCTGCTGCCTCCAGGCGATCATGTACGGGTGATGGAACCAGGATTCAGAATACCGCTTGCCAGGTTAATGCGATCTTCTGCACAGGGAAAGAGAAAAAAGCGGTGCCGGCGAAAAAAGTCGTGGCTTCGGGCAAGAACGCATCCGCGGTCAGGGCCGGAATGGGATGGGATCCAGCGCGTGGTAGGCCCACTCCCCGCTCGGCAACTCGGCGCTCAGGTCGGCCATGAACTGGTTGATCCGGGCCTGCCGATCGTCGCTCTCGGTTACCCCGAACATGGCATTGGCCTTCTGCGCCAGGGCCTGGACCCGCGTCGTGATGTCTGCCCGCGTGCCGAGAAGCAATATCTGGAATTGTCCTTCCGTGGTGCTCCGGATAGCGAATTTCCTCGGCGGCGCCGTGCCCCGGGTCAGCGCGGGTGGATAGATCCGGGCCAGCTTGAACGTATTCCGCGTGCCCAGCAGAATGATGTACAGGTAGTTCACGCCCCGGCCCTTGGGCATCACGGTGACAAAGTCGCCGTTGCGCAAGATACCTTTGTGCCAGTCGGCCAGGTGGTCCTCCGTGGAGGGATCCAGGTACTGCACGCCCCGCACCCCGGGGACATCCGGATACGGAATCGGGGTCCTGCCCGGTGTCTCGTCCGTCGTGCCGTCCAGGGCCACCGCCGGCGCTTCGGGCGGCTCGCCCGCGCTGTGCAGGTAGGCCGCCACGCCACCGACGACGGCCACCAGGACGAGGATCGACCGCACCTGCATGGGTGTCACCAGCCGCCGTCTCGGCGGGGGGACACCGGGCGGCAGCGGGTACATGTCCACCGGCACCCCGGCACGCCTGGCCTTGACGAAATCCTCGAACGGTCGCTTCGGCACGGCGTCGCCTTTGTCGCCCGTGTGGTTCGTTTCAGAATCCATGTTCGCCCTCGCCTCGTGAACTCGAGCTTCGATAATGGTTGACGATATGCGGTGCCGTTCCAACTGAAAACGCCGAGCGGGGCGCTAGGTCCTCATCCAGGGGCTGCGTCATGCGCCATCGGCGTGGACTCGTGTCATGAGCGGCGGGTGTGGCGATCGAGGCTCTCCACCAGGTGGTCGAGCCCCTCGCGGAGCGATGCCACCTTGGCGTCCCGGGCCGGCAAGTCGCTCTCGAATCGACCTCCCCGGCCCGGCCGGGCTGTCCGGCCTTCGGTCCCGGGTGCGGGAGGCCTGGCAAGGGCCGACAGACGTTCCTCGATGGCTTCCACCAACGCCTCGATCACCGCTCGAGTCAGCACGGGGTCGGCCTCCGCCTGCTCGACGCCCATTCCGACGGCACGCGGCCACCCGCCGGCACGAACCGCCCGTGCCACGGCGTCCCGGCGGCCGCCGTCCGGGACCGGCACCCATGGCAGGTCGAGACCCGCCAGCACCTCCTTGTCCACCTGCAGGATCCGGCCTTGCCGCTTGGTCTTCTCGAGCCGGGCCTGCGTCAGGCGGCTGCACAACAGGGCGAGCAGGTACCTGCCTTCCACGGGGCTCGAGACGACGATCACATTCACGCCTTGGTCGACGTACCGGGGCGCCGTGACCCGCGCCGCGGCCACTTGCGCCGCCTTTCGTACGACCACGATCCGCTGCGTCCCCTCGAACCAGCGGCGGCTCCGCGCCCGGTGGAGCTGGAACGGGCCGTGGCACGACGTGATGGCCGGAGCGAACCGCTGGAGGTGCGCGATGAGGGCGGGGTATCGCTCCGGGTGGGCCTCCAACTCCCGCCGTGCCGCAGCGTCCAGGTAGAGCACCCGGCCTCGAGCCGTGCCGGCATGGAATGGGTGGATGCATCCCGCGGGGAGGTACGGCTTGGCCAGGCGTCGCTCTTCCGGGCTCGGTGTCAGCGCCTCGAATTCCGCGTCCCGGAGCCAGAAGATACCGTCCCCGACTCGAGCCGTTCCCGGAGGCAGGCGGCCGAGTCCTCGAGCGGACAGGGTGGCCTGCGGCATGATCAGGCCTTGGCCGATGTCTCGAGCCGGAATCCGAAAGGTCCGCACGTTTCCGGCGAGACGATTCCCGGTGCCGCCCTCCGGCCGCCCCCGGGTCTCGAGCAGCCGTGACGCGGGCACGTCGCGCCGCCTCACGGTGTCGCCCGCGCGTCGCCCGTCCAGCAACTCGGCGACGACATGCTCCAGGGGGGCTTTCGGGTCGACGACCTCCCACAGGGACGCCCGGCCACCGCTGGTGTCTTTCTCCAGGACCAGGATCTCGGAATGGTGCCCCGGTGCTTCCTTGAACAGGCGGAAGTCCCCGAAGTCCACCCGGACGCGGGCCGTGCACGCAGCCTCGAGCCGCGCACGGACGCGGAAACCCGATGTCCGGGTCCGCCAGTAGGGTGGGACGAGCTGGCCCATCCTCCCACCGGGCCGAAGCAGGCGGACCGCCTCGAGCAGGAAGTGGTAGAACAGGTCGCCCTTGGGCACATAGTCTTCTCTGGTCCGCGGCGAGCGCTTGAGATACGGGAAAAAGGCGGTTCCGTTCCGGAGTTCGCTCAGGTAGGGTGGGTTGCCGACCACCGAGTCGAATCCCCCGGACGACACGGGCGCCAGGTCCAGCCACGGATGGATGAACCCTTCTCGTCGGGCCATCGCCGCCGCTTCGGCCCGCAAGACCGGATCGACCTGGGCCAGGAATGGTTCCGGACCCGGGCCGGCTGCCGGCCAGCCACGGCCTGGCTCCAGGCAACGCCAGGTCCAGGTGTCAGCGGCCTCCCTGGCTCGAGGGTGGGTCGGATCGAGCGGCCACGGGAGCGCCTCGTGGCTCGTCCCCAGCAGTGCATTCCCGCGGATGACATGCCGGTCGAGAACGGGCAGGCTGCCGTTGTGGAGGCCGAGGAGCCGGAGCGTCCACCGGCAGGCCAGCGCGGCATCTTCCTCGAGTTCCACGCCGAACAGGCAACGGGAAACCACCGCGTGGAGTGCGGCCTGAAGGCTCACGCCGGCCCGGGTCGCGTAGGCCGAGGCCAGGTGCAGGGCCGCTTCCGCCAGGAAAACCCCGGTCCCGGCCGACAGGTCCAGCACCGAGACGTCGAGGACCTCCTCGGCAGCCGTGCTGGGCGGCAGTGGCAAGGTCTGCTGCACAATGAACCGCGCCACGGACGCCGGCGTGTAGTACCGGCCGCGTTTCCGACGGCTCGACGCCTTGCCGCCATGTTTTGCTCCGGCCCCGAGGGCGGAGGCGACATGCCCCGGTATGTCGGCGGGGAGACATCTGTCCATCGGTGCAAGGGTCGTCCAGGCGAGGAAGAGGTCTCTTTCCGGGAGGGCGCGCAGGCTATCCAGCACGGGCCCGTCTTCGGGGAGACGTGCGGAAACCTCCTCCAGCCACGCCTTCAAGCCGCCGGCGCTGGTGGTCCGGCAGGGGCCGCCTGCCCAGCCGCGAGCGCACGCTGCTCGAAGAAAGGTCAGGGCCAGCAGTCGGGTCGTCTCACCGGCACAAGGAGAGGAGAAGGCCGGCGTCTCCGGGGCTGAACCGCCCGGTCCCACCCGGGACCGACACGCCCCGGTGGCCTTCTCGAGGATGGCCATGGCGTCGCGCAAGGCTGCAACGGCTGCGGTCATGCCGATACCTGGGGACATTGGCGGTTCATTCGGTGCCGGCACACGCTAGTGGTCCCCGGTATCGGTACGACGCGGGGCGTCCGTCTCGAGCCAGGCGATGGTGGCCCCCCATCCGCCTCGACCCGGGGGCGCGTCCTCGTAGGCCCGAACCAGGGGGTGCCTCTCGAGGACGCTCCGGACGATTCGCCGTTGCACCCCCTTGCCCCGCCCGTGAATGATCCGGACCTCGCGAAAGCCCCGATCCCGGGCTTCGGCCACGTAGGCTGCCACCACCGACGCGGTTTCGTTCGGACGGAACGTGTGCAGGTCGATGCTGTCCTCGATGGGCACGACCGCGGGAAGCGAGGGATCGCCGCTCGCCGGGATGGGCCTCGAGACGCCCTCCGTGCCGGACGCCACGCCGCAGGCCGGGCCCTCCGCACGGCTCCTACCAGCCACAAGACAGGCCCGCATCACCGCACACCAGAGGCAATGCCTCCTCCCACCCCCCCAGGATCTCGGTGTAGCTCGCCGGATCGCTCGTGTCCTCCACCCGGTCCCCCGCCTCCATCAGCGCGTACCAGTGGATGCCGGTCTCCCGCGCCGCGCACCCGTCGCTGTGTTCGGAGTCCCCGATCATCCCCACCACGTCTCCCCATCGGCCGCCGAAGACGCCGTCGACGAGTTGCGTGAACTTTTCCACCTTGAAGTCACAGTGGTCGCTGCTGTAGTTGGCACCCGTGCCTCGAGGCGGATATTCGTCGTTGGCCAGGTAGGTCAAGGTCCGGCCCTCGTAGGTACCGTCGAACCCCAAATCGTCGTAGTAGTAGGCCTGGTCCGTGTACGGCGTGTCGAAATCCCAGCGCAACAACTCGCTCCTCGTGAACGGCCGGAGCGACGAGAACTGCGCCGTGATGCCGATGAATACGCCCCCCGCATCTCGAAAGGCGTGCGTGGCGTCCACCACGTAGGCGTCGATAACCGGGTAGTGGCCCAGCGCGACAATACGCAGGATGTCCACGATGTCACTGCTGTTGAACAAGGTATCATCGAAGTCCGAAAACAGGATCGGCGACGTGTCGTCGGGATGCCGGAAGTACATGGAACCATACACATCCGGGAGCACGTCCCCACCATCGCATTCTTCCACCGTGTCCGGACTCCAGGCCAGCACCTGGATGAAGCCGCTCGATCGGAGGCGGTGCTTCACCTCGGAGCCCGGTTGGCCGACGGTGATGTAGAATCCCTGCCCATCCTGGCTGTACGCCGACGACACATCCACCACCGCCCACCCCTTGCGGTCCGTCGTCGCTTCCGCGAAATCCCACAGGACCCCGTCGTCGGGAAACAGAAGCTGGAATACCACCCGGACCCCGGAAACCGGCCGGCCTCCCATCGACGACAGGTAGCCGTCCCGGGGAAAAGTCTTGACTCGAGCCTGTACCCCGAGGCCGGAAGGGTTGCCCGTCCGGTCCACCCCGAGGAACGCATCGGTGACCGTCACCCGGCACGGATCGGCAGAAGCCTCCCGTGACAGGCCGAAACAGCACACAAGCCCGACAAGGACGATCAAACGAGCAAAGCCGTCGCTTCTCATGATGATGCTCCTGGTTCGCAGTGTCTCACGGCTGCGCCACCCGGCGTTCGCCGGATCGCTACCACCTATCGTAGCCTCGAGCCATTCCCGTGTCCACCGGCCTGGCCGCGATGATTTTTTCTTGACAACGCCAGTCGGTGTGATAATAAGTAAGCAATCACTAACTAATGAGGCATGACATGGGACGACCGCGGCAGGTGTCGGACGAGGAGATTCTCGAGGTGGCTCGAGCCTGTTTTCTGGAGCAGGGGCCGGGGGTGTCGACCACGGTGATCGCCGAGCGGCTCGGGGTTTCGCAGGCGGCGTTGTTCAAGCGGTTTCGGACGAAGGAGGAGTTGATGCTGGCGGCGTTGAAGCCGGGCGGGGAGCTGCCCTGGGCGGGTCGCATCATGGCGGGGCCGGATGGGGGGGATGTGAGGGAACAGCTTATCGAGATCGGTACGGAGGTTCTCGAGTTCCTGGATCGTCTGATTCCCTGCATCGCGGTGCTCCGGTCGGCCGGCATGGGTCCGGAGCAGTTGCGAGCGCTGGGCAAGGACGCGCCGCCGGTGCGGACCCAGAAGCTTTTGGCGGATTGGTTCGAGCGGGCGATGGAGCAGGGGCTTGTGAGGCGTTGCGACGCCGATGCTGCCGCGACGACGTTCTTTGCGGCGCTCCAGTTGAGGGCGTTCGTCCGTCACCTGGGCGCCGAAGCGCTGTTCGCTGCATCGCCGAGGGCATACGCGGAGCGTATCGTGGAACTCTTGTGGGACGGCATTGCCCCGGAGAACGGCTAAGGAGGGACTGGAACGTGGGTGACCGGAGGTCTGGGGTAAGGGAGGACAACGGTGCGGGGGGATCGGTGGGCGCGCGACCGGGTTGGTCGTCCGCCGCGTTGTGCGCGGTAGCCGCGAGCCTGGCGTTCGCCGGTTCGGTATCGGCGCAGGGCGACCTGCCGTTGGGGCTTCCCGAGGTGGCGTTCAGCGCTGGCGTTCCGGACCCGGTATCCGCCGAGCCGTGGTGGCGGGCCGAGGAGGACGAAGCGCTCGTGGCGCTGTTGGAGGAGGGCATCGCCGAAAATCATGATCTGCGGGCGGCCTGGGAGCGCGTGGTGCAGGCGCGCGCTCGAGTCCAACGGGCCGGGTCGCCGCTCTATCCCGCGCTGTCGTTCGACGGTTCGGCCAGCGTGGCACCGGCCGAGTCGCTGGGGTTCATGTTCGGGGCCGGGGGGCTGGCGTCGGCAGGGGGGGAGGCCCCTGAGACCTACACCTCGACGACGGCCACATTGAACGCCCGCTGGCAACTGGACGTGTGGGGCCGGCAGGTGCTGCAGCGCCGGGCGACCCTGCTGGAAGCCGCGGCCGCTTCCGGGGACCGGAAAGCCCAGGCTCTTGCCCTGGCCTCGAGACTCGCCGCAGCCTACTACGACCTGGTGGCGGCTGTGGCCCGTGTGGCAATCGTGGAGCGGCAGATCGCGTCCAACCAGTCCTTGCTCGAGCTGACTGAACTGAGGTTCCGGCAAGGCGCTGCCACGGCGCTCGATGTGTTGCAACAGCGGCAACAACTGGCGGCGACGTCCACCCTGCTGCCCCAGGCCCGCCTGCTGCTTCGCACCGGCGAGCAGCAACTCGCCCTGATGCTGGGCCGGGACCCGGCCTCGAGCCATTTCGACGTGGCGGGTGCACTGCCCGAATGGGATGGTGAGCCGGCGGTTGGACGGCCCGAGGCGTTGCTCGACAACCGTCCCGATCTCCGGGCCGCCCTGGCGCGCTACCAGGCAGCGCGATCCCGGGCCAGGAGCGCCAACCGGGCGGTGATGCCAGCGCTTTCGGTGTCGGGCAAGGCGGGGAACCAGGCATTGTACCTCACCGAGTGGAACAGCCAGTGGTACTGGAGCGCTGGTGCGACCCTGTCGGTGCCGCTGTTCAACGGTGGAAGCCAGGCTGCGGCCATCCGGGAGGCCCGATCGGCCGAGCGTGCAGCCTACCACGCCTTGTACCAAGCCTACCTGGGCGCAGTCCGGGAGGTGGAGCAGGCGCTGGTGCAGGAAGCGGAAATGCGGGCCCAGGTGCGTGCCTATCGAGACCAGCTCGACGCGGCCCGGCAGGCGCTCGAGGAGTCCCGCTCCCGTTACGTAGCGGGTTTGACGAACTACCAGTCGGTCCTTACCGCAACCAACGCCCTTCAGCAAGCGGAGTTGAACGAATTGCAAGCTCACCGGCAGCTCGTGGGCGCGCGCATTCTGTTGCACACAGCCCTGGGAGGCCCGTGGGCCGTCGAGCTGACCATGGAAAAACAGGAGAACCGGGAATGAAGCGATTTCGACGATACCTCCTCCCCCTGGTGATCTTGCTCGCGGGGTTCGGCATTGCGGCAGGTTTCGTGGCCACGAAGCCTCGAGCCGAACGCGGGAGCCGGCCGGCGGAGAGTCCCCTGGTGAAGGTGTTGCGTGTGGAGAAGACGCATGCCGAGGCTCGGGTTTGGGCCACGGGCGTCGTGGAGGCGGACCGGCAGGTGACCGTGATTCCGCAGGTGGGCGGCCGTATCGTGCGGCAGTCGGACAAGCTTCGGCCCGGGGGCCGGTTCGAGGCGGGGGAGGTTCTTGCCAGGATCGATCCTCGAGACTACCGGATTGCGGTGCGGGACGAGCAGAGCCGGGTTCGGCAGGCGGAACTCGAGCTGGAACTCGAGGAGGGACGTCAGGTCATAGCGGAGCGGGAGTGGACCTTGCTTGGCGAGGAGAACCTGGAGGACGCGCCGCCGCTGGCGCTTCGCAAGCCTCAATTGGAGACTGTCAGGCAGAAGCTGGCGGCTGCTCGAGCGCGTTTGCGGCGAGCGCGCCTGAACCTCGAGCGCACGTGGTTGCGGGCGCCGTTCAACGCGATGGTGTTGGTGGAGAATGTGGATGTGGGGCAGGTGGTAGGCGCGGGCAGCCAGGTCGCGACGCTGGTTGGAACGGATCGGTTTCGTGTCCTGGTATCTGTTCCGGTGGAGCGGTTGGCATTCGTGGAGATCCCCGGAGTGAACGCCGATCTCGGGTCTCGAGTCATCGTGACGCAGGATCTTGGGCGAGCGGCGGGGGCGGTGGTCGAGGGCCACGTGGTTGGTCTCGGTGGGCAACTTGACCCCCAGACGCGGACGGCTCAGCTTCTCGTGGCCATCGATCGCCCGCTGGAGCAGGCCGTGGGCGGGGTTCCCATACTGCCGGGTGCCTTCGTCGAGGTGGAGATACTGGGCAGGCCGCTCGAGGATGTTGTTGCGGTCCCGCGTTCCGCGGTGGTGGAGGGCGATCGGGTGTGGCTCGTGGATACGCGGGGCAGGCTCGCGGGACGGGAGGTGGAGATCGCGTGGCGTGGCGAGCAGGACGTGTTCGTCACCGGAGGCCTCGAGGCGGGGGAGCGGGTGGTGACGACGCCGATTTCGTTGCCCGTGGAGGGCATGCCGGTGCGTGTCCAGCTTGAAACCGCGTCTGGAAACGGCTGAGGGAGGCGGTCATGTCGAGAACGAATGGGAACGAACCCGGGACATCCGGGCGGGAGGGGATCGTGGCTGACCGTAACGCGGAGAGCGACAGGGGCCTCGCCCGGGGGATCATCGGCTGGATGGCCCACAACAGCGTCGCGGCCAACCTGGTGCTCTTCGTGGTGCTCGGGGGCGGTATCGTGGCGCTCACCCAGCTCAAGCAGGAGGTATTCCCGGAATTCGACCTGGACATGGTGACCGTGCGTGTGCCCTATCCGGGTGCCAGTCCCGAGGAGGTGGAGCAGGGGATCGTGCTTGCCGTCGAGGAGGCGGTGCGAGGTGTCGACGGAGTCAAGCGGGTGACCGGGAGTGCCCGGGAGGGGGCTGGGATCGTCAACGTGGAGTTGCTCCTCGGGGCGGACCCGAACGTGGTGCTGGCCGATGTCAAGAGCGCGGTGGACCGCATCGTGACCTTTCCGGAGGACGCGGAGAAGCCGGCCGTGTCGTTGGTCACCCGGCGGCGCGAGGTGATTTCGCTCATCATCTCCGGAGACCAGGAGTTGGGTACGCTTCATGCCATCGCGGAGCGGGCGCGAGACGACATCCTGGCCTTGCCGGATGTGACCCAGGTGGAGCTGGCTGGTGTCCCGCCCCTCGAGGTCAGCGTGGAAGTCCCTCGAGAGAAGTTGGAGAGCTTCGGTCTCACCCTGGAGGATATCGCACGGCAGATACGGGCGTCGTCGCTGGAGCTTCCGGGCGGCAAGATCGAGACCGACGCGGGGCATCTCTTGGTCCGTTTGTCCGACCGGCGGCGACTGGGGTACGAATTCGCCGATATCATCATCAAGAGCACCAGGAACGGGGCGAAGATCCGGCTCGGCGACCTGGCGAACATACGGGACGGCTATGCCGACACGGACCAGGCCTCTTTCTACGATGGACGGCCTGCCGTCCGGCTCACCGCCTATCGTGTCGGGAAGGAGACGCCCACGCAGGTCTCGAGGGCCGTGCGAGCTTACGCCGGGCGGCTCAGGGCGACCGTGCCGGACAACATCACGGTGGACATCTGGGGAGATCGGTCCGAACTCCTCCGGTCCCGTATCGACCTGCTGGTCAGCAACGCCGCCTACGGGCTCGTTCTCGTGGTGTTCGTCCTGGCGTTGTTCCTCGAAGTCCGGCTGGCCTTCTGGGTTGCGCTGGGGATCCCAGCGTCGTTCATGGGGGCTTTCCTGCTGATGTCCGCCTGGGACCTGTCGATCAACATGGTGACGCTGTTCGCGCTGATCATCACGCTTGGCATGGTGGTGGATGACGCGATTGTCGTGGGCGAGAACACCTACGACAAGGTCCAGTCGGGGATGCCGCGCCTCAAGGCCGCGGTGCTGGGCGCGAGGGAGATGGTGGTGCCGGTCGTCTTCTCCGTTCTCACCTCGATGGTGGCGTTCGTCCCCCTGCTGATGGTGCCCGGGGTGATGGGCAAGATCTTCCGTTTCATCCCGCTGGTGGTGATCTTCGTGCTCGGCGTCTCGCTCGTGGAGTCTTTCCTGGTTCTGCCCGCGCACCTGGGGCACGGGCGGGAGCGCCCCGGGAACCGGTTCACCGCCTGGTTCGACCGGTTGCGGCTCCCGGTTTCTCGAGGGTTCCGGTATTTCACGGTGAACCACTACAGGCCGGCGGTGGAGGTGATGATTCGCCATCGCATGGTGACCATGGCGGCAGCGATCTCCTTGCTGATCGCGGTGGTCGGATTGGTCGCGGGCGGACACATTCCGTTCCAGTTTTTTCCCAAGCTGGAGAGTGACAGGGTGAGGGTCACGGCCCGGTTTCCGTACGGGACTCCGATCGAGCGCACGGAGGAGATGCGCCGGGTTCTCGAGGCCGCTGCGGAGCGAGCCGTGGCTCGAGGCGGGGGGAAGCGGATCTTGCGCGGGATGTTCACCCGGGTGGGGGAGGCCGATTCGAGCACCTGGGCGGCTGGAGAGGTCGGCAGCCACCTGGTCACCGTCGAACTCAACCTCGTCCCCACCGATCAACGGCCGGTATCCACGCAAGAACTCGCCGAGCTGTGGGAGGAGGAGGTTCCTGGGGTCCCGGGCCTGGTTTCCCTGGTGTTTCGATCCTCCACCGGCCCGGGCGCTGGCGCGGCCGTGGACATCCAGTTGTCGCACACCGATATCGACGTGCTGGCTCGAGCCTCGAGGGAGCTGTCGGACGAGCTGAGGAACTATCCCGGATTGACCAACATCGACAACAGCTTCGCGTCGGGCAAGCCGCAGCTCGACTTCCACCTGCTGCCCAACGCCCGCACCCTGGGATTGACCGGGAACGACGTGGCCAGGCAGTTGCGTTCGGCCTTCTTCGGCGCCGAAGCCTTGCGCGAGCAACGGGGCCGGAATGAACTGAAAGTGATGGTGCGGCTTCCCGAGTCCCAGCGGCGCTCCGAGTTCGACCTCGAGCAGTTGCAGCTCAAGACACCGGCGGGCGGCCTGGTACCTCTCGCTTACGTGGCGGAGTTCGATCGGAGTACGGCTCCCACGGCCATCCGGCGGGAGTCCGGGCGCCGCATCGTGAACGTCTCCGCGGAACTCGCCGCCAGTACCCGCTCCTCTCGCGAAATCCTCGAGGCCCTGGAGTCCGGCTTCCTGGACGGGTTGCGCGACAAGTACCCCGGGCTGGGCGTGTCGTTCGCCGGGCAGCAGCGGGAGCAGAAAGAGACTTTAGCGAGCCTGGGGCGGAACTTCCTGCTGATCCAGTTCGTGATCTTCGCCATGCTCGCCATTCCGTTCAAGAGCTACCTCCAGCCGGTCGTGGTCATGTCGGCGATTCCGTTCGGCATCGTCGGCGCCCTGCTGGGCCATCTCGTGATGGGGTATGCCGTCAGCCTCATCAGTGTGATGGGCATAGTGGCACTGACCGGGGTGGTGGTGAACGACTCGCTGGTGTTGATCGACACGACGAACAAGCTTCGAGCCGGGGGCGCGACGGCTCGAGAAGCCGTCGTCCAGGCCGGTGTGCGGCGGTTCCGGCCGGTGTTCCTGACCTCGATCACCACCTTCTTCGGGCTGGCACCGATGATCTTCGAGACCTCGGTGTCGGCTCGCTTCCTGATCCCCATGGCCATCAGCCTGGGATACGGCGTCATGTTCGGAACCGTGATCGTGCTGATCATCGTTCCGGTCCTCTACACTTACGTGGAGGACGGCAGGGACTGGATCGCCGGGAGGAGGCAGGTCAAGGCGCTGCCGCTGTCTCCGGATGAAGCCAGCGCGGCGCCCCGCCCGGAGCCAGTGGGGTAGCTTCGTTCGGGACGCGGCCTCTCTTTCCATCTCCTTCCTCAACCGCGCGTGCCGGAAGCACCGGAATCATGCGGCGAAAGGAGTTTGGAAGTCATCTCTACCACCTGTTCCAGCAGGTGGAGCAGTTCGAAGGGAGGTACGAGGCCATGGCGTTGAAAGACCTGGAGATGTTCGGCAAGAGTCGAGAGGAGATCTTGCTGAAGCTCGTGGAGATGCTGCCCCCGGGGAAGGTGCTGTCCCGTTTCGACGCCAAGCAGCGGCTCCAGGGGCTTCGCCCGGAGGAGCGGCTCCAGGGGCTTCGCCTGGAGGAGGTGTTGTCGCGCTACGACCCGGAGGAGGTGTTGTCGCGCTACGACCCGGAGGAAGTTCTGAAAGCGCTGACCCCGGAGCAGCGCGAGCGTTTCAAGAAACTGTTGCACTGAGGGGGAGGGGAAGCGCCCCCCCGCCCCCCCGATTCTGCTTCCCGCCCTGACACGACTCCCGTTCCGGCAGGCCGAACGGACCTTGACCGCGTCATACACCCAGCCACCGCACCCCACTCCCTCACGCTGCGGCCCTTCAGCCCCTCGGTCCGGATCCCTCGATCCGCCAGCATGTCACAGACCGGTGTAAGTGATCCTCGAGAGGTCGGCTGAGGTGATCCACCCGGGATCGGGCAAAGCGATCCACCGCCCGAGCCGGCCGCGGTGAGCCCCCGATAGCCAGGCTGGAAACGCCGGCCCCGGGACTTCAAGAGGTTGGTCCAGCTACCGAAGACGCAGGCTGGTCCCACCACGCCTGCCTTGGCCAACGGGAACTGGCCGCGTTCGAGCGCCATCCCCTGCCGCGGTGTCAACCGCCGGCCGCGCGCCGCTCGCCAGGTCATCCCTCTCTCTCCCTCTTGCTGCTAGGGCCGGGGTGACGGTCTTCTCACTACTGCATCCTGCCTCCTGCCCACTCCCTGCTCCCTACGCCCTACTCCCTACTCCCACGTCGTTCGTAGGGGGCCTATACATTCGACAAGGCCCGTGAGACATCCCCGGGAACCCCTCGAGCGCTTCGACAAGGCCTGCGAGACATCCCCGGGAACCCCTCGAGCGCTTCGACAAGGCCCGTGAGACATCCCCGGGAACCCCTCGAGCGCTTCGAGAAGGCCTGCGAGAGTAAGCGCTCAATAAACCCCACCCTTGCCTTCTCCTGTGTCTTGGTAGTGGGGGAGTGGTCGGGTGTCTGGGCCCTGGCAGGGGGCCGGGCCGGACTGGCCCGGTCACGCATGAGACACGTGCTTCGATACGCCACCGCTCAGCGGCTCAGCGCCACTCGCCACGGCAGAAGCGCCTCGTCGTCCTCCAGTTTCGTCGCCAGCGGCAAGCGCTCGAACAGGCCGAGGGCAGTACGTCACACGGCTCAGGCCGCTGGCTTGCCACCGGTCCACGTGGACCTGCCATGACAAGGGCCGGAAGGTACGGGAAGACTTCGATTCTGCTTCATGGACGACTTCGTCACTACATGGTGTTTCGGCTGCCTGACATTATCACCTGGGCGGACACCCAGCGGTAGGTGGGGTTGATTGAGCGCTTACCCTTCCCCAAACGACCGTGCCGGAAGTACCGGAATCATGCTAGAATCCACCCGCGTCATGCGGCGGGGACACGGGGTTCTCGAGAGGCTTCGGGTTTGGCACGGGCAGGGAGTGAAGTATGAAGGAAACGCGCGTTTCTCTCCGGGAGGTGTACCAGGTGGACGAGCGCACAGCCGAGACCTACGCCCGGCATATTTCGCCGGGAAAGGTCGCGATGTACCGGGCCATGGGCCTGGCGCCGATCATGGGCGAGCGGCGCGGCGTCTGGTTTCGCGACGCCAACACCGGTGACTCCTGGATCAATTGCCATTGCAACGGGGGCGTGTTCAACCTCGGCCACAGGCATCCGCGAGTGGTCCAGGCGGTCCGGGATGCGCTGGAGCGGGTGGACATCGGCAACCATCACTTGTTGTCCGGCTATCGCGCCAGGCTGGCGGAGCGGCTGAGCGCGACCACGGGGCACGCCTTGCCGGGAGTCGTGTTCGGTGTCGGGGGCGGCGAGGCGGTCGACCTGGCTTTGAAGGTGGCTCGAGGCGTGACCGGACGCCGGACGATCGTGTCCGCGAAGGGAGGATACCACGGCCACACTGGCCTGGCCATGGCCGCGGGAGACGCCCAGTACCGGGACCCGTTCGGCCCCAATCTTCCGGGATTCGTGCAAATCCCATTCGGCGACCTGGCCGCGGCCGACGCCGCGATCGACGGCGACACCGCCGCCGTGATCCTCGAGCCGATCCCCGCGACCCTCGGCATGCCCATACCCTCTCCCGGCTACCTCGAGGGCATCCAGGAACTGTGTCGGCTTAGGGGCGCGAGGCTCGTCCTCGACGAGGTTCAGACCGGCCTCGGGAGAACCGGAAAAATGTGGTGCTACCAGCACCACGACCTCGAGCCGGACGCCGTGGTCACCGGCAAGGGGTTGAGTGGGGGGATCTACCCCATCGCCGCGACGTTGCTGACCCGGGAGATGCATGCCATCTTCGACGAGCGCCCCTTCGTGCACATCTCCACCTTCGGCGGTGCCGAACCGGGCTGCGCCGCGGCGCTGGAAGTGCTCGACATCGTCGAGTCGCCCGGGTTCCTGGACCGGGTGGAAACCGCTGGGGCCGTGCTCGAGGCAGCTTTCGACGGCCTGCCGTTCGTCCTCCGGCACAAGGGACTGATGATGGGACTCAAGTTCGACGACCCGCATGCCGGGATCGCCATGATGCAGGCGTTCTACAAGCGGGGAGTCTTCTGCGTGTACGCCAACAACGACCCCTCGGTCCTCCAGTTCCTCCCTCCCCTCATCATCGATGACGGCGAACTCGAGATACTCATCGAGAGAGTACGGGGGGTGTTTCGATGAACGGGAGTTCGGATCGGACAGGCGTCCCGCGAAAGGCCGTGCTTCCTGGCAATGCCGTGGAAGCGCTCGAGCACGAGGTCGAGCGGGCCCTTCGTACCGGGGACACTTCCCGTCTCGCGGTGGTCGGATACGGCGAGATCTCGAGCGTGCTCCTCCTGGCGCTTCCCGAGGGAGATGTCGTGTGCAAGCGGCTCCCGCTGTTCGACAGCCTCGAGGCAGTAGAAGCGTACCGGCGTTGCTTCGAGGACTACCTCGAGCGCCTCGAGGACAGGGGCGTCCGGCCCTGTCCGTCAGCGTTGGAAGTCGTTGCGAGGAACGATGGACGTCTTGCAGTCTGGTGCGTTCAGCCGGCACTGGACGGTGGGTCCATCGGCCCGGCGTGGCTCGCCTCGAGGGACCAAGATGCCGCGTCGGCCCTGTTTTCCCGCATCGTTGACCGGGTGCTCGGCTGTGTCGCCTCAGGCCTCGGACTGGACGGACAGCTATCCAACTGGTCCGTGGCCGGCGACGACCTCTCGTACCTGGACGTCACCACGCCGCTCATGCGGGACGAGCAGGGCCGGGAGCGGCTCGACACGGAACTCTTCATCCGGTCGTTGCCCTGGGCACTTCGCAGCGTGGTCCGACGTCTCCTCCTTCACCAGATTCTCGACAAGTACTACCAGCCTCGAGGCGTACTGCTCGATTTCCTGGCCAATCTGTACAAGGAGTCCCTCGATGCGTTCCTCCCCGCATTCATGGAGATCGCCAACGAGAGGATCGCACCGCCGCTCACCCTCGAGGAGATTCAGGACTACTACCGGGAGGATGCCAGGATGTGGGAACTCCTCCAGCGGCTCCGTCGCGCCGACCGGTGGTGGCAACGTCGCGTGAGACGCAGGACCTACGAGTTCCTGCTCCCCGGAAGCGTCTCGAGAAACCTTTGACATGACGGCGGTGGTCCCGTCGCGCGCTCGTCGAAGCAAGAGGAGGAGAGGGTCCCATGTGTGACATCGTGGTCGCTGTCAAGGACGGCAACGTGCTGTTCGGAAAAAACTCGGACAGGGACGCGAACGAGGCCCAGGTCCTCGAGTGGCGCGCGGCCCGGGATCATCCGGAGAGTGCTCGAGTGCGGTGCACCTGGATCGAGATACCGCAGGTCGCCCATACGCACGCCGTGCTGTTGAGCCGCCCTTTCTGGATGTGGGGAGCGGAAATGGGCGCCAACGAACACGGAGTTGTCATCGGGAATACCGCTGTGTTCACCCGGCAGCCCTGTGCCAAGAGCGGACTCACGGGCATGGACCTGCTGCGGCTCGCGCTCGAGCGGGCCTCATCGGCGGAAGCGGCCAGAGACACCATCGTGTCGTTGCTGGAGACGCACGGACAGGGCGGGGGAGGTGGGTTTGAGCACCCCGCGTTCACCTATCACAACAGCTTCGTCATCGCCGACCCGTCGGGCGCCATCGTCCTCGAGACCGCGGGCAGGCTCTGGGAATGGTCCCGGGTGGAGGGGGTGTACACCATTTCCAACGCCTTGACGCTTCCCGGGTTTGCGGAGCGCCATTCGGATTTCGTCAAAACGTACGGATCCGGGAGCCGGCCGCGACGTTGCCGGACCCTCGAGATGGCGTCGGGAGTCTGCAGCGTGGCCGACATGGCCGGGGTGCTGCGGGACCACGGGGCGGCGGGAGGAGCACCCCGCTATTCCTGGCTCAACGGCGGGCTCCAGGTCCCGTGTGTCCATCCGAGCGGGCTGTTCGCCGCATCCCAGGTCAATGGGTCGTGGATATCGGAACTCGGACACGGCGCAGTGCAGCACTGGGCGACCGGCACGTCGGCTCCGTGTCTTTCGCTGTACAAGCCGGTCGCCGTGGAGCGCCCGGTGGACCTGGGTCCGATGCCGGGCGCGGTGATGGACATGCGCTGCTACTGGTGGCGTTTCGAGCGGTTCCAGCGCCGCGTGATGGTGGACCCCGGGACGGCTCGTCCCCGGTTCATCCCCGAGCGCGATGAGGTGGAGGCGGCCTGGTTCGCCCGCCCGCCGGCATCCGCGGCCGCGTTCCGTGAAGCCGACCGCCTCGTCCAGGACTGGGAGGCCCGGTTGGAGGGGCTCGAACTCCGCGACCGGCGTCCCTGGTGGGTACGGCGTTACTGGCGCAGGCGGAACCGCCGCGCAGCATGCGCGTAGCCAGGCTGTTCAGCTCGTCCGGGCCGAGCATTTCTGTTCAGCCCTCGTCCTCCTTCTCGGCTTTTGCCTCCGCCCCCTCCTCCGGTATCACTTCGCCCGGTTTGAGGTCTTTCACTTTCACCGCAGGACTGCCCCGCCAGAATTCGTAGGGGCCTATGACCGTGTTGGGATACACGACCGAGCGAACGCCGACCAAGGAATGGTGCCCTATCTTGACCCCCGGGCAGATCATCGACTCCGCACCGATAACCGCATTGTCCCCCACCTCGACCCCCTTGAGCATGAGACCACGGTTGTCGTAGAAGTGAGCGAGCACGGTCGAACCGAAACCGAACTGTACGTTCTTGCCGGCCTTGATGAGGTAGGGATCGAGCAGCCGGCAGGTGTCGCCGAGGGTCGTGGAGGGAGTGTCTGGACCGAAAAGGCGCTGGTAGATCATGGCGAACGGAGGCAGCTTGACGAGGACCGCGGGAAGCGCGCTCGCGAACGGTGCGTTGTATCGCAGCTTTATCAATAAGGTGTTGATCATGAACAAAATGGCTTCTATCGGGGGTCGACCGTTCGGCTTGTTGGGATACAGTCCCTCCTTGGGCGTCGGGATGATGACCCTGAGAATGAGCAGACCAACGATGTAGCCGTAGTTGAACACGAGGACGCACAGGAGGACCACGCCCGTCCACACCAGGGGCTGCTCGAGCGTCGGGGCGAGGGCCTTGTAGACCAGTGCTGCCGGCGCGAGGCCACAGCCGAGAAGGGTGAACAGCATGAGCAAGTAGACGATGAGGAGCAGCTTCTTCCCGATGTCGACCTGCAACATGCGGTCGCGGATATCGAACTGAGGTTGTCGTTCCGTGGTGGTTTTGCCTGGTTTTACGGTCATCTGTCACCTCCACACGGTGTCGGTTGCCCGGCGCCAAGGTGGATGGATCCGGCGCCAGATCGGGCTGGGGTCTCACTGAGATGATACCGGCGGGCAGGGTCTTTGGCAACAATGGTCGTGTTCTGCCGTGGGGCCTCTCGTGGCGCCGCGGATCCATGGTCAGGTCCTTCGAGCAGGTGGCCAACGGGCCGAACGCACCGGAATGGCGTGAGAAAAAGCGCTCGAGGAGGCACTTGGCCCCCTTTCTTGCCAGGCGGAATACCGGTGTCGATTCCAGGCGATTCCGGTGGCGCCGGATGCCGAATTTGGCAGCGCGCAATTTATTGAACTGTGCCGCGAAAGGTGATAGGGTCGAAGGCGATTGGGATGCACCGTTGCCCGGGCATCGGAAGATCGAACCTCGTGTCCAAGGAGGAACTGTTGTGAGGTGGAAACAGATTCTGGGTGTGAGCAGGCGGTTGGCCGTGGTGCTTGGTGCCGCCGTGCCTCTTTTCCTGCTGTCGGCTGGCATTGATCAATGCCAGGAAACTCCGCCCATCGATGACGATGGAGACGGCTACTACGCCGCTCCCGACGGGGATGACTGCGACGACGGCAACCCCGATGTGAACCCTGGAGCCGAAGAGGTTTGCAACGCCGTGGATGACGACTGCAACGGATTGACAGACGAAGCGCCCGATGAGGATGGGGACGCCTACAGTGTATGCAACGGGGACTGCGACGACCAGAATCCCGATGTCCATCCCAACGCCGTCGATGGGTGCGACGGCATCGACAATGACTGCGACAACCTCATCGACGAGGACGGCGATGTCGACTTCGACGGGGACGGCTTCACGGTGTGCGACGACTGCAACGACAGCGATGCGTTCGTCTACCCTGGTGCGACGGAATTGTGCGACGACATCGACAACGACTGCGACGGGGACGTGGACGAAGGGGATGCGTGTTCGTCGCCGTCGTACCTGGTGCGATTCGAGGTCATCGTGCCTCCGGAAACCCCCATCGGCAGCACGGTCTACATCGTGGGCGACATGCCGGTTCTCGGCGGCTGGGACGCCGCGGCGGGAGTGCCTCTGAACTGGGAAGGCGGCCTGATGTGGAGCAACACCATCACCCTGCCCTCGGACCAGCCGTTCGAGTACAAGTATGTCCTGGACGCCTCGTGGGACTATGTTGAGGTGGACGTGACCGGGAACGATGTGCCCAACCGGGTCGGGATGGCCGAGGAATATCTCATCATCTCCGACAGGGTCGCGGCGTGGAAGGGCGTGCCGCCCTACACGGGTATCGCTGTGGACCACCTGGTCATCAACGAGGTCGACTACGACAACGTCGGTACCGACTACGATGAATTTGTGGAGATTTTCAACCCCACGGGGAGCGACGTGGACCTGTCGGGCAAGGCGATAGTGCTGGTCAACGGCAACAACAGCCTGCCCTACCGGACCGTCTATCTCGACGAGGCGGGGATCCTTCCCGCCGGCGGGTACCTCGTGGTTGCTTCGGCGACCGTCCCCGTCGATCCTGACGCGCTCTACGTGTACTTCGGCCTGGATTCCAACGCCATCCAGAACGGCTCTCCGGATGCCGTGGCCCTGATGGACATGGTCACGGGCGAGTTGATCGATGCCTTGTCCTACGAGGGGGAGATCGACAGTGCCGTGATCGTCACCGACGCCGGTGAGCTGACCTACAATCTCGTCGAAGACCAGGCTCCGGTCTTCGGGGACTCGTCGTCCATCAACGGGAGCATGGTACGCATTCCCAACGGTTCGGACACCGACTGGGCCTATCTGGACTGGATGTTCACGACCCATCCCACCCCAGGGTTCGAGAACATCTACCAGCCGACCAACTGACCCGGGTTTCCCTCGCGACGCACAGCCACGCCTCTTCGACAGTGCCCTGAAGCCCTGCTCGGCCCTTCTGTTTCCTCGCCGGGAAGGGAGCGGCCGGCCAGGCCTTCGTTCTGGAACAGCGTCTCAGATCAGCGCGCCGTAGAGGATGAAGAGGAGAACCGCCACGAGATAGTAGATGGCCTTGAACGCCGTCCCCTTCATGGCATGTTCTCGCGAAACAGGGGGCCGCCGCGCACGGTTGCGATCGAGTTGGAGGAATACCTCGACCTGGTATTCGCGGACCAGTCTGGCGTGCTGCTCCAGGCGTTCTTCCTCCGTCGTATCCGGATCCAGCGGAAAGAGCGGCTGCATGTCAAGCCTCGAGCAACGGGAGAAACCGGGTTACGCCACGGATGCCTCGAGCGGGAGGATTGCCCGCCGGCACTCGCTAACAGCAAGATCGGCACGTGGGCGGCGGGGAATGAGCGGTTCTTTCCAGCGGCGCCGCAAGGTGATGTGGCGGAATGCACCTGTCTGCAGCCTTGTCCCGGGCGTTGCGTGGGCGTATCATGGAGGCGGTTGAGAGTTGGGGCCGTTCGGCGTCGTCCGGCCGGCGAGGGAAAGAGCAGCCACGCAGGGAGGGCAGAGACATGGCCAGACCGAACGTCCACGAGACCTGGACCGTGCTCGAGCATGGCCCGATCGCGAAGGTGACGGAAAACCTGTGGCGTGTGGAGGGGTGTGTACCCCGGATGTCGCTCCGCCGCGTGATGACCCTTGCACGGCGCGATGACGGGCGGCTGGTCATCCACAGCGCCATTGCGTTGAACGAGGAGGAAATGCAGGAAATCGAGGCCTGGGGAACGCCCCGATACCTCGTCGTTCCCAACGGCTGGCACAGGCTCGATGCCCCGGCGTTCGTGAAGCGCTACCCGGACCTCGAGGTCTTCTGTCCGGCGGGCGCGCGCAAGGCGGTGGAGCAGGTGGTACCCGTGGCAGGCGACTATTCCGCGTTTCCAGGGGACGACACCATAGGCCTCGAGCACGTCGAAGGTACCAACGCCTACGAAGGTGTCATGAAGATCCGCTCCGCCGATGGGGTCACCTTGGTGTTCAACGACTTGATCTTCAATATGCCTCATCAGCCCGGGTTCGGCGGCTTCATGATGAAGCTGATGGGCTCGAGCGGGGGGCTCAAGGTCACCCGTATCGGGCGCTTGATGACGATCAAGAACCGGGGTGCCGTGCGAGGGTGCCTCGAGCGGCTGGCGGAGACGCCTGGCCTGAAGCGCATTATCGTCTCCCATCATCGCATGGTCGCCGAGGGGGCTGCGGATGCCTTGCGAGGGGTGGCCGCGACCCTGTGACGGCTTGTGCCGAGACCGCTTTTCGGACTGGACGTGTCCCGGCGGACGCCGCGCTTGGCAGCCTGGGGTCGTTGGTGAGCAAGGGGGGGGGCGGATCGCTTGCGCCCCGGTTCCGCGTGCCCCGACACTCCTGCATTGCCCCGAGTAATCCGATCGACTACCATGAACCTGGAGTGAGGCTGTCTGGTATCTCCACCGCCTCGATCGTTGGGCATTCCTTGCGAAGGGGAACCGGATGTCTCGAGGATTGCCGCCGGAGGAGGATGGGTATCGAACCCCGGCCGGGCATCACCGGACGTTTTTCATGGCCGGGGTGCTCGTGGCCGCGGTTGCGACGTTCGTGCTCGTGGTGCATATCGTCGAGATCCAGAAGAGGTATGAACTCCCGGGGTTCGGTCTTGTGCCGGATGAAGGAGGGAGGACCGGGGTTGCGCCCCCCGAAATTGTTGTGGAACAGGCCGGAGAGGGGAGGCTTCGCGTGGTGGTCGCACCGGTGGTGTCACCGGAGCGTTCACTCTATCTCTACCGGGATCTCGTGGCCTACGTGGCCGCATACGTTGGACTGGCCCCCCAGTTGTTGCCTCGAGCCTCCTACGCCGAGGTGAACGCGATGGTCCGTCACCATCTTGCCGACGTCGCGTTCGTCTGCTCCAGAGAAGCAACCAGTGTTGAGTCTGGATAGAATGTTTCCAAAGAACTCCTATTGAAACTATCGGAACATCGGCTATTATGCGCGTGCAGGGAGACGCCGGAACTCGTGGCGCGGCGACCGGCGCGGTTCCCGGCCGGTATCGGCGAATCCTTTCGGCCTTTGGCCACATCCTATCGTGTGAGAGCCTGGCGATGAGACGAATCGGTGCGATTGTCGCAACCATGCTGGCTGCTGGTACGGGCTGGACGGCCGCGGCCGATGGCCCGGTGCCGGAAGGGTCGGCGGGCGGAGCGGTCCCGGCCGATGCGGGTGCGGCGGGACCTTCTGCGTCGTTCGGGTGGGGGAGCTTCCAGGAGTCGTACCGCCTGCGTGTTGCCATGCCGAACGGCGATACCGGTACCGCGGATGATGCGCTTCTGCCCGGCGTCGCGGGCCCAGAGCAGGACAGCGATATCCGGTTTCTTGCCGACGGTGGGTACACGTCCGGCGACGAACGCTTCTCGTTCACGGGATCGTTTGCCGTCTGGTACGACGCGGATGGCGTTCCTGGTGAGAACGCGGCGGAATTCCCATCGATCTACGACGTGCCACAGCCTTGGGTGGATGTGCTGTCCCTGGTCGGGGAGTACCGGATGGGAGATCGTTCGGGCTACGTGCGCGCCGGTCGATTGACCACGGAAATAGGGCTTCCGGCCAGTTTTGACGGGGCGGCTGTCTCCCTGGCACCCGGAAGAGGGAGGACTCGAGTCCTGGCCTTTGGCGGGCGGAGTGTGCATTTTTTCGAGACGGACGCCTCCCTGTTCGAGGATTGGATGGCGTCGATCGGGGTCATGTCCGACCTTGCTCCCGCGTTGAAGCTCCAGGTGGACTACCGGCTGACGCGCGAGGACGTGGTTGCGTCGGATTTCGTGTCGAGGGTGCCTGTCACCAACCATGCCTACGGCGCGGCGGCGCGTGCCCGGCGGGGTCGTTGGCTGCTGACTCGAGTCTACGTGCGCGGCCTCGGTGCGGCGGTTTCTCATGCCGGTGCGCGTGGGCGCCTGGTGTCGTCGCATCAGGATGCCGGCCTCGACGTCTCCCTCGACGCCCAGGTCATCGCCCTCGACGAGGTCAACGAACAACTCGATCCCTATTTCGCGGTTCTTGGCGAGAGCAACCCCAATCTCCGGTGGGCCGCCGACGCCTGGAGGTACGCCGAACTGTTTCGAGGTGTCCTCGGGGTCCACGCCGGCTGGGCGGGACGCAAGCTGCTGGCAGGAGAAGAGGGGCCGTTCAATCGTAACATGGGGCGGCTCTATGCACTGGTCGACGGCAGTGGTTTCTTCGACACGGGGCTCGGTGCCGGCGCGAGCCTCGAGTGGCACCACGCCGGGGTGTCCGACGAGGGGACGCCGCGCCGGCTTCTCACCGGCGGCGGGTGGCTGTCGTTCGTTCGATCGGAATGGGAGATCCGGGGCGGGACGGACTACCAGGCCTTCAAGTACGACTACTACGAGGACGTTCGAGAACTGGAGTCGGTGCGCACCTGGTACGCGCGGATGGGCTGGACTCCGAAGCCGTGGCTCAAGCTGAGCGCGCGGTATGCGTTCGAGCGGTCGGACCGGGATTTCCACTCGTTGACCGTCGCACTGACGCAACGTTTCTGAAAGGAAGGGCGGAAACCATGCGAACATCGGCTTTCCACATCGTGGCCATGGTCCTTCCGGCGGTAGCGGTCATCGTGATGGTGGCACGAGCCGGCGAAGGGGGCGGGCGGGCGGTGTTCCACCACGGCGCACACCTCGAAGAGGGCCTCGAGTGTCAGGACTGTCACGACACGGCGCAGCAGCCCCCGGTGCTCGAGAGGGAGACATGCACGGACTGTCACGACGGCGGTCCACCAGCCTATCGGCTCCCGGCGTCCGCGACGCGCTTGCCGTTCACCTTCCAGCACATCCGCCATTCGAACCGGTTCGACTGCCTCGAGTGCCACGGTGCGACGGTGAAGGAGAAGCAGAAGGCCGGTGAGCCCGTGGTCGAGTATCGCGATTGCATGGCCTGCCACAAGAAGCAGGGTGCGGGCGTCGCCGGTGGACGGTGCGTCCAGTGTCACGGCGAAAACAAGGCCTCGAAACGACCGCCGGACCACCGGGTCGCCTGGCTCAAGCGGCACGGGGACGAGAGCCGTTGGCGTTCGGCCAGGCGCCATGGACAGAGTTGCAGCCAGTGCCATCGGGCCGACACCTGCCGATCATGCCACCGGACGCGCCGACCGGAAAGCCACACCGCTCTCTGGCGGTCGAGGCTTCATGGCCAGGAGGCAGGGTGGGACCGGGACGCCTGCAAGACGTGTCACGAGACCGGGACCTGCGTCCAGTGTCATCGTACCACGAAGCCGCAGAACCACACCGGCGCGTGGGACTCGGTCCACCCGCTGGTCGCCCGGTCCGTGGGCAACTCGAGCTGCCGGGTCTGCCACACGCCGCAGTGGTGCGAAGCTTGTCACGAGGGATGAGCATGAGGAGCGAGGTGTTCGAAATGTCGCGTGCCGGCCTGTCCTGGATGGGTATCGCGATCGGTCTCGCGTGCGGGACGGCAGTGCCGGGCTGTGCCTTCGACCCGCTCGCGGACGGCCTGCCCGAGGAGATCACGTGCCACGATTGTCACGGCAGTGAGGACAACCCTGCGCCGCCGACTTCGGTCAACGGGTCGACGGATACCGCCGATGTGGCCGTCGGTGCCCACCAGAGCCACCTTGCCGGCGACGTCGAGCACGAGGAATCCACCTGTTCCGAGTGCCACGTGGTTCCAGACAGCGTGGACGAACCGGGCCACGTGGATAACCTGCCCGCGGAAGTCGAATTCGGCCCGCTTGCGTCCCACGGGGGGCTGGAGCCCGCCTGGGACCGGGAGACGGCGACCTGCTCCAACGTCTACTGCCACGGCGCTGCCCTGGCCGGCGGTGGAGCGACCCCCACCTGGACCGTGGTCGACGGTACCCAGGCAGCCTGCGGGACCTGCCACGGCGTGCCCCCCGCGACGACGGCGGCCGGCGTGACACACCCCCCCTACTTGAACTGCGCCACCTGCCACCCCAATACCGTCAAGGCCGATGGCACCATCGACGAACAGGGAGGTTACCACATTGATGGCACGGTGGAGGTGGCAGACCTGGCCTGCGACAGTTGCCACGGAGACGAGACGAGCCCGGCCCCGCCGCCTGACACGTCGGGAAACACGAACACCACCGTCCCGGGTGTGGGTGCTCATCGATCGCACCTCGAGGCCTCCGACTGGCACGCCCAGGTGGCGTGTACGGAGTGCCACCTGGTGCCGGAAGCCATGCCAGACGCTGGCCATGTGGACACGGCACTTCCCGCGGAGCTGACATTCGGTGATCTGGCGACCGCCGGGGGGACGATCGAGCCGCACTACGCCTATGATGACAACACGTGCACGAACGTGTACTGTCACGGCGACACGCTCTTCGATGGCGGGCCGCCTTCAGACCCGGTGTGGACGCAGGTCGGTGTGGGGACTACTGCTTGTGGTACCTGTCATGGACTTCCACCAGCGTCGCCGCATCCCCAGTTGGATACCTGCGTCTCGTGTCATGGCTGCGTCGTGGACGACGACAACGCCATATTGGCCGAGCAGGCCTACCTGCACATCAACGGGACGGTGAACCTGGAGGCTGCCGGATCCTGTCCCGACCCCCCGTAGCGGGGCAGGGACCGGGCGGGGGGCACGCCGCCAAGTGGCGTGGCCGGCGCGCATAGGCCATTCGGGTATCGCGGCGACGCTACCCGGATCGAGGCAGGTGACAACGAGGTGTGTCCGACGGTGTCGGGCCGGTCGCGATGCCGGGAATGGGGGAGCACCAATAGAAGGAAGGAAATCATGACACAAAAGGCGGACAATCAACCAGGGGATCGAAGATGGTGGGCACCGTTCATGCACGCTGCAATGGCGAGCAGGCTAGCCCTGGGTTCCCTGGCGACCGTGACCGTCAGCGGGTGTTTGCTCGCCGTCGTAATCGTGGCGGAGTTCAGCGGGCTGGAAATCGGGCCTTATGCGGGGCTCGTGGCATACACGCTGTTGCCGGCCTTGTTCGTCCTCGGGCTTCTCGTCATGCCTTTCGGGATCCTGTTCGGGCGCCGAAAGCACGCACGAGACGGCAGTTTGCTCGATCCGCTCGTGATCGACCTGCGTCGTCCGTTCGTGTGGCGTGCCGCTGCGTTTTTCGTGGCGGCGACCACCGTCAACCTGGTCTTGATCGCGTCGGCGTCGTACCAGGGGTATCACTACACCGAGACGGTGGCGTTCTGTGGTACGCTGTGCCACACGGTGATGAAGCCGGAATACGCAGCCTACCAGGGGTCGGCCCACAGCAGGGTGAAGTGCGTGGAGTGCCACATCGGGTCCGGCGCGTCTTGGTTCGTCAAGTCCAAGCTCTCGGGTCTCCGGCAGGTGGTGGCGGTGGCCACCGGGGACTACCACAGGCCGATTCCCACACCTGTCCACAACCTGCGCCCGGCTCGAGACACCTGCGATCAGTGCCACTGGCCGGCCAAGTTCCACGGGACGAGTGTCAAGGCCTGGCGGCGGTATCACAACGGCCACCTCTCCAATCCTGTCGTGTCGGCTGTCATGCTGAAGGTGGGTGGGCGAAACCCGCGCACGGGCAAGTACTCGGGCATCCACTGGCATGTGTCGGACAGCAACCGCGTGTTCTATCGGACCGACGACCCGGATCGCATGAAGATACCCGAAGTCAAGGTGGTCACCGAGGGGGGGGGAGAAACGGTGTATCGGCATGTCGAGCTGCCTGCTCCGGCACCGGGCACGCCGTGGCGGGAAATGGACTGCATCGACTGTCACAACCGCCCAACCCACGGCTTCGACGTCGCCGAGGACGCTGTGGACAGGGCTTTGTATGAAGGGGGCCTGGACAGGACCCTGCCGGATATCCGCGCGACATCCATCCAGATCGTCAAGGCGGCCTACCCATCCAATGACGAAGGGCGTCTCGAGGTCGACCGCGCGTTGCGGAAATACTACCAGGACAACTACCCGGACATCGGGAAGGAGAAAACCAGCGCCGTCGCTCGTTCAGCGGAGACACTGGCAGCCATCTATGCCCGCAACGTGTTCCCCGAGATGAAGGTGGGCTGGGGGACCTACAAGAACAACCTGGGCCACAGGCAGGGGCCGGGCTGTTTCCGCTGCCACGACGAGGAGCACGAAAACGAGAACGGAGGCACGATTGCCCAGGATTGTGACCAGTGCCACGAGATCCTCGCTGACGAGGAAGACGAGGAACCCGCCCTCCTCAAGGCTCTCGAGGGTACCTGACACGGGCCCGGCCCGGCGCCCCCGGCGGTCGCCCCGATCCGGAAACCGGCTCGACAAGCACTTTCAGACGGCGCCGCCACATCCCAGCTCGAGCACGCGCATCAGGCCTGCCGCTTGCTAACCTCTGCTGCTGGCCATCAGCGTTGTGATGCGCCGGTCCAGTTCGTCGCGCGTTCGGCGGAAGGCGCCGAGGCGTGTTTCCTGGTCGCCGCCCGTCTCGGCAGGGTCAGGCAAACCCCAGTGCACGCGGATGGCGTCACCTGGAAACACCGGGCATGCTTCCTCGGCGCACAGGGTAATCACCACGTCGACAAGGGACAGGTCGGTCTCATCGATCGCCTTCGCGTATTGCAGGGAGGCATCGACGCCGATTTCGCGAAGCACGCGCACGGCTTCAGGGCGGATGTGCGTGGGTGCGGACCCGGCGCTCTGGATGAAGCAATCCGGGCCGAGTCGCAGCTTCGCGATACCTTCGGCCATCTGGCTTCGTGCTGAATTCGCGACGCACAGGAACAGGTAGCCCCTTGGCGCCATGGCGCGGAGCAGGGCGGCCTCGATCAGCCACCGCGGAGGTACGCCGGACGCGCCAGCAAGGGCGTCGCGGTACACCCGGCACGTCAGGCCGCCGCCGTCCACCGCAGCATCCTCGAGGTCTCTACCGCCGGCGAGGACGGTGGGCGAACCGGGAAAGCGGCACGCTCGAGCCTGTTCCGCCGTATCGATACGGGTGAGCGTCAGGCCGTCCGGGAGGCGGAAGGCCCGCATCACCTCGGCGACCAGCGCGATGGTGGGTTCCGCGTTGGGACAGCCCTCCAAGGTGAGCACTTCCACCGATGGTGTGTTCATGGTCCATTCTCCTTGGGTGGGCACATGGGCCACCGGCAGGGCGGGCACCGGTTCCGGATTCCGCGTCGTCCGCGCAGTCCTCCCCTGCCGATCCTCCAGGGTAGCCATCGTCGTCCACGTCCACCAGGTCCTCGCCGTCGCAGTCCTGGTCCACCCCGTCGTAGGGAATCTCGAAGGCGCCGGGATAGACCGTGCTGTCGCCGTCGTCGCAGTCTTCCCCGGACGCGGAGCCATCCCCGTCCTGGTCCAGCGGTGGTGTGGGCGTGCTCGGTGCGGGTGTGGGCGTGCTCGGTGCGGGCGTCGGTGCTGTGGGCGTGGGGGATGGTGGTGGTAGAGTTGCCGGAGGTGACGGGGAGGAAAGGGGGGTCGGGCTCAGCACGACTACCGGCGTTGAGGACGCCGTGGAAACGTCGTCATCGCTGCTCGACTGGGAGCAACCCGGGATCGATAGAGCCACAACGGCCAGCCACAGCCAGAGGCAACGCCTTTTTCTCGCATTCATCTCTGTTCCCCCGACGGGTCGATTCTTGTCCAGACCTCCACGTCCCGGGCTGGTGGCCTGTGCTGGCGAGCAGAGCCGGAAAGCCGAAATCTCTTCCATCTTGACTATAGCATATAAGGACATCGAGGGAGGAACGGTGCCTGGCCGGGCCATTTTGCGTCTTGCGTTCCCCGGCGCCCGGTGGTAGTCTTTTGTTGGAGGGAGACCCGGTCCGTGCCGCTCGGCGCGAAGCGTGCGGCTTCGCGGGCTGGCTGTTTGGAGGGGAGCAGCTTCAAGGGACCGATGTGGCCGGCTGGCAGTCTCGCCTGCCGGCGGCTCGGCGTGGAACCTGGAACTCGAGCGTGAGGAAATCCCATGAGGAAACTTGAATCCGGTCTCGCGGTACGTGTGCGTTCGGTCGTCCTCTTGTTGGCAGCCATGCTTTTGATGGCACCCTTTGCGGCGAGCGCGAAGAGCGAGGACAACGATACGGCCAAGGCCGAGGCCAAGTCGAGTGCCGAATCCGCCGCGGAGAGCGCGAAGAGCGGCGAGCAGGCCGCGGAAGCGCAGCCGGCCACGAAGAAGATCAACATCAACAAGGCCACGGCGAAAGAACTCGAGTCGCTGCCCGGCATCGGCCCCGCACTGTCGAAGCGCATCATCGAGGGGCGTCCTTACAAGACCATCGAAGACATCAAGAAGGTGAAGGGGATCGGGGAGAAGACGTTCGAGAAGATCAAGGACAAGATTACGGTGAAATGACCCGGGTCGAGTCCCGGTTGGCGCCTGTCCTGCCTGCGGCTTCCCGGCCCTTCACGCGTCGAGGCCGTCGAGGATGGCTTTTTTGACTTCCGGGATGGCCAGCGTGCCGTCGACCTTGACATAGCGTGGTGCGTTCGAGTCGCCGGAAGCCGCCATCTTGCCATAGAATTGCGCCAGGACCTCGGTCTGGGCGTGGTAGGCTTCCAGCCTCTTGCGCACGGTTTCTTCCTTGTCATCGTCCCGCTGGATCAACGGCTCGCCTGTTGCGTCGTCCTTGCCTTCCACCTTGGGGGGATTGTACACCACGTGATAGGTGCGTCCGGATGCCAGGTGAACGCGGCGGCCGGACATGCGCTCCACGATCACGTCGTCGGGGACGACGATCTCCACGATGGCATCGATGACCACACCTGCGTCTCGAGTCGCCTCGGCCTGGGCGAGCGTCCGGGGAAACCCGTCGAACAGAAAGCCGTTTTGGGCGTCGGGTTCCGATATGCGCTCCTTGACGAGGCCGATGATGATATCGTCGGACACCAGCCCGCCCGCGTCCATGACGGCCTTGGCTTTCTTGCCCAGTTCCGTCCCTGCCTTGACCGCTGCCCGCAGCATGTCGCCGGTGGAGATCTGGGGAATACCATACTTTTCGCAGATGAACTTGGCCTGGGTTCCCTTGCCGGCTCCTGGTGGTCCCAACAGAATGAGGTTCATGCGTTGCTCCTTTCCTGGTGGTGGTTGTCTCGAGGTGTTCCACGCCTCGACGTTCGAGCGTGAAGGCGTGCATGGTAGCCGATCAGGCAGGGCGAGACAACATTTTCCAGCCCATGTTGGACACTGGCACTCGCGGGCGACTTGCCGGGGTCCTTCTACGAGTGGGACCCGGGTCGATGGCGGCGTTGCCGCCCCCGATAGCGGGCTGGTGCAGCGATTTCCATGGCTGAAACACTCCATTCATTTCCCGGAAATCGAGTATCATGTCCCTGGAAAAGGCAGCACACGGGCGTTCCCCGTGGCCTTCGGGTGAGTGCGGTTCATGTCGCATTCTCCTGCGCCTGGTTCCCGGCGGAGAAGAAAAGGAGGTGTTTCGTGAAACTCGCGTATGGCATTGCCGATTTTGCACGTATCCGGCGGGACGGCTCCTACTACATCGACAAGACCCGGTACATCGCCGAACTGGAGAGTCCGGAATTGGGGAGCCGTTACCTGATGCTGCTTCGCCCGCGGCGTTTCGGGAAGTCGCTCCTGGTCAGCACGCTGTCGTACTACTACGATGTGGCC
>JAJRTE010000004.1 GCA_024278455.1 Myxococcota bacterium
TGACGTCTGGCGACTACACTGCCGAACTTCGTGCCTCGAGCGCGGACCCGATTCACACCTTCGCGGTGGCCTTCGACGGGAAGACGGTGAAGGTGCGCAGCGGCAGCGTGTCATGAGCCGCCGGGCGTCAAGACCGGGGCACTGTCGCCAATCGGGTCCCTGGGTAATGTCTTGACAATATACCCATGCGAGAATATGATTGGGGCACGAAACAGGTCTTGACGTTCGCCCGCCAAAGCCGGCGAAACGAGGAGCGGCTTTCATCATGGAATCATGGGCCAGCACCGTCATCTTCATTGTCGCCTACATTGTCATCATGCGATGGCTGCTCCCACGCCTCGGGGTGCCGACCTGAATGTCCGGCGCCTGCGACGTCGAGTCTCGGCGTCGGTCCCTGGATGACCTGGACCTGCCCCGCGTACGCAAAGGAGCCCCTTCTGACACGTTCCAGGACCCATCCGCCCGCCAGTGAGCCCCTCCACCGGTATCTAGCACTATCGAGAATGCCCGGCAGCACGAATGGCCATTGGCCGCTCCACCTGCTATGGTAATATTTACCTGTTCGTCGTTGGCGAAACCGCGAGATCCCGGGTTGTGCGGTGTTGGCGGTTCGCACCTCGAGGCAGCGTTGACGTGGAGAAATGCGATGAAGCAGCGCAGAATCCCCTTCTGGTTGCGGGTGGTTACCTGGGTAGTGCTGATCGGACTGATCGACGCCTACGGGGGCGCACACCATCTTGCCCTGGCCTACGCACGGGAAAGGCAGATCGAGAGGCACAACGCGCAAGTGCTCGAAAGGCTGGGCGTCCGGGCTCCTCTCACTGCCGATGAAATCGCGGGACGAAAGGCCCGCGCTCGAGCGACCATCCGGAAAACACGGGCTGAGTTGGATGCGGTCCAGGCCCGCAACCTCGAGGCACTGCGCGACGGCATGGCGAGAGTCACCGAGGCCCAGCGCCAGGCGGACCTTCGAGGCCTGTCCAACGCCATCCTCACCTTCAAGCAGGCAGTCCAGCGCATCCTCGCTGGCCACCGTTCGGACGATGCCGTCGTTCAGGACGGCCGGCAGCTCTTCTTCTTGGCAAAGGAGATCCGGAGCTTCTCGACGCCGCTCGCCAAGGTAGGGCTGCTCTCCGAGACCGAACTGACACGGTCGAACATCGTCCTGTCCACCGTCGATCGCCTCGGTTCCCATCCTCGAGCGATCGAGGCCGGGCAAGTCCGAAAGGTCGCCGCAGACCTGGACCCGCTGCTCGCCGGCTTCATGGACACCGACCGGAGACGCCACCGGCCGCACAGACGAGGCATCGAGAAAAACCCCCACTTCCCGGGTGTCGATCCGGTGACAGGACGGGTCGAGGCGGTCCAACCGCGGAGCAACGTCTTCGAACGGCGCGACCCGCGGCAGGGCCTGTCGGCCCCCGGGACGCACGAACTCGTCTCGAGGTGGACCGAGGTGCCGTCCGCCCGCACCTATCCCGCCGGCACCCCACAAGAGGATCCGTCCGGGGAGGACCTGGGCGAGACCGTCGAGGTACGGTTCACCGCCGACATCCAGGCGCTTGCCAGCGAACTGGACCACGATCCGATCAAGATGTTCAATTATGTCAGAAGTCAGTTCGGCTACCGGATCTACGCCGGGTCGGTCTACGGTGCCCAGGGAACCCTGGACGCCGGCGCCGGCAACGACGTGGACCAGGCCTCGCTCCTGATCGCGCTCTACCGCGTCTCCGGTATCCCGGCCCGATACGAGTCCGGCTACATCCTGGTGCCCGAGGCCCAGTTCACGGAAATGACCGGCATCCAGGACGTGAACGACGCGGCGAGCGCCATGTACACCATGGGTGTGCCCTCCACGGTCATGTACGGCGGAAGCCAGGGAACGATGGTGAAGACCTGGCGAACCTGGGTGCAGGCCTACGTGCCCTACAGCAACTACCGGGGAATCGAAGCGCAACCGGGCAGCGGCGGCCAGCCGGTGTGGGTGCGGCTCGATCCGTCCATCAAGACCTACACGATCGATCAGCAGTACGATTTTTCCGGGGACGTGACCTTCGACCTGGACGGCTTCCTGTCGCAACCGACTTCGGTGTCGGCGCTGGCCTACTACGAGGACCAGATCCGGGGGCACATCCAGGCGACCGGCTCGGGGTGCGAGACCGTGGAACAGGCAACGGCCAAGCTCGTACACCACGAACGCCCCTACGAGATTCTCCCGGCGACCCTGCCCTTCGACATCGACGGCGGCACCACCGTGGCGTCCGACCTGGGCGACTCGGTCCGGTACCTGGTGCACCTCTCGGCCACCGACTGGTGGGGCTTCTCCCTCTTCGACGTCACCCTGTCGCTGCCCGAAATGTATGGCAAACGGCTCGCGTTCACCTTCCCGTCCGGCAGCGGGATCTATTCGGCGGCAAGCGGGACGGTCAAGCCCACCTTGTCGCTGGACGGGGACATCGTGGTGCAGGGCGGCGGGGTAGCGGTGGGAACCGAGGTGCCGCTCTACGTGGAGATGGACGGTCCCGGCACTTCCCCCAACCTCCGGGACCATCCATGCGTGGCCGGGGGCACCTACGTGCTGAGTGCCTGGGTGGGACCGGTGCCCAAGACGCTCATCTCCGATGCCCTCGAGGAGTGGCACGCACTGGAGAGCAGTGGCGCACCCAAGAGCCAGGTCGACCTGGCCATCGCCGAGGCGGCTGGTCTCACCTACCACGACCACCTGGTGACCGACGACGACACCATCTGGGCGCTCAACGGCTGGATGGGCTTCTCCGAGTACGAGGCCCTGGCCGGAACGGACACCGCTCCGGTCTACATGTGGGGATTCCCGGCCGGTGCGGTCACCACGGGCTACATGATCGATGCCGAGAACTACGTCTTCGCCATGCCGCTGCGTGGCGGCTTCTCCTACCCGGCCCTGGCTCGCATCTACGAAATCGCCGGCTACAACGGCTCGTTCTACGAACAGAAAATCTGGAGCGAACTGCTCAACCTCGGCGCCTTCTCCTCCACCAGCGCCCTGCAACTCGCCCGCAGCGAAGGGCAGACGATCCACTTCCTCGACTCCATCGACGACTACAACGCCGTGGCTGACCAGTTGAGCCACGATTCGGCCGTCATCGCCGACGTGACCAACGCCCTCGATAACGGCGAGGAGGTGGTCATCTCGGACCGCCCAGTGACTCGAGGCGACAAGACATGCAGCGGCTACGTCCTCTTCGACCCGGATCGGGGCACCGGGAAGTACTTGATCTACACCCGGCTCAACGGCGGCAGCACCTTCGACTGGCGCGAAGCCCTCGAGGAGTTCTTCGAGGCGGTGGGCGAACTGCTGAGCATCATGTCCTGGGCAAACGTGAGCACCGGCAGCCTCGTCGACTCCCCCTCCACCCTCCTCGTCTTCGCGGACGGCCGTGCCAAGTTCATTCGTGTCAGCTTCTCGAGCTTGCAGGACCGCCCGTCCGACCTGGGACAGGGTTGGGCCTGGACCTACGGAGAACGCCTGTTCGAAGACCCGGACACCGGCGTCGTCACCTGGCTCAACAGCGCCGGGGCACAGACGGAATTCACTCCGAACGGGGACGGGACCTACTCCACCGCCCCCGATGTCGCCCACGTCCTCGAGGCCGTGTCCGGCGGTTGGACCCTCACCAACAATACGAAGAAGACAAGCTGGTTCGATAGTGACGGAAAGTTCGTCCGCCAAGAGGACCGGCACGGCAACAGCGTCATCCTGGTCCGGGACGCGAACGGCTTCCCGGCCCGTCTCGAGACCGGACGCGGCACCCTGCTCCTGACCATCGAAACCGACGGCGAAGGCCACATCACATCGTTCGAGGACCCGTCGGGAAGGACGCTCAGCCTCTCCTACACCGACGGCAGGCTCACCCACTACCGCGACAGCTCAGGCAAAGAGTGGGACTACGTCTACGGCGTGGGCCCGGAAATCATCGGCAAAGTCGACGGCGAGGGCACCGTCGTCTCCTACGGCTACGACGGCGAAGGCCGCCTCGCTCGCCACTCCACGCCCGCCGGCGCCGAAGGCACGTTCGCCTACGACGCGCATGGCCAGCAGGTGGGCTGGACCAATTCCGCCGGCGCACAACACCTCATGACCCTCAACGACGAGGGGAGACTCGCGGAATACATCGACCCGGTCGGCAACAAGTACACCTACGAGTACGAGAACGGTCGCCGGGTCCGCATCGTGTCGTCTCGAGGCACCGAGGAGACCGCCGCGTTCGACGGCGAAGGGCGCATGATCGCACACACGGCCCCCGACGGAACGACCAGGAGTCGAACCTACGACGACCAGGGCCGCAAGACCAGCGAGACCGACAGCGCGGGAACCCGCACCTGGGTCTACGACGATGACAACAACACCGTCACATTCACCGACGTGGACGGCACGGTCACCGTGGAGACCTACAACGACCAGGGGTTGCTCGTCGAGGAGACCACCAACGGGGCGACGACCAGGTACGAGTACGACGAGAACGGCAACCGGACTGCTGAAATCGATCCCACCGGGAATCGCATGACCTACGAGGTCGACGCCGCTGGCCGCCCCACCGCGGCCACCAGCCCGGGCGGCACGACCCTGGCCACCACGCTCGACGGCGCCGGACGACTCGTCCACGCCGACCTGCCGGACGGTACGACCTTCGACGCCTCCTACACCTCCCTGGGCTACCCGGAAACCATTACGAACTTCGACGGTAGAACCCTGCGCTACACCTACCTCGGCCACTGGCTCATGTCCAAGACCGACCTGGACGGCCACACCACCACCTACCAGCGAGACGGGGCGGGCAACGTCACCGCCATGACCGACTACCTGGGTAACGAGTCCCGCTTCATCGTCGACGCCGCGGGCCGCGTCACCGGGTACACCGACGCCTACGGCAACACCGTCGAGTACAACTACTGCGCCGACATCAGCGCCACCCCTTGCGACATCATCGACACCTACGGCAACCTCATCCAGCGCACGTTCGACGAAATGGGGCGGATCACCAGCGAGACTTCGGCGCTCGGCACGACATCCTTCGAGTACTCCCGCTGCGAGTCCGGCGGGTGCCCCGGAGAAGGACGGCTCAGCGCCATCGTCGACCGGCTGGGCAACCGGACCGAGTATGCCTACGACGCTCGAGGCCACCTGTCCGCGGTCATCGACGCCCTCGGCAACGCCACGACCTACGAATACGACCACAACGGCAAGCTGACCTCGGTCACCGACCCGGCGGGGGTCACCACACAGTACCTGAGAGACCGTGCGGGCAGGATCCTCGAGATCCTCGACGCCCTCGGGCGAACCGTGGAGATGACCTACGATGCTGACGGTATCCCGGCCACCATGACCGACCCCAATGGCCACACGACCACCTACCTCTACGACGACCTGGGCAGGCCCGCGGGCAAGTCCTACGCCGACGGAACGACCGAAACCCTCACCTACGACTCCCGGGGCCTGCTGACTCGAGCCGTCAATCCGGACGCCGACGAAGAATACCGCTATGATGACCCCCTCAACAGGCTCACCGAGATCATCAACCACACGCTCGAACAAACCACGGCCATCACCTACGACCCGGTGACCGGCAAGCGGGCTTCGGTCACCCGCGCCGACGGCTCCACCTCCTACACCTACTACAAGGATGGACAGCTCTCGTCGATCACCATGCCCGATGGGAAAATCATCACGTTCCACTACGACGCTTTCGGACGGCTCGCCGAAAAGCGCTTCCCCAACGGCACTCGAGAGGTGAACACCTACGACGAGTGGGGACGCCTGTCGGCACGCCTCACCTACGACCGGACCGGCCTGCTGCTCGCCGGCTTCGCCTACACCTACGACGCCCTCGGAAGGCGCGCTTCCGCCACCGATACCGACGGCGTGACCACCGACTACGCCTACGACGCCCTCGGCCGCCTCGTCGAGGAGCGGACTGGTGCCGATGTCAAGACCTACACCTACGACGCGGCGGGCAACCGGCTGTCTGTCGCCGAAAACGGCTCAGTGACGACCACTTACACCTACGATGCGACGCACCGGCTCTCGAGCGTGACCAAAAATGGGGTGACCACCCAGTACACCTACGACGACAACGGGAACCTGCTGGCCAAGACCACCGGCTCGAGCACGACCAGCTTCGCCTACGACCTGGCCAACCGCCTCGTACAGGTCCAGGCCCCGGGGATACCGGTGAACAGCTTCAAGTACGACGCGCTCGGACGGCGGGTCTACCGCTCCGGCTCGAACGGCCAGGTCTGGACGCTCTACGACGCTGAGGACGCGGTGCTCGAGTTCGACGAGATTGGCAACCTGGTCCGGGGGTTCGTCCACGGCGACAAGATCGACGACCCGCTGGCCTTGATGGACTACGGCGACACCGGCAACGACTACTTCTACCACACCGACGCCCTGGGCAGCGTCCTGGCCATGTCCGGTCCATCCGGCAACATCGTCAACGCCTACCGCTACGGGAGCTTCGGCGAAATCGATGTCGTGCAGAGCGGGGTGACGAATGATGTGACCTTCACTGGACGCCGCTTCGACCAGGACACCGGCACATACGACTTCCGGGCGAGACAGTACGACCCTTCGACCGCCCGTTTCCTCCAGCCCGACCCCAGGACACCGGCGAGCTTCGAACAGATCCGCACCACCCTGGCAGCAGCCATGCCGGCCATGGCGGACACGCTCGAGAAGCTCCTGGCCATTCCCCAGGCTCTCAACCCCTACGCCTACGTGATGAACAATCCCCTCAACCTGGTCGACCCGAGCGGGGAGGGGTTGTGCGACGTGGCCAGCCCGATCCCGGACCTCGCGGTCTCCCTGACCGATGCCTTCGGCCTCATCGCCAAGCTCATCGGCGAATTGGCGGCCTTCATCGTGGGCATCATCTGGGGACTGTTCGGGGCGATATGCACCATCATCACGATCTGGAGCTGCAGCATGCCGCTGGCCGCGCAGATCATCGCCACGATAGAGACGGTCCTGCTGCTCGCGCTCGCCATCGTCACCGGGCTCCTGCTTTCCGCACTTGGCGCACCCCTCGTCATCCTGGTGATCGTGGCGATCGAACTCTGGCTGATCTCTCTCCTGTGGGGCCTGATCCTGAAGGAAATCGGGTGCTGAGTCCATGCACCCGCCCTCGTACCTCGGCCGGTGAGGGTGCCGGTCGACGGGGCAATCCCGCAAAGGGCAAATGTAGTTGCCGAGCGCGAGGATTCTGGTTCAAGATATCTGATGGCGGTGTTCGTTCAGCAGCACGGTTGCGCGTCTGACCCGATGTCCGATGGTCACGGGTGGGCCGGAAAGGTGGAATTCATGCAAGCAGGGACGCTGGTCACACGGATGCGATCGCACCTGCACGTGGCTGGGCCGGCTTCGGTGCTGCTCCTCCTCTCGGGATGCGGGAACCCCTGCGATGAGGAGGGGCAATGCGAGCAAGAAGTAACGCCGACGCCCCGGCCGGGCGACCCGGTCTATGGAACGAGCTTCCTCGAGGCCCCTCCCCTGACCTGGGGCATGCGGCGCGAGGTGTCCCAGGAAGTCTTCGTGCCGGGTCAATTCGGTCTCACCGAGGACGCCTGGTACCCGCAAATCACCCGCACCTACTACCTCGTGACCTGGGAGCCCCACGCTGACGGCACGATCATCCAACGGGAACGCATGTGCAGCATGGACACCAGCGAGGTCTATGTCGAGATGCCCAGTTCGGTCAAGACACAGGTGACCGTAATCCCGGATCGACTCGTCGCACACCAGCCGGTCGACACCTGGACGGCAAGCCTCGAACGCGCGGAGCCGGAAGGGCTGGACCACGACACGGCGATCTACGCGCTCAAGGAAACGCCCTTCGGACCCCAATACGCCATCTGGGGTGCGGACATCGAGGACCCGGTCTCGGAAACCTGTCCGCCGGACGCCAAGGCCGACGGCTGGGTAGACCAGGATGAAGACGGCTACCCGGGGGTCACCACGGAAGTATGGATCGACGGCGAATACTACGCCAAGACGCTGATATGCCAGCGATGGCTCCATCGGTCCTATCCGGCCACGGTCACCTTCCTGTCTGATGGGCTCTACCGGATCAACGGGGGAATGTATGATATCCTGGTAGACCAGTCCCAGTACGGGACCCTGGACGAGCCGGTTCCCAAGCTCATCGAAGGCCAGGACCCGGAGGTGCGCTGGTTCCCCAACGACGACACCTACTATATCATGACCTCCCTCCCGGACGGCGCCACCTGTTCCGACGTGACTCCGGACCTGTTCCGGTAGCCTCGAGACGGCCCAGGCCCGCCGCAACCGACCCCAGGACCGCCCCGAGAACGTCCACCGCGATGTCCTGGACCGATGGCAAGCGTCCCGGGAGGTACTGCTGGAACAACTCGGCACTCGTGCTTAAGACCAGTGCAACGCCGGCTGCTGCGAACAGGCGCGCCAGGCGCCCGCCCCCGGACGGCAAATCAGCCCGATCCATGAGCACCGCGAGGAGGAAGAACGCCCCCAGGTTCAACACCACGTCCCGCAGAGAAACCCGCCCGGGACACCAGGAAATGTGCGTCACGATCCCCCACGGACGCTTGAACACGACGCCATGCTCGGGACAGACGTGGGGACCGAACAGGAGCCCGGACAACAGCACCAGGTAGCACGAGAGCGTCACCCTGCGCAGGAAGCGAAGCCGGCGCATTCCCGCGGACTCCCCTGCCTCGAGCACGCTTCCCTCCCCGGAACCGCCGTCCATCCCGCCAGCGCCGGTGACCGGCACGCCATCCGTCTCACCGCTCCTGTCGCTCATCCACACCTCGCCCGCGATACGCAGTCGCGGCCTGCAAAGCGGCCTTCGACCGCAACGTCCAGCCACACCGCCGCTAGCGCACCCATCGGCGCACGGCTTCCTGCCACTCGGGCGGAAGGTACCGCTGGACCACTTCCTTGGACCGCGCCCTGGCCGCTTGCTCCGCGTCGTGGGCCATCCGCCCCAGGCCCGGCCGCGTGATGGTCAAATCCGACAACTCCCGGACGCCCGCCACGCCCCAACGGTACTTGTAAGCCTCGTCGCCACGTAGAAAATCGTGCTCCCGGACTCCCTCCGCGATTTCTCGCTCGATCAGAAACGCCAGGAGGGCACTCCCCACGCCCACACCGGGCAGCTCCTCGAAACCGGTCTGGTAGTCGAAGATCTTGTCACCGTACCGGAACTGGTACCGAAACGCGACCCTCCGCCCCTCGAGTTCCATGAACGTGAGCCGCAATATCCCGTTCTCGAGGAAACGCCGGCACACGTCACGGTGGAACGCCAGGTACCGCGCCGACGCGAAGTTGCCGGGCATGCCTCGAGATGTCCACCGCCGCTGGTGCAACCTCACCATGTCGTCCATGGCACCGGGCAGGTCTCGAGGATCTTCCACCCGCCGGAGCGTCACCGTTCCACGCTCCCTGAGCCGCCGGCAGGTCCGCCGGATCTCGTGCCGCCGGTGGCTCGAGACGGACTTCAAGAAGCCATCCCAGGTATCCGGGAGCAGCACGTAGGGACACACCCGGGAACTCCCCCCCGACTCGACCTCGACATGCGCGCTCCAGGAACCGAGAAACGCGACGAACGACGAATCGGCCGGCATGCCGTCGAACTGTAGCACGTCCCAACGGCCCTTGTGCTTCTCGAGGAAATCCGCGATGGCGCGCCATGCGACCGGCTCGAACCCCCTGGCCACGACGGCGTCGAGGTAGTCGGAGCAGAGCCCCTCGCTGCCCAGGAACTTCACCGTCCGGACCATGGAGAAGGGCCCGCCGGTCTTTCGGAAAAGCGGAAGGATGGCGATGGGCTCCGCGTCGAGGAAGCAGACGAGAATCCAGAGCTTCCGGCCATCCCGGTAGTGCCGCCACCAGGCCTCGCACCACTCCCACGTCAGGAACGGATTGGCATGGCTCGACCGGCGCAACAGCGCCGTCCAGGCCGGCCGCAACGCTTCCAGGTCACGGTCGCTATCGACCACTTCCACGGTCACCATGGCTCACCCCCTCCCTTCAGCCCCCGTCGCCCCGGGCGTCAGCGCCCTTCGCCCGCTCCGGGTCCGGCTCCAGGGGAGACCTTCTCCAGCCAGGCTTCCTTCCAGAACAGGAAGCACGTGCGGTCGCACGCGTCCGGCTCCAGGGGAGAACCGTCGCAGGTGACCCCCTCGAGCAGTACGACCCGCTTCAACCGCTTGACCCGAAAATCCCGCTCGTCCAGGAACGTCTCGACCCGCTTCAGCACACGGAACGTCTTGCCGCAGTAGTGCCGTTGCACCGGCATGAAGCTCAACCCACCGCACATCCCGCGGGCATCGAGCGTCTTCTCGACCGCCTCGAGGGATTTCACCCGCACGAGATCACCGGGAACGAGACGCGGCGGGCCGTGGCGCGGCGCATCGCGCGTCCTCTCCCGCCGGCTCGCCGGACGCCGCGGCTTGACAAGCCCGCCGAGCACCGACTTGAGACGGCTGACCCCCCGCTTGCGCGTGCGGGCAACGCCTCGAGGCAGCCTCGCGTCCAGGCTGGCGACAAGTGGCGACATGCGCACCTCCACCTGGCGCCACCAGCGGAGGTAGCGCGGGTTGTCCATGTCCACCAGGTCGATGAGCTGACATCGCACCAACGGCTCTCTCCTCCCGTGGAACCGGCGTTCGCCCTCCCGCCCGGTGTCCGGAAAGACGCGCTCCGGCGCCACCCCGGTCCGCACCAGGCAGCACACAGACTAACACTATCCTGTCGTCATCACAAGACGATATTCTCGCCGAATTCGGCAGTGTGGATCCGGTACGGGGCAGCCGAAACCGGGGGCTCCGGTTTGGCTACCGCTTCGCGGGGATTTGTGCCATACTCCAGCGGAGTCGATGTCCCGGTACCCCGACGGTGCCGTTCCGAAATGGTGAAAAGCAGAGGGGAGGAGAACCGATGCCCGAAATCCTCGAGACCGTGTTGTTGCTGGCGCTTCCGGCCTCCGGCAAGTCCGAGGTCCGCCGGTACCTGGATAGCCTGTCGCCCGACCAGTGCCGCGCCGAATTCCACATCGGCCCGACAGTGCAACTGGACGACTTCCCCTACGTCCACTTCATGCGCCGTATCGACGACGAAATGGAAGCGCTCGGCTACGCCCGGGAGTACTTCGCCGCGCCCCACCTCTCGTTCCGGGACGGAAGAGACTGGGGAACCCTCATCCACCTCATCAACGAGGACTACGCGGACCTGAAGGCGAAACGCCGAATCGAACCCGAATCCGCCGCCGAATACACCTTCGACCGCCTGGACGCCGCCTCCCTCAAGGCCGGCCTCCCACGCCGCATGCGCGCTCTCAACCCGAAGATCAAGAAAATCGTCCGCGAGCGGCTCGAGGAAGAAGCGGCCGCCATGCTGGCGGAGAAAATAGACAACTACCCCGACACGCTCGAGGGCAAGACCGTCGTTATCGAGTTCGCTCGAGGCGGTCCCGACGGGGCGGACATGCCGCTCCCGGCCCCCCACGGCTATCGCTACGCGCTCTCCCAACTCTCCCCCGAAATCCTCGAGAAGGCCGCGATCCTCTATGTCTGGGTCACGCCAGAGGAATCCCGCCGAAAGAACTTCGACCGCGCCGACCCGGACGACCCGGGCTCCATCTTGCACCACGGCGTGCCCAAGGCCGTGATGATGGGCGAGTACGGCTGCGACGACATGGACTGGCTCGAGCAGAACGCCTCGAGACCTGGCACGATCGAGGTGGAGGCACACGGAAAGACCTGGGTCCTCCCGGTCGGCCGGTTCGACAACCGGGTCGACAAGACCACCTTCCTGCGCGAACCCCCGGAAACCTGGTCCCGCGAGAACATCCGTAAGGTCCACGAGGGCCTGAAGGCGGCGCTGGACAGGATGGCGGGCCTGTAGGACCAACTTCCCCACCGACCCATGACCCCAGCCCAGGCACCCGGTACCTGCTGCACTCCCGTCCCTGAACTCCCAACTCATCGCTACAACCGCCCATGACACCATGCTGATTCCAGCTCTTCCCGGTCACTTGCCTTTGACAACGTCCCGGCGAGCCGTACATCATGAGAAGATGTGGACGCCGATGTCACCGGGGCGGGCGGGGAACGGCATGGGTGGAGGCGATCTGGACAGTGCAACAACGGGCGGCGAGGGGCGCATGCGGAGCGAACGCTGGAACAGGACAAGGGTGCTGAAGGTCGTCGCCGGGGCCATGACCATCGTGGGGACCTGCGGGAGGCCGGCCCCGGCCATCGCCGGGGACATCTTCGTGGGCGTCTCGGATGGGTTCCATTTCGGGGACTACGACGCGCACGGATGGATTCGCACCTTCCCGGACGAGCAAGGCTGGTTCTTCCTACACGCGGCCGGCGGAGACTACCTGCTCAACCATCTCGACGAGTCCTTCCAGGTCGAAAACCCGGACCAGGATCCCACCCTCCTGACCGGCCACACCGACCTCATCGACCACGGCATCGCCAGGTGCCCCGACGGTGGGTATCTCCATGTGTCGTTCAGCCATGCGACGACGGACACCCAGTACAGCTTCCGCTACGACGCCGACTGGAACCTCCTTGGCGAGCACGTACTGGCGGAGAACGACCCCTTCGTGCACGCCAGCGACCCGCCGGTCCTGTGCTCCTCCCTGTTGAACGCCACCGGCCACGGATACGGCAACGGGAGCGCCTTCCGGATGGTCGTCCTGGACGACAACGGCGCCAAGGTGCGAACCAAGGACCTCGAGGACCCCGTTCCCTCGACCGGATCAGCCATGATGGCCGACTACGACACGAGCACGATCATCATCGTGGGGTTCCCATGGGGGTTCGACTACGGCCTGGCCATGCGGCGCTACGACACCGACCTCGAGCTGGTCGAAAGCCGCTCCCTCCACATCCCCGTTCCCGACGACCGCCGCCCGATGTGGTCCCAAGGATTCATGAAGGTCGGCGACCACTACATCGTCGCCTACGTGGTCACCACCGAACAGGGCGGCACATCCTCGGACACCGGAGACATCTGGCTGTCCGCCTTCGACGCCGACTGGGAACACGTGGAGACCGTCGCCGTGGTCGAGGAGAAAGACGACTACTGGGCCTACATGCGGCCCGGCCTGTCACGCAAGGGCAACGCACTCGTGGTCAGCTTCGACCATCAGGAAGGACCGCTCCTGGCTGTCGTCACCCTCGACCTGGAAGCCCTGGGAGAAGACCCCGCCACGTGGACCCCGTGGCCGGATGACGACGACAGCACCCAGGACGGAGACGACGATTCCCCCGCGGAGAGTACCGGAGAGGAGGAGACCACCGGATGCTCTTGCGCCTCGAGCAGTTCCGGCACCGGGACGCCGCTGCTCCTCCTGCTGCCCCTCGCCCTGCTCCGCAACCGCTCCAGTCAGCGCTCGAATCGGGACCCGAATCGTACCCACACCGGCGATGACCACGCCATCGCTCCGTCGACTTGCACCACCCTGACGTAGAAGGAGACTCCGGCCTCCTGCCGCTGCCGCGCCCCCTCCTCGGACCCGTTTCGTGCCCCCGCCTCCCCGGACGGACCACTCGCCGGCTCCAACGGCTCCAACAGCAAGCTCGTCTCCAGCGTGGTGCTCCCCGGCGCAACGTCCAGTGCCAGGCGTTCTCTCCCCTCGGCGACCAAGACCACGGACTCGAGCGGGGCGGTCCCGGACACCCGCACGGTGAGCGGGATGGGCGGTTCGGCATCAAGAATGGAGCCCATCTGGCGCCCGGCAACCTCGACCCAAAGCCTGATCGGCGGTCCACTCGTTGCGTAGGTCGCCCGGTTTCTCATCGCCCGGAAAAGCGCGGCCCTGGTCAGTTCGGTCGCGTAGACGCCGGTCAACCCGGTCGTCCACACGTCGGCCTGACGACTGACCCAGTAGTGCCAGGGGACACCATGGCCGTCGCTGCCGCCCACGAAGCCGAACCGGCACCCTCGAGCCAGCCCGTCCGTGGCGTAGGTGGCGGCCTTGCCGACTCGAGGCACGATGGGCGAAGCGCCGGGACGTTCGGAGCAGCCGTGGACCGAGACGATTTCGAACAACGGCTGAAGCGCCGGGTCGAACGCCTGCCAGTCGGTGCCGGTCCAACTCGTGTGGTGAGGCACGCCGAAGGCGCCTCGAGCGCGGATGCGCGTGAACAGGGCGGCCGTGTCGGGCGCGTCGAGCCCGGAGGAGAACAGGGGCGCGTGATCCCCGGGTAAGTAGATGTTGCGGTGTCCTGACCCGCCGGCATCCACCGGCGGCGACGTCCACTCGTAGGCCACGAACGTGACGAACCGTCCCGGACGAA
>JAJRTE010000028.1 GCA_024278455.1 Myxococcota bacterium
CGTCGTCGCCGATGGTTGCGTCGTCATCGTCGTCGCCGATGGTGGTGTCATCGTCGTCGCCGATGGTTGCGTCGTCATCGTCGTCGCCGATGGTGGTGTCATCGTCGTCGCCGATGGTTGCGTCGTCATCGTCGCCGATGGTGGTGTCGTCGTCGCCGATGGTGGTGTCGTCATCGTCCTCGACGGGTGTGGGCGACGGGTTGGCCTGTCCGCCTGGACAACCGGCGGTGAAGATGAATAGGAGTAGGAGACAGGGAAGGCAGAACGTTCGCGGATTCAAGATGTACCTCCTGGTCGAGCGTGACACGGGATGGCACCGGGCACATGGAGCGTGCCGGCACCCGGCGCGGGGGCGGTGCTGGTTTGCGCAACGATTTCAACCGCCGGCCGGGCCGGACGAGCGCGGCGTTGCACTGACGATCGCCATTATATGCCATGCATGGCATGGCGTGCAATCGGTTTGTATCGAAGATGAAGTGTCGTGCAGGAAGCGGCAGGAACTGGCGGGTCAGTCTTCGCAGGATGCGCCTGCGAGTTCCATGGGTTGGGGGTGGGTTTGGACCCAGAAGGTGGCCGCATCGTTGACGCCGTCACCATCCTGGTCGACATTCAGGGACACCGCGTCAGACACGCCGGAGACCCCGGTTTCTTCCTCGATGCGGCTGATGGCGTCTTCGGTGACGACGCCGGTGAGGTTGAATATCTGCATGGACTCGATGGCGCCGTCCGAGAGGAGTTTTCCGGCAATCTGGGCGTTGGAGACATAGAGATTGACGCCGAAGTCGCCGACGTAGAGCGGGAAGACGGCGGATTCCCCGTTGCATGTCAACTGGCCGGAGTCGTCTGTCGAGCAACCTTCGAATGTGGACGTGTAGCCGTCTTTGCGGAGCGTGTTGGAGCCGTCCGGCTGCTCCTCGAAGGCGCCGAGCACGGCGTCGATGTTCTCGAGGGGGAAGGTGTCGGTGGGGTCGACATTTTCGAGGAGGAAGACGACGGGATAGTCATTGCCATAATACTGGATGAGGTCGTTGAGGATGGAAACCACGACCGGGCTGTTGCCGAGGTTCTTGACCTCGGTGCCGCCGCCCACGTTGATGGGCACGCCGCACGGTTTCCGTGTGGTGAAGCAGGCAGTGTGCTCGAGGGGCCACCGTCCGGGCACGGACTCCTGGTACTCGACTTCCGCGAAGAGGCAGTAGTCGGAGTCGGCTTTCAACGTGGGGTAGAACTTGGCGTAGTTGCCAGTCAAGGTCACCACCATTTCATCGACGTCGCCGTACTGGCTGACGATGGTCACGTGGACCATGTTGGGGTCGCCGGTGTAGGTCTCACTGAAGTAGATGCGCCCATTGGGCGTGAGGGACACGGACTCGTAGCCGTTGTCCGGGTTGGTCCCAAAGATGTAGAAGGTGGCATCCGGCGAAGGCGTTGGTGCCGGCTCACCGCACTCGCCGTCCCCGTCCGGGTCGTCTGGGTTGTCATCCGGGCAGGTGTCGCAAGCGTCGCCCGCGCCGTCCTGGTCACGGTCCATCTGGTTGACGTTGACGACATCGGGGCAGTTGTCGATCTTGTCGCAGGTACCGTCGCCGTCGGTGTCCGGGTCCGTGTTGTTGTCGCAGGGGTCGCAGGCATCGCCTTTGCCGTCGCCGTCCGAGTCGGCCTGGTCTTCGTTGGCGACGTCCGGGCAGTTGTCGATATCGCCGCAGACGCCGTCGCCGTCGATGTCGTCTTGCGCGTCATTGGGGCAAGGATCGCAGGCGTCGCCGTTTCCGTCGTAGTCAGCGTCGGCCTGGTCCGGGTTGCTTTCGTTGGGGCAGTTGTCGGTGTTGCCGCAGACCCCATCGCTATCGGCGTCGTTGTCGGGGTCCATCGGGCAGGTGTCCACGTCGGCGCACAGCCCGTCGCCGTCGTAGTCGTTCAGGCCGTCCTGGGGGCACAGGTCGCATGCGTCGCCGAGACCATCGAAGTCCGAGTCTGTCTGGTCGGGGTTGCTGTCGTTGGGGCAGTTGTCGTCGCCGGCGCAGAATCCGTCGGCGTCCGCGTCGTTGTCGCTGTCGTATGGGCAGGTATCGCAGGTGTCCCCGATGCCATCCGCATCGGCGTCGGCCTGGTCGGGGTTGCTGTCGTTGGGGCAGTTGTCGGTGTCTGCGCCTACGCCGTCGGCATCCGCGTCGTTGTCGGGGTCGTTGGGGAAGTCGTCGCAGGCGTCTCCCATGCCGTCTCCGTCGGTGTCCGCCTGGTCGGTGTTGGCTGTTTCCGGGCAGTTGTCCGTGCTGTCGCACACGTCGTCGGTGTCGGTGTCATTGGGGTTGTCAGTGGGGCAGGGGTCGCATGCATCTCCCATGCCGTCGCTATCCGAGTCGGTCTGGTCTTCGTTGGCCGTGTCTGGGCAGTTGTCCTCGTCGCCGCAGAGTCCGTCTTGGTCGGCGTCGTTGTCCGGGTCGTTCTTGCAGTCGTCCACGCAGTTCGCCACGCCGTCGGAGTCGTCGTCAGGGAAGTTTTCGTCCACCACGCCGTCCCCGTTGTTGTCCAAGCCGTCGCAGCGCTCCGACGAGCAGGCGTCGCCGAGACCGTCCTGATCGGTGTCAGCCTGGTCCGGGTTGGCCACGTCGGGGCAGTTGTCGTCGGCGTCCGGAATCCCGTCCCCATCCTGGTCCGGGATGGCCGTGGGCGTCGGGGTTTCCGGGATCGTCGTGTCATCGTCGCCGGAAGGCGTCGGTGAAGTCGTGGTGTCGTCATCACCTGACGGGCAGCCGGCGACGGCCAGGCCAAGGAGCAGGAACAGGAGCCAGGCCGGGCTGGAAAAACGGGAACGAGCGCGACTGAGCATGAGTGCTTCCTCCATGAAGTGCTTCTGTGCGAGGCGCCGTCGTGGCCTCGGGGACCCACCTGCCATTATATCTACCATGAGCCGGGGCGTGGCAATGGTTCTTTTCAGACGCACCCTCTCGGCCGCAATCCGCGCCGGGCCGGTTCGAGCCCCGATGACGCGAGTCCGACTCCGGATCTCTCCGTGCCGCAGCGGTATCTGAGTCAACGGGGCAAGGTCGGCGGTGTGGCGGAGAGGCGGGCGATTCCGCCGTGTCTGGACGTCGAGAGGAAGAAGGCCGTGAAACCGGCACGCCGGGCCTACTGGATGTAGTCGGGATCGGTCGTCACGGAGATCGTGTCAGCGTCGAGCACGATTCGGCCCATGCCGCCCGCCGCCGAATGATACGTCTCGTGACCGCAAACGGTCCCACCGTTTCCGCCGGTGGCGCTCAGGCCCACGCCGTCCACGACGTGCGCGGAGACCAGGATCGAGCCGCCGGCGCCCCCGCCCCCGCCGCTCGCTCCCCAGTCGCCGCCGTAGCCCGCGTAGTCACAGGACGCCTCGCCGGCCTCGCCGTTGGCTCTGATGAAGCCGACACCCGAAACAGATTGTGCCCAGAGGAAGATCATGCCCCCACCGTTGCCTCCCTTGGCAAGGATGTACCAATCGTTGGAGCCGGAATCTCCCTGGCCGCCCGCTCCGCCCATGATCATGACTCCGGGATCCCCCTCCCCGTAGGAATGACCGCTCTTGGCCGGATAACGGTTGCTGTAGGAGACCGCGTCGTTCGGGGGCTCCAGGGCGTTGGCTCCGCCTCCTGCTCCGCCGAGGCCGTCGTAGCTGTCATAGGTTCCCTCGATGCCCCCACATCCACCGGTCAGGGTGTCGGGTTCGGTGGTCTGGGTCGAACAGCGGGTCCCGGAGTTCCCCAGGACCCCTTCCCCGACCCGCCCGTTGCTGGCGCGTTGGGTTTCCCGTGAAGGTCCCCGGAAACCCTTGGCGTCGGCGGTGATGGTAGCCGTGTTTTCGAATGTGATGTCGTACCTGGATCGAATGGCGATGATCCCGCCGGTGTATCCGTCCCAGGCGGGACAGGTGATCTGGACTCCGTTGATGATCAGATTGTTGTATGTTGCCACACGGACCGCCTGCGCAGCGAACGCGCCGAACTGATCGTAGGGACCGGCAACGTAGTCGTGCTCCAGACCGGCGGTCAATCCAACGGCCATGGCCGTGACCGTCTCCACGTGGGCCAGTTCGAACTGCCCGGCGGGATCCCCTTGAACCTGGACCAGCAGGACCAGGTCCCCGGGCTGGAACGAAGAGGTGTCGCTGAGAGCGACCTGGGTGTCTCCGGCATGAGCGTCCAGGACCAAGTAGGCATAGTCGTTTACGATCTGGGATTCCGTGAGGGTATCGACGCACTCCGGGATCCCGTCCACGTCTCCATCGCAGTCGTCGTCCTTCTCGTTGCAGACTTCGGTCGCCCCTGGGTGGACCTCCGGGTCGCCGTCGTCGCAATCTCCGTTGTCCGTGACGTAGCCGTCCGGGGCGTCGCACGCCTCCTGGATGTCGCTGTCGGCCCCAAAACCGTCGCCGTCGCTGTCCAGGTAGGAGGTGAGGGGATCCACGGGGTCTTCGTCCACCGTGCCGTCGCAGTCCTCGTCGCTGCCGTCGCATGTCTCCGGTGCCCCGGGGTACGTGTCCGGGTCGGTGTCGTCGCAGTCGCCCAGGGGGGCCACGTACCCCTCGGGTGGGTCGCACTGGACCGCGGTGGTGGAAGCGTCCCCGAAACCGTCGTCGTCGGAATCTCTGTACCAGGTCGGCGCGTCGGAGGCCGACGGCTCGTCGGCCACGCCGTCACAGTTGTCGTCCCGGCCGTTGCACAGTTCCTCGGCGCCGGGGTAGGCGTTCGCGTCAAGGTCGTCGCAGTCGCCCGATTCGGTCACGTAGGCCCCGGTCGGGGGGCTGCAAGCGGCGGTCCGGCTCGAGCTTCGCCCAAAACCGTCCCCGTCGGCGTCGAGGAAGTAGTCCGTCTCGACCTCCTCGTCGACCAGGGCATCGCAGTCGTTGTCCTGTTCGTCGCAGACCTCGAGGGCCCCGGGGTAGACAGAGGCCTCTCCGTCGTCGCAGTCGGTGCTGTCGTCCACGAACCCGGGTGGAGGCTCGCACCCCTCGGTGGTGATGGCGGGATTTCCGAACTGGTCCCCGTCGGCGTCCAGGTAGAAGGTCGAGGTGACCTCCTCGTCCACCCCATCATCGCAATCGTCGTCGATACCGTTGCAGGTTTCCGTGGCGTCTGGATGGACGGCAGGGTTTGTGTCGTCGCAGTCGTCGCTCGAGGATACGTAGCCCTGCGGGAGGTTGCACCCCACGACCGAGACCGCCGGGTCGCCGTGGCCGTCCCCGTCGGTGTCCGAGTAGAAACGGGTGTCCCCGTCCTCGTCGATCTCCCCGTCGCAATCGTTGTCGGCGCCGTCGCAGGCCTCCTCGGCGTCGGGGTAGACATCGGCGCGGGAGTCGTCGCAGTCCCGGGCGTCCTGGACGTGGCCTTCCGGCGGTGTGCAGGCGGAGGTAGGGTGTGAGGGGTCGCCGAATCCGTCCTGGTCGGTGTCGGGGTAATAGGTGAGGGTGACCTGCTCGTCGATCTCCCCGTCGCAATCGTTGTCGGCGTCGTCGCAGGCCTCCTCGGCGCCGGGGTAGACATCGGCGCGGGAGTCGTCGCAGTCCAGGTCCTCGGTCCAACCGTCCTGGTCGCTGTCCAGCAGGGTGAGGGTGCCCGTTCCGGCGAGGGCGACGGAGGTCGTGGGATGTGTCTCGTCGTTCGAGGAGATCTCGAGGGTGGCTGCGAATCCAACTGCCTCATGGGGCATGAATCGCACGGTCAGGCTGGTCGTGTCTCCGGGTGGGACAGTGACCTGGGCCGCATCGGGGAGCGCAAACGCGACTGATTCCTGCGAAATGGCTGCCTCGATCGACAAGGTGCCGGTACCTGTGTTGGATATGGTCACGGCCATGTCCGAGGAATCTCCGATCTCGACGGCCCCGAACATCAGGCTGTTGGGTTCGACCTCGATACGGGGACTCTCCACGGGCACCGGCGTCGGGCTCGGGCCGGGCGAGGTCGCGTCATCGTCGCTTTCCCCGCTGCTGCATCCGAGAGACAGGAGCAATAGGGGGGGGACCAGGAAAAAGCGCACCATCCAGGTGCCACGTCGTCTTGTCCGGCAGGTCCAGCACGGCGCCGGAGCCACGCCACCGTCCACGTCTGCGATCCGCACCACCATCGTCAGCCTCCACGACTGCGTCCAGAAGTCCATCGCCCAGCTTCGATTGAGGATTATAGCCGGCACGGAGGGTGCTGACAAGGCGTGCGATTCGCCTCGACCCTTCACCTCGTTCTGAGAGAGCGGGGGATAACGAGTATCGAGGGAGGAGGAGACGGCGGGAAGGCGGTCAAGGGGGGGGGCGGATTTCGGATTGTGAAGGCTCTTGGGTAGGACGACAGGATTGATCGTGCCAAGTGAGGCCTGGTCATAAGTTGTTGGATAAATAGGTTGGAGGCCACAGCGAGGATGGTCAAAGCGACCATCCGGCACAGGTCGTGCCGGTGTCGTGTGGCGACGTTCTTGCCGTCGATGGCCACCGCCCCAATGGAACGGCAGGTTGGATTGAGGTTTCCGCGCCGCTGTTCGGCCTTGGCGAGCCGGTGGAGACAGGCCACCAAGTAGGAAAAGCGGAGCCTGGGCAATACCCTGCTGAAGGTGGGGTTTGACCGTTTCGTGTCGGGGGACTTCAGACCAACGGTTGAATAGACTAGTGCTGCAATTGGCTGACAATCATCCGCTCGGCTTCTTCGCGCGGCATGCCTGTCTTAACCAACGCCTCCACCGCCGCCCGTCTCGTGGCCTGAAGCTCTCGTTCCTTCTCCTCAGCCCGGCGCCGCTCTGCTTCAGCCACCCGCTCCTTCTCCTCGGCCCGGCGCCGCTCCGCTTCCAACGCCCGCTCTTTCTCCTCCAACGCCTTCTGCTTCTCCACCAGCAGCTCATCCCTCATCGCAACCTTCCGTTCCCACTCCTGGAGATCGTTCAGCACCTCGTCCTCGACTCGCATCGTCTCCACCACTCCCTTGTCCGATACCGCTTCCAACAATCGCCCCAAAATCGGCCGGTACTCCGCCGGATACTCCTCGTCGTCCACCTCGACCAGGTGCTGGTCCTCCGGGTCGCACTGCGCCTGGTCGAACACGCTCAACAATCGCTCCAACTCCGTCCGCCGCCTCCCGGTCAGGTAGGGAATCTGTACCACCACACTGTCGTGCGTCAGGCTCTCCACGAAACGCTCCCGAACCTCCAGCCGCTCCTTCGTCGCCGCGTCGTAGTAGCCTCGCGCCACACGCAGCACCGGCACGCGAATCGCCTCCAGCCCGTGGCCCAGGAAGTAGATCGTGAAGATCGGCAACGGCTCCTTCCCCCCGTCAGGGAGTTCCTGCACGTTCTTGCCGTCCGCGTAGTGGTTCCCGAGATAGCGCCGGAACCGCATGATGTCGGACGGGAGCTTGGCCTTCTGGATCTCGATCAGGACCATGCGCTCGCTCCCATCCTCGAGCCGGACCCGGGCGGAGAAGTCCAGGTGGTAGACGGTGAGGTTCCGATCGTCGAGCTTGACCTGGTGCTCCGTGGGGGTCATGAGGAGGTCCAGGATCTCCTGGTCCATGAGATGGGACAGGAGGATACAGGCGCTCTCCAGGTCACTCATGAGGTACTTGAACACCGCGTCGTAGATGGGGTTGGCGACCTTGAACTTCATTAGCACCCCCGGGGCGAGCGGCCGACTTGCCCCTGCCCGCGAATGGTCCATCGATGCACGGGGAAACGGACAGCCTACCAACAGGATAGGCCATGGGGGCCGGCGGGTCAAGGGCGGGCTGAGCAGGTGTGATCTTTTGTCTGGAAGGAAGTCGGACTCGCCTCCACGTCGCTGCTCCGTTCTGCCCCCCACGCCCTTTTCTCAACTGCGAGAAGGTTCGCTCGTGGGTCGATGAACAATCCTGGGTAGCCGCGGTGGCGTTGAAACACGTGCGCGACGCTACCGTGACGCTGGACCCGGATGCGCTCCCGGGGAGCGGACCGCAAGCCGAACACCCCGGGCTGGACCAACGTGTGCGGCCCACCGGTCGCGCTGATGATATGCCATGTCGCATGCCTGGGCTCGCGACCAGCCCCGAACGAGATGCCATGTCGTGTGCCTGGGCTCGCGACCACCCCCATACGAGATGCCATGTCGTATGCCTGGGCTCGCGACCAGCCCCGAACGAGATGCCATGTCGTATGCCTGGGCTCCCGTCCCCGACGTTCGCCTGGTCCCCAATCAAGCGAACACCGAAGGATTGTGTGCTTGAGATATCCAGAAGAGCCCGGCATGCCTATACTTTTCAACAAGCACCACGGCATACCGAGGAGGCTTTTCAAACGACGAGGCCTACCTCGACGCCCTGGGCGTGGCCACCATCCCGGACCCGACAACGGCCGGTGACTTCTGCCGGCGTTTAGAGGGGAGCCAGGTATAGCAGCGGAAAAACCTGACGATTGAGCGAGGCGAGACGGATCTCTCCGACGTCGTTGCCGGCCCCCCGCCGGCGCCCGGGTGCGTCAACTCGTCGAAGAGGAACATGCCATGGGTTTCGGCGATAGCTTGGAACACGAGACGCAGCTTGGCCGCCGTCTCGCCCATGAACCTGGTGATCAGCCCGTCGAGCCGGATCGTGAAGAGCGGCAGGCCGAGTGCGCCGGCCAGCGCGGGCCCGTCATTACCTTGCAGGCACCTGGAGGACCGATGAGCAGGAGTTTGCGCTGTGGCGAGAAGCCGTGCGAGCGCAGGCGCTCCCGCTGGCGTGCTCTCGGATCACACGCTCGAGCCTTTTCTGCAGTCTCTGTTCCAACGCCATGTCGGCGAGGCGAGTCTTCGGATAGGAGACCGTGAGGAGTTCCGCAAGCTCGCCACGCGGCTGGGCGAACGGTATCGGTCGCGGTGGGCGGGCGCTGGAGACCCGCTTCGCACGCGCCTTGGCGTCATCGACCAAGTTGCGCAGTTCCTGAGCGAAGTTGCCGTGGCCGGACCGAGCCGCCTGCGCGGCGACCTGCATGGCCACCGCGTAGAACCGCGCGTCGTCGCCCTCAGCGTGGCAACGGATCAACGCCTTGATTTGCTCGGCCTTCGCCATCTCGATCCTCTACCTGGGCCTGCGTCTTCCCCCCCCCACAAGACAGTAGGGGGCGAAAAACGCCTTCAGAATCATGCCACGCAAGCCCGCTGAGGTCACGTTTGTTCTCAACCACGACCACCTACTCCCCTCGCGGGCCACCTCCCGGCTCGACGCCGGATGATCCGGAAGGCGGGTCCTCGAGAGCCTCATGCAGCGCTTCACAAGCACGAAACCCGTCCACGGCCTTCGCGAAGGACTTGTTCACCTCATACACGTCGCGGGCCGGGTACCCGTTCTCAGCCAGCTTGGCGTTGAACTTTTGACCCAGGCACGTGCCGCTCTTTGTTTTCGGACTCTCCATCTCATCCAGGTCGCCGCGATTGTGGGCCCACTTCTCGAACGTCTCGACATGGCTCCCCTGGTCCTTCTCCCGGCACACCGTGATCGCCTCATCGGCATTCTGGTAGACCCAGGCTTCTATGCTCCAGAAAGGAACCAGGAGCAGGAGGCGCTCCATCGAGCGCTGCACGTCGTTGTCGACCTCTTCGGTGTTGGGCACCGTCTGCGCCGCCTCCCGACGCCGGGCCCGACCGCGGACCCGTCCCCGGCTCCCGTCTGGACGCCGTTGCCCATCGGGGTCGGTCACGCTCTGCCTCACCGCAAACGCGATCGGTTCCCGCATGACCTTCTCGAATGCCTCGTGGTTCTCGCTCCGAGTGCCCTCGTGACTCTTCTTCCACGTGCAGTCCCCGTCGAAATGGAAGACGACGAAGCCTCGCGGTTGACGAATCGTGGCCGCGATCTCCCGGACGAGCGCGGTGCGCTTCCGGTCCACCTTGGCGGACTTGCCTTTCCAGGCATTGCCCCGGGCGGCATCGAGAGCGTCGCCTTTCAGGGAAGAAGAATCGATGTACGGAAGCCTGGTCCTCTCGAACGCGAGCTTCAGGATCTCTCGCACCAGGGCCTCGACCGTCGGTATCGCCTGCTTTCCGGAATCTTCAGTCACGAGAAGCATGCGACAGCACGGCGCAGGCCTCCTGTCCACCCGTCGCATCATCACCACAACCCCTTGGCTGCCAGGATCTCGCTCACGAACTGCACTCCGGTGACGTAGGCGTCATGGAAACGTTGTGCGTCCTCCTCGGTCATGGAGGACCAGTGCCACGTCTCCTCTTTTTTGTCCTCCCCGCCCGGCTCGGATCGGCACTGCACGAACGTCGAACGGACCTCCGCGGCCGATTCGAAGGTCAGAAAGTCGAGCAACAGGGGGTGCTGGGTGGCGACGAAGGTTTGCCGCTTGCCAAGCTGCTCGACGAGATAGGCGATCCATTCGTGGTGCAGGCCGTTGGTGGGCTCGTCCACGATGGCCACATCCGGGTTCAGGTGCAGGTAGTAGACTAGGGCGAACATCCGCTTCTGACCGAAGCTGAGGTGGTCCTCGCGGAGAACGCGACCGTCTTTCGTGTCGAACCAGAACCTGAGATTGCCAACACGCTTCCTGTTCTGATCGTCCACCTCGACGACCTCGGCCCTCACGCGGGCTTTCGCGAATCCGAGCACCTGAACGGCCACCGCGAGGAAGGGCAACCGCTCCGATGTGAGCGTCAAGCTCGACTCGCCGCGACTGCCGAATTTCTTTCGTATCTCCCGATAGAGGCCGGCCGGGAGGAAAGATCGCCATGCCGGAAGCAGGCATTCCGCCTTGTCCTCGTACTCGTTGTCCTCCCCCAGGATCAGCCGGTAGAACTCCAGCGCCTCGTCGAACCGGACACGGTCCTCCCAGGTTTCCTCGAGATCGTCCGCCACCGCGTCCAGAGCGTCGTCCCGCTGGTCTTCCCTCTGTTTCGGATCGAGGACCCCCGCGGCGAGGAACTCCTGAACCGCGCACTGGACATCCCACCAAGGGGAGCGTCCGCCGGCACGTACCTTGTCCTCCTCCCCGAGTCCCTTGAAAAAGACAACGCCCTCCCGCAGTTCCACCGTCGCCTCTTTCCCGGTATCCCGATACCGTGCCACGGCCCTGGCGGAAGGGACCCATACCGTCTTGCGAGAACGGACGAGGATCCCCTTTCGAACCTCTCTCCGCTCGTTCTTGATTTCCACGGCCACCGTCGCTTCGCCGCAGGTCAGCTCGTAGGCCAGTTCGAAAGGCTCCTGGCCGACTTCCTCGAAGTCGGTTCGCAACGCCATGGAGATCAGCCTGAGCAGCGCGGTCTTGCCCGTGGCGTTCTTGCCAATGAGCACGTTCATGCCGGGCCGAAACTGGAGTTCCGTGTCCGGTGTCACGCGCCGGAAACGATGGATGGTCATCGTGTTGAGAGTGACCTTCGGCCGATTCTCGTCGATCCGCTTCCCGGACATGGTGCTCCTCCTGGGTTGGCCGCGTGCCGGCAACGGGGCGGCGTTCCGGTGAAGCATATCGCCAGGGAGGAGGGAGGGCAACGCCGTTTTCCGCCCCGCATGCCCATCTCACGAAGCGGAGCAACCTTTCCGCGGCGCTCGTCGCGCGGCGTTGCCGCACTCCTGCTCGTTCAATCCGCCCCAATCCACCGGCCAAAAGGATAAACAACCCCGTTGCCCTTGAGATCACAAGGGATCATTGTAGTTGTCAGAACAAAGACTCTCACCAACGGGGTGAAGAGATGATGCAGCAAACAGGCCTTCCCTTCCAGTATGAGACCACGGAGACTTCCGGAGCCACGGCGCTGGTTCTGTTGAATTTGGCAGGGGGCGAACACGTCCCGGACCTGGAGTTGTTGCGAGGAGACGCGGGATTGGTTCGAGTGCTTCGGGCAGTGGCCTGCGCGGGACTGAGTCGTCGTGAAAGGCGAGCGAAGCTGAAGCTGATGAGCAAGGCAGGCGAAGTGGGGCTTCCAGGCGCATCGACGGTGTTTCGATTTGTGGATTCGTTTCATGGAGCGGACCAGGATGTGGAGCGGGAGGTTGGCAAGGCTGTGATTATTCCAGAGCATGAGAGGCTGCGGGGGCTGTGGGAGGTATCGGCTGGGCTGTTGGAAGTGATGCAGGAACACGAGCCGGTCGAGGAGGCGACCATTGACGTGGATGCGACACTGGTGGAAACGCACGAACGCGAAGCGTTCCATTGCTACAAGGGCTACAGGGCGTACCAGCCGCTGAACTTCTGCGTGGCCGGGCGGGACATGGTGGTCTACTCGCAGTTTCGGGACGGCAAGGTGCCTTGTGGGCATCGTCAGGTCGAAGCATTCTGGTAGTCCGGGAAGTGCTCGCCGAGCAGCCGCTGCCCGACATTCAGCTCGAATTTCCGTTTGCGACGATGACGTTTGGTGAACTGGGGACATACAAACTGCACGCGCTCGTGACGAACCGAGAACTGGATGGTGCGGAACTGATTGCGTGGCATCGAAAACGGTGTGGCAAGAGCGAAGAAGCCCACGCGGTGATGAGAAACGACCTGGCCGGGGGCATCTTGCCGAGCGCCAGATTCGGAAGGAACGCTGCCTGGTGGACGATCATGCTGCTGGCATTCCATCTCAACGCACTGATGAAACGGCTGGCGTTGGGTGGCTGGTGGGTGACTGCACGCATGAAAGCAATCCGTCGACACATCGTCTGCGTGGCGGCCCGTGTGGTGGCGCACGCACGTCAGGTCGTGATACGCCTGAGCCACTCCCATCCTTCGACCGGCCTGATTCACGAAGTTCGACACCGCATCCGAGCCCTTGCTCCGGGCCCCTCAGGATAGCACGGCGATCTGGCCCGCACGACATTGCATGATTTGCATTTGACCCGAGCCTCCGGGTGACGCACTCGTGTGCGTTCAAAACCCCTCTTGCACCAAGAAACCATCGCAGACTCGCATGGTCCGCCCATTTCGGCCATGAACTCCTCCCCTCGCACGCTTCATCACCCCTTCCACCCACGCCCTACCCCCCTCCTTCAGAGGGGGGTGGTGGATTATGGTCCGTTCGCGCGCTTGACACGATCAGGCGCGCGCACTATAGTGCCACCGGGGATGTCGCCGACTCCCCGTTTCACTCTTCGCCAGGGCTTGCCGAGGTGTCCTCGATGGATCCTGTCCAGAATGCCAACGTGCTGCTGTGCATCACCGGCGGCATTGCCGCGTTCAAGTCGGTCAGCCTGCTGCGGCTACTGGTCAAGGCTGGGGCTCGAGTTCGCGTGGTCATGACAGAAGCGGCGACCCACTTCGTCGCGCCGATGACGTTCGAGGCCCTGTCCGGATCGCCGGTGTGCAAGGACCTGTTTCACAGTGGCGGGGCGGGGGGGGAGTCTCACATCGCCTTGACCGAATGGGCCGGGATCATCGTCGTCGCACCCGCCACCGCCGACACCCTGGCCAAGGCCGCGCTGGGGCTGGCCCCCGACCTGCTCGGCTGCCTGCTCCTGGCGGCCAGGTGCCCCGTTGTCATGGCCCCGGCCATGCACACCGCCATGTACCTGCACCCGGCCACCGGGGCGAACCTCGAGACGCTCGAGTCGCGCGGGGTGCACCTGGTGCCGGTCGGGGAGGGGGATCTGGCCACCGGGCACGGCCCTGGGCGCATGGCCGAGCCGGAAGAGATCCTTGAAGCCGTGCGAGGCGTGCTGTCCCCGCGAGACTTCGAGGGCGTGCGCCTTCTCGTCACCGCGGGGCCTACTCGAGAACCCATCGACCCGGTACGCCACCTCACCAACCGCTCGTCGGGGAAGATGGGCTACGCCGTCGCTCGAGCCGCGCGGGATCGCGGGGCCCAGGTGATCCTGGTGTCGGGTCCGGTCTCCTTGCCCCCCCCTCCGGGCGTGGTTGTCGAGCGGGTCATGACCGCTCGAGAGATGCACGACGCGGTCCACGCACGTTACGAGGAGATCGACGTCGCTATCATGGCCGCGGCCGTCGCCGATTATGCACCCAGGGACGTGTCGAGCAGCAAGCTCAAGAAGAGCAGCACGCCTTTGACCCTGGCGCTCGATCCGACCCCGGACATCCTGGCTTCTCTCGGCCGCCGCCGGCTCGATGCCGGGTCCGAGCGACCGTTCCTCGTCGGTTTCGCCATGGAGACCGAGGCGCTCGAGGCCCGTGCGCGCGACAAGCTGGAGCGGAAGGGGTGTGATCTGATCGTGGCGAACGACATCAGCGTTCCGGGTGTGGGATTCGAGAGTGACACCAACCGGGTCGCGATCTTGTCCGCCGGCGGTGGTATCGAGCGATTGCCGTTGATGAGCAAGTACGAGGTGGCTGCGAGGTTGCTCGATCTGGTCGCCGCCGGGCTAGGCATCGAGGGAGGGAGGGGCCGGGATGCCCGAAGGTAATCGGACGGCCGATGGGGCTGCGGACGCTGGTGCGGTGCTCGAGTTGATAGAAGACATCCGTGCCTACCTTTTGGACCTGAAGCACGTAGGAATCGATTCCTTCGCCGTGGAGTCGCGCCCCGGGAGAACGGGGGACAGGGGCGAGCGGGTGCCGGCTCGAGGTGGCGTTTCCGGCCGTGAGAGGAAGAGGCGGCCGCGAACTGTGCCGAGGTCGAAGCCGGTTCCACCGGGTTCCGGGAGATTCGGCCCGAGCAAGCTGCCCGACATTTCGGAACTGATCGGGTCCGATCGGCAGGAAGAGGATGGCGCGGCCCGGGCGTCTGGCCGGCCGGATGCCGGAAATCTCCCCGGCCGGGACAGGGAGCGCATGCCCACTTTGGCCGTTCTCGCCCAACGGATGGCGGCTTGCCAGTCCTGCCCCCGGGCAGCGACTCGAGCGAGGGTCGTGCCCGGGACGGGGAAGCCGGGTGTGTCGTTGATGTTTGTCGGGGGCGCGCCGAGTGCGGCGGACGAGGCCGCGGGGCGACCGTTCCAGGGTCCGGCCGGACAGATATTCGACCGCATGCTCGAGGGTGTGTTGCACCTCGAGAGATCGCAAGTGTACGTGACCAACGTGGTCAAGTGTCGCCGGGGCGGGGGCGCGTCTGTGACGAGGGAGGAAGCAGGAGCCTGTGCCGGTTTTCTCGAGTGGGAGATTGCGCTTGTCCGGCCGCGTATCGTGGTGGTGATGGGGCAGATGGCGGTCCGGCACGTGCTGAAGACGGATGCGGACATCGATACGCTTCGGGGCAAATCGTTCCCGGCGGGTTCGGGGGCCGGGTACCAGGTGCGTGTCACGCGGCATCCGGCCGAACTTCTTGGCGAAGCCACGGAAGAACTCGTCAAGATGAAGAGGAAGGTCAACGCGGACCTGAAGCTGCTTCTGCTGGCGTTGAAGCAGCTCGAGGGGGGTGCGGAGGGCGAACCGCCCGAATCCGGCGCGAAATGACGAGTTTGTGCTTGACTTCCGCTGGATCTTGCCCCATTCTGAACCCAGTCTGGCAAGCCAACCAAGAGCGGTATCCCGGCATGTGAATTCCTGAGTTGCTCTGGTTCCGAAGAGCGCTGAATCGGAAGCACCACGGCTTGACTCCAGCATGTGCAACACCGACTTTCGCACAGGAGTCCAGGAAATGAAAGCACCATCGATTCTGATTCTTGGGTGTCTGGTTGCCTGGGGTACGGGCTGTGGCTCGGAGCCCGATCTGGAGGGTGAGTGGGATCTGACCCTGTCGCTGCTCGAGACTTCCGGGTCTGGCGATTCGGCCAGCCAGATCGCGAGCTATCCCGGTCGCCTCTCCTTGCAGCAGACGTTCAATCGGTTCCAGGGAACCGGCTACGTGCTCGGTCCTGGAGGGCCCGACTGCAAGGTCGAATTCCTGGTCGAAGGATCCGTGTTCGACGAGAGTACCATCCAGACCAAGTTCGACTTCTCCAAGTCGGTTTGCGTCCAGGACGACCTCGAGGCCGATGCCACGATGACCTTGAAGCTGATTGATGACGGCTACGTGCTGTTCGGGCACAGCACCTATGTGCGTGACGACCTGCTGCTCTATGCGTCTGCGAGCTTGCGGCTATACGATTGACACCAGGTCGATCACCGGCGCCCGTCTCCCGTGAATGTGCTCACGGGTGCCGCCGCCCCACCGATGCACCAGGCAGCCGCCCGCCGGTTCCGGCCCAGCAGGTCCGTGAAGTCCTCTCGAGCTTCTGCGCTCGAGGGGCTGGCGACGTTCGAGGGATTGCCGAGCGTCGCCGTCAATACCCTTTGGAGACCGTATGCATAAGTTGTCGCGCGTCTGGAGAATCCTATCGAAGCGGTGGTGGAGTGCTGTTGGCGTCTTGCTCGTGGCGGTGTCGATCCATGCAGAGACCTCGCCGCCTCCGGAACAGCCCGCTGGGCCCCCGCCTTCCATCGTGATTCTCCATCTCGAGGGCGGTATCTTTGCGGGCACGGCGGACTACCTGTTGGACAATATCAAGAAGGCAGAGCGGGCCGGATCGCCGGTCGTGATAGAACTCGACACCCCCGGGGGTGCCCTGGAAGCCACTCGAGATATCGTCAAGGCCTTCCTTGGCGCGCGCGTTCCCATCCTCGTGTGGGTCGGCCCCGCAGGGGCTCGAGCCGGCAGTGCCGGCGTGTTCATCACCATGGCGTCTCACGTGGCCGCCATGGCTCCCGGGACGAATATCGGGGCTGCTCATCCGGTCGGGTTGGGTATCGGCGCCCCTGGCGGGGATGACGATCGCGAGGATGGGAAATCCGGCAGGCGCTCTCTCGACGACAAGGAGGTCATGGCCAAGAAGGTCGAGAACGACACCTTGGCGTTCATGGAGTCGATCGCCAAATTCCGGCACCGCAACGTGGAATGGGCGCTGTCGGCCGTTCGGGACAGTGTGTCCATCACGTCTGACGTCGCCGTCGAACTCGATGTCGTCGACATGCTTGCCACCACGGTGGAGGATTTCCTCGAGGCGGTGGACGGGCGGACCGTCGAGACATCGGCGGGCGAATGGGTGCTGAGGACGCGAGGCGCCGTCCGGCAGGAAGTGGGGATGAGCCTGCGGCAGAGGACACTGGCGTTCCTGGGCAATCCCAACCTGGTCTACGTCTTGTTCGTGCTTGGCATGTTGGGGATCTACATGGAGATGAGTCATCCCGGTGCCATCTTTCCGGCCATTGTCGGCGGGGTGAGTATCATTCTGGCGTTGACGGGATTGAGTGTGTTGCCGTATAACGCGAGCGGGTTGATCTTCTTGATCCTGGCAGGTGTTTGTTTCGTCGCGGAGGTCTACGTGAGCAGTTTCGGATTGCTGTCTGTTGCTGGTGCCGGGTCGCTCGTTCTTGGCGCGATCCTGCTGTTCGACGGCCCCGAGGACCTTGGCGAATTCGACTCGTTGCAGGTGGTGGTGTCACCGTCGGTATACATTACCGTCGCCGTGCTGAGCCTCGTGTTCGTGTTGCCGATCGCCTATTTGGTCGCTCGCACGCATCTCAGGAAGCCGGTAAGCGGACGGGAGGGTTTGATGTCCGTAGTGGGCAAGGCCATCGAGGACATCGACACGGAGAGTGGGCGTGTGTTCTTGCACGGGGAATACTGGGAAGCCCGTTCCGGTGAGCCCATTGCGGCTGGTAGTCTCGTGGTCGTGGAAAACGTGAATGGACTGATACTGAACGTCAGGCCGAAACCCGAATGAAAGGAAGGAGCCCCCATGACGTTTGAAATTCTGGCGGTCTTGGCAGTCGTGGTCGTCTTGTTGTCGATGATCAAGGTGATGCGGGAGTATGAACGCGCGGTGGTGTTTCGATTGGGTCGCTTTTCCGGTGTCAAGGGACCTGGGCTCATCATCCTCATTCCCCTTGTCGACAGGGCGATCACCGTGAGTCTTCGGACCGTCACGATGGACGTGCCGCCCCAGGACGTGATCACCCGGGACAACGTGTCCGTCAAGGTCAGTGCCGTGATCTACTTCCGGGTGATGGACCCCAAGTTGGCCATCATCGATGTCGAGAACTACCTGTTCGCAACGTCTCAGCTTTCGCAGACCACGCTCAGGAGCGTGACCGGCCAGGCCGAACTCGACGACCTGCTGGCCGAACGTGACAAGATGAACCTGACCATCCAGACGATCCTGGACAAGCATACGGAGCCCTGGGGCATCAAGGTCTCGGCCGTGGAGATCAAGCACATCGATCTCCCGCAGGAAATGCAGCGCGCCATGGCCCGCCAAGCCGAGGCCGAACGTGAACGGCGCTCCAAGATCATCCTCGCCGACGCCGAACACCAGGCTGCAGTCAAGCTCGGGAAGGCAGCGGCCATCCTGCAGCAGAATCCTGCTTCCCTCCAGTTGCGATACCTCCAGACCCTGTCCGAGGTGGCCACGGAGAACAACTCCACCACGCTGTTCCCGATTCCTTTGGATTTCTTCTCCGCCTTCAAGAACAGAACGCAGGAATAGGCGGCGCTGGCAGCAGGGCTTTTGGCAAAGTGACTGATCGAACCCCGGTTGAGGGCAAGGTGCTCCGGATATCGTCCCGCTCGTTCCCCTTGCGACTGGCCTGCCTGTGCATGGGAGTCGCGTCCATACTTTCCTCGATCCCTCTGGCGAGGGCTGGTTCCGAGACCGGGACGGCGGACCTGTTCGTTCGCGTGCTCGTCGCCAGTACTCTCGAGGAAGCATCCGTGTGTGGCCTCGACATCACCGTGTTGGACGCCGACACCCGGTTACCTCTCATCAGTGCGCCGGAAGAGTGTGTCAAGGTGTGGCCGGGGGAGAAAGGAGTCAGGTATGGCACCGGCGCAGCGGAAACCAGTCGTTTGGCCGTGACCACGCCCGCCGTTTTCGTGACCTTGAACGGACGGGAGTTCCGATCGCCACTCGAGTTTCGTCTCGACCAGGGACTCCTGATCGCGATCTCTCACATGGAACTCGAGCGGTACCTCCCGGGTATCGTCGCCGGCGAGATGCCCTCCTACTGGCCCATGGAGGCCCTCGAGGCCCAGGCCGTGGCCGCAAGGACCTATGCCTGGAATCGCGTCGTCGCGTCGTCGGACAAGCCCTACGACCTGGCAGCCGACGTGCGCGACCAGGTCTACGCGGGGTCCGACAGCGACAGCGTACGGGCCGCGCAGGCCGTCAAGGCGACTCGAGGTATCGTGCTGGTCGTGGACGGCAAGATGGCCGACGCCCGGTACCACGCCACTTGCGGCGGCGTGACCGAGGTGGCGTCGAACGTGTGGCCATCGGCGCGGAATGCCCTTCCGGGCGTGCGGTGTCCCTTTTGCAGCGAGTCCCCATTCGCCAAGTGGCATATCGAACTCGCGGCTGATCGAATGGCCAGGTTGCTGAGGTCGTCGGGGTTCGACAGCGAGCGCGTGACCGGCGTGTCGGTGGAGCGGCGCAGTCCGTCCGGCAGGGCGCTGTCCGTGGAAGTGACTGGAGAGAACGGCTCGGTGAAGCTCGACGGCAACACCTTCCGGCGGTGTATCGGCTACACGGTGTTGCGTTCCACCCGATTCGTGGTAAGGGAGCACGACGGCGTCTTCGAGTTTGAGGGCGAAGGGTTCGGCCACGGCGTCGGCATGTGCCAGTGGGGCGCTCGCAAGATGGCCCTGGACGGCCACACGGCTGAGGAAATCCTCGACTACTACTACCCGGGAACGGAGCGGCGCAGGCTGGTCGTGGCCCCGAACCGGACGTTCTGATATGAATGGGACCATGCAGAGTCGGGCAGCACCGGTGAGGTCACGGAACATGGCCGGGGAGGAGGAATCCGCCTCGAGCGGCCCGGTGAACCATGAGGACCTGCTGGTCGATTCCTACGATTTCGTTCTTCCCGGCGAACTGATAGCCCAGCACCCGGATGCCATGCGTGATGGCTCGAGGTTGTTGCACCTCGACAGGAGCCGTCCGGACCTGGGGCATCACAGGTTTCGGGATCTGCCCGACCTGTTGCGTGCCGGCGACCTGCTCGTGCTCAACAACACGCGGGTAATCGCCGCTCGCTTGCGGGGACGGCGGGCCACCGGTGGGCATGTCGAGGCCCTGTTGCTCGCTCGAACCGGCGCCGCCAAGGGTGCCCCGGGCCTCGTCGCAGAGCAGTGGACCGCCCTGCTATCGCCATCGGCCAGGTTGAAACTTGGCGAGTCCCTTGCCTTTCCCGCGGGCGTCACCATGGTACTGGAAGCATGGGCGCCGGACGGGTGGCGCGTCCGTGTCGAAGCACCGCGTCCCGTGCTCGAGCTGCTCGAGGAGATTGGCGAAACGCCGCTTCCGCCCTATATCAAGCGGGCGCCGGACGCGAGGCGTGACCCGGTGGACCGCGAGCGATACCAGACGGTCTTTGCGCGCGTGCCGGGGTCCGCTGCCGCACCCACCGCCGGTCTCCACTTCACCGAGGATCTGGTCGGCGCCCTCCACCAGACCGGTGTCGTAACCGCCTTCCTGACCCTCCACGTCGGACTCGGCACCTTCAGTCCTGTTCGCGTGGCCCGCGTGACCGACCATGTCATGCATTCGGAGTGGTTTCACATCCCCGCCCCGACGCTCGAGGCCGTGGCGAAAGCGCGCGAGGAGGGCAGGAGGGTCATCGCAGTGGGCACCACGTCCGTGCGGGCCCTCGAGACCGTCGCCGCCTGGCAGGCAACAGGACGGCGGGTCGACGAGGAGAAGGGATGGACCGGCGAAACCTCGCTCTTCATCTACCCCGGCCACCGCTTCCGAACCGTAGGTGCCATGATTACCAATTTTCACGTGCCCCGCTCGAGCCTCCTCATGCTGGTGAGTGCGTTCGCGGGGCGGAAACGGCTGCTTCGCACCTATGCCGATGCCGTGAAGAACCGGTATCGCTTCTACAGCTTCGGGGACGCCATGCTCATAACGTGACGGGACTCGAGGCAATCGGACTGGTGCCCGCGACGTAGCGTGGACCAGGTGGGGAGGTGGAGAAGGCATGACAAGGCTGAGATTCGAAGTTCTTGCCCGGGACGACAGGACCGCCGCGCGGCGCGGACGAGTAACTCTTCCTCGTGGTACCGTGGACACGCCAGCCTTCATGCCGGTCGGTACCGCCGGGTCGGTCAAGGCGATGACGCCTGAAGAACTGGCCGGCATGAACACGCAGATTCTCCTCGCCAACACCTACCATCTCTACTTGCGGCCCGGGCACGAGCTGATCGGACGATTGGGCGGGCTCAACCGGTTCATGCACTGGGACGGGCCAATCCTCACCGATTCCGGCGGATTCCAGGCCTTCAGCCTGGGCGACCTGTCCGACGTCACTGACGCTGGTGTCGTCTTCAAGTCCCACCTGGACGGAACCAAGCACACATTCACTCCGGAGAAGGTCGTCGAGATCCAGGTGGCCTTGGGCAGCGACATCGCGATGGTGTTGGATGATTGCGTCTCCTATCCGGCGGACGAACAACGGGTCGTCGAATCCGTGCGGCGGACCACCGCCTGGGCAGCCAGGTGCCTGAAGGCGCGTGGAGAACGCCGCATCGCGCTCTTTGCCATCGCGCAGGGCGGGACGCTGGCCCGGCTTCGTCTCGAGTCGGCTGCCACCCTGACCGGTCTCCCTTTCGACGGCTTTGCCATCGGCGGATTGAGTGTCGGCGAGCCCAAGCCCGAGATGTGGGCCATGACCGAGGTGACCGTTCCCCTGCTCCCCGAAGAGAAGCCGCGGTACCTGATGGGCGTCGGAACCCCGGTGGACCTCCTCGAGGGCATCGAACGTGGTATCGACATGTTCGACTGTGTGTTGCCATCGAGAACCGCACGGAATGGACTGCTGTTTACGTCTCGAGGCAAGCTTGTGATAAAACACGCGCGGTACCAGAGAGACGACAGGCCGTTGGATGAATCGTGTTCGTGTTATACCTGCCGGAACTACAGTCGAGCCTACCTCCGCCACCTGTACCAGGCGCGAGAAATACTGGCGTCTCGGTTGAACACGTGGCACAATCTGCATTTCTATCAACACCTCATGGCCCGGGCGCGCCAGGCGATCGTGTTCGGGCGGTTCGTGGAATTCAAGCGGGACTTCTGTGAAACGTTCCATGCCGGGCTGCAGTAGGAGCGTATTCCCGCTCATTTCGAGGAAAACGTGATGTACTCATGGTATCTCGTCCTGGCACAGGCCAAGCCCGCAAGCCCCCAGTCGAGTTTCATGTCGACGATGGTCATGATGGCGGTCCTGTTCGGTATCTTCTACTTCTTGCTCATTCGTCCCCAGCAGAAGCAGGCCAAGGAGCGTCGTGCCATGCTGGCCGCGTTGAAGAAGGGCGACAACGTGGTTGTCGCGGGCGGAATTCATGCGCGGATCATCGAGATCGGGGAGCGGGTCCTCACTGTCGAGATCGCGGACAGGGTGAAGGTGAAAGTGAACCGCGACGCGGTGGCAGGTCTGGTGCAGTCGGATACTGGCGGGGATACCGGTCGCAAGACTGGCTAGCCGCCGCCAGTCAGACCACATCGTTTGGCGTGCAGAATCGGGGCGGATGGTGTGAAATTCCCCAGCGCGGAGGGAAGCGGCGCAAGTGTGATGTCGGGGCGTGGTGCCGGGCGGTTCGAACGTTGGGCTGCCGTGCTCGTACTTGTCCTGGCTGCCGTCACCGTTGCTCAACAGGCTGCCTGGGTGCACCTCGATGCCACGCGTACTCGAGATGATGACGCCAGGTTGTACGCGATGAGCCTTTGCCTCGAGGATGTCCTGCGGGGGGCGTCGAGCGAAGGATTGAGCGCCTGCATCCAGCCGACCCCGTACCCCCCTATCGTACCTCTTGTTGCCGCGGCTCACTACTTTGTCACCGGGGATCGCAGTGTCGGCATGGCGGTACAGAGTCTATGGATCTGGTACGTCATCCTGGTGTTGTTCCTGTACGAGGGAGTGCGTCGCGTATCGGGTCCCCTGGCCGGTCTTGCCGCAGCCGCTCTGGGTCCGGTCGTGGCCAACGTCCATTTTCTGCGTGGCTCCTTCTACACCGAAGTGCCGCTGATGGCGGTGTCGCTGGCAAGTGTCGTCTGCCTGGTGAACAGTCGTGGCTTTCGTTCCGCGGGGTGGTCCGCGACTCTCGGGCTGTTTCTGGGTGCGGGGCTGATGGTCAAGTGGACGTTCGCGTTTTTCCTCGGTCCGCCCATGGTGCTTGCTGTGGCGTTGGCCGTCGGGCGGCTCGCCTCGAGGCGATGGCTTGGCGTCGTGGTTGCCGGGGTGTTCGCCGTGGGAGTCGGCGCGTTGGGAGCGTGGGGAGGCGGGCTGTGGCGTTCAGGAGGTGTTGTCGCCGCAGCCCTTCTGGGCGCAGCGGCGGTGAGCGCCGTGGTCTTCGTCCTCCGGGACTCGTCTCCCGATCGTCAGGGCGCTCGCCGTACCCTTTTTGGCCTTGGGCTGTGCATTCTCCTGGTGGTTCTCGTGGCAGGTCCGTGGTACGCCTGGACGCTTCCGCGGCTTCGCGATTTCGTCTCGTCCAACCTCGCGTTTCGGTATGACGGCGAATTCGTGCCGTGGACGAGGGCCTGGCACTTCTATCCTGCCGTGCTGGTGACTCGAGCACTGGGTACGCCGCTCACCGTGTTGTTGATACTGGGCGGGGTCCGGACCCTCCTGCCGGGACGGCGCACGTTGGCCGTCTGGAGCCTGGTAGCCTTCGTGTCGGGGTTGGTGGTGTTGGGTTTGAGTCCATATCGTGCCTCGAGGTATCTTGCTGCCGGGTACGGGCTGTTGATACCGGTGCTGGTGCCGGACCTGGGCCGGTGGCCGTGGCTGCGTGTCCCGGTCCTCTCGATGATCCTGGCGTGTGGGTTGTTTGCCCAGTTGAGCTGGATACCTCCGGACCCCGGCCGCTTCGGTGTTCCCATCCCGTTC
>JAJRTE010000029.1 GCA_024278455.1 Myxococcota bacterium
AGAGGGGGGGGAGACATCACTCTCGAGTCACCGGCAAGGGGGCAGAGGGGGGGGAGACATCACTCTCGAGTCACCGGCAAGGGGGCAGAGGAGGGAAAAACATCACTCTCGAGTCACCGGCAAGGGGGCAGAGGGGGGGGAGACATCACTCTCGAGTCACCGGCAAGGGGGCAGAGGGGGGGGAGACATCACTCTCGAGTCACCGGAAGTGATCCAGGCCGGCCAGTTCGCGACCGATTGCCGCTTGACCACTGTGTGGTCACAACGTATCATAGAGTTGGATCCGGGTGGTTTGCCTGGGCCGTGGTGTACCGGAGCAGCACGCCGGGCTGCTCTGGTGTGAGGATGGAGCCGGCAAAGGACAAGGAGGAACTATGGTTCGGATCTACGACGCCACATCCATGGTTGCGCTCCCCGTGTTGACTGGTGCTCGAGGGCTCGCTCTGACTGACGCGCTGCTTGCCCAAGCTCGTTCCGAGAGGGAGAGGCTGGAGGACGAAGGCGGGGAATGGCCGGAATTCCTGGAGCGGGCCCGGTTGCGTCTCGAGGCGGCGGCAATGGGTCTCGAGGATGCGTTGTCGCCGCAGCCGGAGGGGGATTCGGGGAAGAGGCAGGAGGCCGATGTAGCGCTCGACCATGCCTGGCGGAACCTGGAGAACTGGGCGGCCGGCGTGCTGTTGCAGCCCGACGACGTGGCGCCGGAACTCCCGAAGCTTCGGGCGTTGTACGATCATCTGTTTGCTAACGGATTGTCGTTTCTGGCTCTCAGTTTCCCCGAGGAGTACGCCGAGTCCAAGGTGAGGTTGGGATTCATCCACGACGAGGGCTACGAAGCGGTGGTCGAGGCGCTGGGCGGCGCATGGTTCCTGAAGGCGCTCGACGAGGCCCACGGGCGGTATGGCGAAGTGCTCGAGCTTAGCAGTGCCACCTCCGTGCCTGCCGAGGCTCGGGTGCGGGACCGGCTGTACGAGGTGAGGAGCCAACTGCGCTGGTGGGTGGTCAAGGTCGTCGCCTGGCGCGACCCGGACGAGGCCGGCTCCGATGCGTTGAGCGAGGCGTTGCTGCGCCCGCTCGTGGAATGGGAGAATCCTCGATCGAGTTCCTCCGGCACGTAGGCGCGCGCCGGCGGCCTTGCGACACCGTGGTTCCGCGTTGTGGGGGGGGATTTGAGGAATTCGAAGCAAATTGAACTCCTCGAGGGAGTGTGATAGCCTGTCAGGGCGACTGCGGTCGTGGACGTGGACACCATCATCGGAGCAGCAATGGAGGCAAACATGCGTGAGCGAACCCTTCGTTTCCTGGCCCTGGCCGCCGGCGGTATCGCCCTTCTCCAATTCGGGATCATCGTGGGCCAGCTTCTTCCGGTCGGCAAGGCCCAGGCCGACCCCATCGGCATGAGTGTGACCGGCGGCACGAGTCCTCGAGTCACCCTGTCCGGCGAGTATACCAGCTCAGGCTGGTCGACCATCTACACGGTGCCCGATGGCTACGAATTGGTCATCACCGATATCCATGTCCAGGGGCGAGACTACACCGGTGCTTTCGACTCGTTCACCCTGTACGACCCCGACGCCTCCCGGTACCTGTTCAGCGGCTGGTGGGGCATAAACTGGGGATACACCGACGCGCGGCCGATCGAGTGGCACAGCGAAACCGGCATGGTCGTCCCCGGTGGCCACCGGCTGCAGATCAAGGTCTGGCAGGGCTACCGGAACGACTACACCATCGTCGGGTTCCTGGCCAGGCAGTGACGCGGCCTCCCGCCCTCAACACGCATGACGAGGAGGCTGCCATGGCTGTTTTGCGATGGGCACGATCGAACGTGCCGTCAGCCCCGGGTGCCCCCGGCCCGCGCGGAGACTGTCGACCTTCCCATCCCGGGCGGCGTGCCTTGCGCGGTGTGTGTCGTCACGGAGTGACCTTGCCCCTCCTGGTGTTCCTTGCAGGCTGCCCGGACGGCGGCGACGACGACGCGACGTCCAGCCCACCACCCACGTCGACACCGGCCACGCCGGGCCGCATCCAGGTCGACGTGACCTCGATATCGTTCCCCGACACCCAGGTGGGGGACACGTCCCTTGAGTCGGTCACCCTCACCAATCCCGGCTCCGGTCCCCTGACACTCTACGCGGTCTACTTTCCAGACGACGGCGACGGCGCATTCCTCCTGGCCCCGGGCACATCCGACCCCAGCGGGACCGTGCTACAGAGCGAGGATGCCCTCACTCTCGGGATCGCCTTTTCCCCCGGCGCGGCCGGTACATTCCAGGGCACTTGGCGCATCGCGTCCGACGACCCGGACAACCCCAACCTGGACATCGAATTGAGCGGCACCGGGCTCGAGCCCCCCAGCCCCGATGATGATGACGATGGGGTCACGGTGGCCGACGGCGATTGTGACGACCAGGACGCCAGCGTCTACCCGGGCGCCACCGAGGTCTGCAACGGCGCCGACGACGATTGCGACGCCGAAATCGACGAGGACGCTGCCGATGCCTTCCCGATCTATGCCGACACCGACGGCGACGGGTATGGGCTCGAGGACGGCGCCGAGATGTCCTGCGACCTTCTCGACGGCTACGCCCTGTCCGGGGGAGATTGCGACGATACGTCAGCGTCGGTCTACCCGGACGCGGAGGAGATCTGTGACGGGCTGGACAACGACTGCGACGGCGCGCGGGACGAGGAGGCCGCGGACGCCATCACCGTCTACCCCGACGGCGACGGCGACGGCTTCGGGGCCACGAGCGGCACTTTGCAGGCCTGCTCTCCGCCAGACGGCTACGTGACCGTCACCGGAGACTGCGACGACAGCAACGCCGAAGTCAATCCCGGCGCCACGGAGATTTGCGACGGGCTGGACAACGACTGCGACGGGCTGGCAGACAATGCCGGCGATACCCTCTTCTACACCGACGGCGACGGCGACGGACACGGAGACCCCGATACCGGCGTCCCCGGCTGCGGGTCGTCGCAGGGACAGGTGGCCCTCGGGGATGATTGCGACGACACCGACCCGGCCACCTATCCGGGCGCGGACGAGCGGTGTGACGGCCTGGACAACGATTGCGACGCCGATGTGGACGAGTCGCCTGCCGACGGAACAGCGTTCTACGCCGACACCGACGGGGACGGCTTCGGCGCTGGGGACCCGATCCTGGCCTGCTCGCCCAGCGAGGGGCTGGCGGACAACGACGAGGACTGCGACGACGATTCGCCGACGACCTACCCCGGCGCCGACGAACCCTGCGACGGCGTGGACAACAACTGCGACGGCCAGGTAGACGAGGGAGGCCAGACCACCCTCTACGCCGACGTCGACGGCGATGGCTGGGGCAACGACGCCGACACCATCGTCAGTTGCACGACCGAGGGCTATGTCGGGACCGGCGGAGACTGCAACGACCTGGATCCGGCCATCCACCCGGCCGCAGAAGAGGTGTGCGACAACCAGGACCAGGACTGCGACGGCCTTGTCGATGAAGAGGTCGGCACCATCTACTACCTCGATCGAGACGGCGACGGCTACGGCGACGACGAGACCACCGCCACGGCATGCTCGCCGCCATCGACCGTGTTCCTCGAGCAGGGCGGGGACTGCAACGATCTGGACGCGGCCGTCAACCCCGGCGTGGCAGAAACCTGCAACTCGGTGGACGACGACTGCGACGGCCTCGTCGACGAGGACACCGCCGACTCCGAAACCTACTACCTGGACGCCGATGAAGATGGATACGGCGACCCGGGCCAGAGCGTGAGCTTCTGCAAACAACCGGAGGTCTACGTCCCCGACGGATCGGACTGCAACGACGCCGACGCCGGTAGCCCTCCAGGGATGGCCGAGGTCTGCGACGACATCGACCAGGACTGCAACGGCGTCATCGACGACGACCCAACCGACTCCGCCACCTGGTACCCCGATGTGGACCAGGATGGCTACGGCAGCATCGCCGGAGGCGTCGCCGCGTGCGACCAGCCGCCTGGCTATCTGCCGGACACCGGCGATTGCAACGACTCCGTGGCATCGATCCATCCGGACGCTGCCGAGATCTGCGACGGGGTCGACCAGGATTGCGACGGCCTGATCGACGAGGACATGACCTGGGCCTGGTACATCGATCGGGATGGGGACGGCTACGGAGACGCCGATACCGAGTTCCTGGCATGCTCCGCTCCGAGCGACTTCTACGTCGACGAGCCCGGAGACTGCGACGACTTCGACGCCGACGTCTTCCCGGGCTCGAACGAACTCTGCAACGGCAAGGACGACGACTGCAACGGGGCCATCGACGAGCCCGCCGCGGTGGACGCGAGTACCTGGTACCAGGACGCGGACGGCGACGACCACGGCGACCCGGACGCGCCCCAGGTCGCGTGCTACCAGCCGGAAGGCTATGTGCCCTCCTTGGACGACTGCGACGATGGCGACGCCTCCGTCCATGCTGCAGCCGTGGAGTTGTGCAACGACAAGGACGACGACTGCGATGGGACCACCGACGAACCCGACGCCGCCGACGCACCGACCTGGTACCTGGACGTGGACGGAGACGGATATGGAACCGCCCTGTCCTCGCAACTGAACTGCACGCAACCGGACGGGTACGTGGCCGAGGGAACCGACTGCAACGATTCCGATCCGACGGTCAACCCCGGGGCGACCGAAATGTGCAACGGCAAGGACGACGACTGCGATGGCGTGACCGACGGGACCGACGCCGTCGATGGCGCCACGTGGTACCAGGACGCGGACAGCGATGGCTATGGTCATCCCGACCGCACCCAGGTGACCTGCGACCAGCCCGTGGGGTACGTGGACAACGGTCTCGATTGCGATGACCTGGAGGCGGACACCAACCCGAGTGCACCCGAACTCCCCACCGACGGCCGCGACAACGACTGCGATGGCAAGATCGACGAAAACGGGCCCCTGGCTGCCCTTCCGGTCGGCCTGGCAGACCATGCCACGGTCTACGACCCGATCCGGGAACGCGTTGTCGTATTCGGCGGCCGGACGACCTACGACATCGTGGGCGATGTCTACGTGTTGGACCTCTCCGGCGGCAACACCGGCGCCTGGGAGATCCTCGAGCCAGCCCCCGACCCGTCTGACGGGACCCCGGAGCCGCGCTTCGGCCATGCGGCCGTCTTCGACGCTGCAAACGACCAGGTGGTCGTCTTCGGCGGGAAGGGGTACTACGATCTCTACGCGGACGCCTGGATCCTCTCTTTCGCCTCCTCGGAGAGCGGCTCCTGGACCCGCCTTGCCCCCGGCGGCGATACCCCGGCGCCTCGAGTCTTCCACGCAGCGGCGTTCGACCCCGTGGATGGTCAGATGCTCATCCACGGCGGCCGGAGTTTCTACCGGTTGTCTGCCGCGGTGTGGGGCCTGACGTTGCCCCCGGCAACGCCTGCCTGGACCCTCCTCAACGACGGGTCGAGCGACAGCCCCGGACCCCGCGAGCGCCAGTGCCTCGAGTTCGACTCGATCCATGACCGCGTGTTGATGTTCGGTGGGGATGGCATCTACGCCCGGAATGACGACCTGTGGGCGTTCGACCCCGCCACTGCCGCGTGGACGCGGCTTCAGCCCGACGGGACACCGCCGCCCGGGCTGGCTGGCAGTACCGTCACGTTCCATGTCGAGGCGTCGGAACTCCTGCTTTTCGGAGGCATGAGCTACTACGACATTTCGAGCACGCTCTATGCCCTCGACGTGGCAACCAGCCTCGACGGCACCTGGTCGGTTCTGGACACGCCCGGACCGTTTGCACCGGTCGCCGGCTCTGGCTCGGCCGTCGTCGACATCGACGCCCTCTACCTGCTGTTTTTCGGGCAGGGGTACTACGAGCGCCTCGCCCGGCCCCAGTCGGGGCAATGGTAGGCGGAGAAGATCGAAGCCGCACACCTCGACCCAGGCCGCCCGCCGTACCGGTGACGGTTGGCTTCGCCTCCCGTCCGGAGTGCGTCAAAATGGGTGTCATTTCGCTGCCAGTGTGGCACAGTATGATGTCGTGCGACCTGCGCCCACCGGCAGAACTCTCCTGTCGATGAGCCCTGACATCGCCTGGACCCCTGTCGCACGGTGCCTCGCCGGGCGTGCCGCGACGCGGTGCACCGACGGATACCGCAGGAGAAGAGCCTGATGAGGATGCCATTCAGAGAACGACTGACCAAGGGCACCATCGTGTTCGATGGGGGCATGGGCACGATGTTGTACGCCAACGGCGTCTACGTCAACCAATGCTACGACGCCCTCAACCTGAACATGCCCCACCTCGTGAAGCAGATACACGAGGCCTACTTGCAAGCAGGGGCGGACGTCATCGAGACCAACACCTTTGGGGCGAGCACCTACAAGCTCGAGCCGCACGGCCTGGCGGCCAAGGTCGACGAAATCAATCGCCGAGGGGCCGAGATCGCCCGCGAGGTTGCCGGGGACGACAGGTACGTCGCCGGCTCCATCGGGCCGCTCGGTGTCCCCATCGAACCCCTGGGCCGCGTGGGCCTCGACGAGGCTCGAGCCGACTTCGCGAGAAGGGTGCGCGCCCTGGCAGCCGGCGGCGTGGACCTCATCATCCTCGAGACCTTCCTGTACCTGTCCGAAATCCAGCAGGCGATCCAGGCGGTCCGGGACGAGTGCGACCTGCCGGTCATCGCTCAGGTCGTGCTCAGCAACGGGGCCAATCTCGCCGTCGGCACGCCGGTGACCGAAGCGGTCGAGAAGCTCGATGCCTTCGGCGCGGACGTGGTCGGATTCAACTGCGCCGTCGGGTCCAAGGAGATGCTCGACGCGCTCGAGCACATCGTCGGGCGCACCAGCAAGCCGATCTCCATCATGCCCAACGCGGGAACACCCCGGATCATCGAGGGACGAACCATCTATCTTTCCTCCCCGGAATACATGGCGGAGTTCGCCAAGCGCCTGATCCAGACCGGGGCGACTGTCGTCGGCGGGTGCTGCGGGACCACGCCGGACCATATTCGAGCCATCCGAAGGGCCGTCCTGGCCATCGAGCCATCGCGTCCGGCCGCCAGGTTCGAAGTCACTGTGCCGTCCGTGGACCACGCACCGGATATCAAGCCCTATGACCGCCGCCGGAAGTCACGCCTGGCATGCAGACTCGAGGACGGCCGGTTCGTCACCCTGTGCGAACTGGTGTCGCCTCGAGGCGTCAACGCGGACAAGGAACTGGGGTACGCGCGGCGACTCCACCACCACGGCGTCGACGCCATCAACATCCCCGACGGGCCTCGAGCCAGTTCCCGCATGTCGGCCCTGGCCATGGCGCTGTTGATCCAACGCCGCGTCGGCATCGAGGTGCTGCTGCACTACACCTGCCGTGACCGGAACGTCATCGGGATGCAGTCCGACCTGCTCGGAGCATGGGCACTCGGCATTCGGAACATCCTCGCCGTGACCGGAGACCCTCCCAAGCTCGGAAACTACCCGGACGCCACCGCCGTCTTCGACGTGGACGCCATCGGCCTCACCAACCTGCTCAACCACCTCAA
>JAJRTE010000030.1 GCA_024278455.1 Myxococcota bacterium
CTGGCGGCAAGGACGGCACCTCGTCTGCCTCGAGGAGGGCGGTTTCGCCCGCCTCCCGGCCGACTGGATGGATCGGTACGGCCTGCTGCTGGAGGCCTTGCTGGAGCCCTCCGTGTCGGCGTCGACGGCCACCGGCGGACCGGTGCGGGCGCAACTCATGGCCGCGGCCGACTGCGCGCCGGACCTCGAGAGGATACGACAAGCCGTTTTCGATCGCGCGCGAGTCGTGCCGGTAGAGCCTCCGGAAGACATCGCGGTCACCCTTCGCCCCTACCAGCTCGAGGGCGTCTCGTGGCTTGCGCACCTGGAAGGCCTGGGCATGGGCGGCATTCTCGCCGACGACATGGGCCTGGGGAAGACCATTCAGGCCCTGGCGCACCTTCTCCTCGACCCACCGGAAGCCGGCCCCACGCTGGTCGTGGCCCCCACGAGCGTGCTCGACAACTGGGCCGCCGAAGCGGCACGAGCGGCTCCATCGTTGAACGTCTACGTCTACCATGGGCCGGACCGGGACCTCGGCGATCTTGACGTGGTAGATGTTGTCGTGACCAGCTTCGCGATACTCCGCCGGGACGTCCGGCGACTCGCGGCCATGGCGTGGCACCGCGTGATCTTGGACGAGGCGCAGGCGATCAAGAACCCGCGCAGCCAGACGTCTCGAGCCGCTCGAGCACTTCAGGCCCCGTTCCGGCTGGCACTGACCGGCACACCGGTCGAAAACCGGCTCGAAGAACTCTGGAGCCTGCTCGAGTTTCTCAACCCGGGCATGCTGGGGTCGTTGAAGCGTTTCGAGGAGCAGTTCGTCCGGCCTGTTCGAGACGGGGAAAGAGGGGCGGTGGAGCGCCTTCGGATTCGCGTTCAGCCGTTCATCCTCCGGCGGCTCAAGAAGGATGTGGAGCGCGACCTGCCTCCCAAGACGGAAATGGTGCTCAAGCCCCGGTTCACCCAGGAAGAACGGGAAGTTTACGAAGCCATTCGCCGATCGGGGCGAGCTGAAGTCCAGCGCGTCCTGGCCAGGAAAGGACTCCGGGCAGGCAAGGTGGACATCCTCCGGGTCCTCCTCCGGCTCCGGCAGGCCTGCTGTCATCCCGCACTCGTGCCTGGGTCCGGCTTCTCGAAGACGTACACCAGCAGCAAGGTCGCCGTGCTGTTGGAGCAGCTCGAGACATTGCGGGAAGAGGGCCACCGGGCACTGGTCTTCTCCCAGTGGACCTCCTACCTGGATATCCTGGAAAGTGCCCTGGACCGTGGCGGCATCACCTGGACGCGGCTGGACGGTTCGACTCGAGATCGTGGCCGGGTGGTCGATCGCTTCCAGGCCCCGGATGGACCGGACGTGTTCCTCATTTCGCTCAAGGCGGGCGGAAGCGGCCTCAACCTCACGGCGGCGGACTACGTCTTCCACGTGGATCCCTGGTGGAATCCGGCCGTCGAGGCCCAGGCCACCGATCGCGTGCACAGGATCGGCCAGACCAGGCCGGTGGTGGTCACACGGATCGTCGTGGCGGGCAGCGTGGAGGAGCGGGTGCTGTCCCTCCAGGCAAGCAAGCGGGCGATGGCGGACGCCGCCCTCAAGGGTCCTTCCGACTGGCTGGTCTCCCTCGGCGAGTCGGACGTGGAGGCGCTGCTGGAACCGTACACCTGAGATGGGTGCCGGGCACACACCCGGCTCGAGGAGGTCGTGTGCACCTCGTGATCGACGCCCACAACTTGCGTAGCGGCGGTGGACGTATCCACGTCACCTCCCTTCTGAAGTACGCCGAAACACCACAGCCATTCGGCAAGGTGACCGTGGTTTGCCATCCGGGCCTGGGGATGGAGTTGGAGCCGCTCGCCCGAACGCGACCCTGGCTCGACGTCCACACCGTCGGCATCCTCGAACGCGGCATCGTCGCTCGCCGGCTGTGGCACGATCGCGCCTTTCCCCGCCTCCTCGACACCTTGCGTCCAGACGCCCTATTCGCTCCCGGCGGCGTACTTCCCCGCCGGCTTCCCACCCGCACCAGGGCGGTCGTGCTCATCCAGAACATGTTGCTGTTCCAACCTCGAGAAGCGGCCAGGTACGGTCCCGGCCTCCACCGGCTGCGGCTCGAGTTCCTCCGGCGCCGGGTTCGCGCGTCGATACAGGCAGCCGACGGCCTGGTGTTCCCCTCGAGTTTCGGACGGTTCAAGGCCACGCTGGCCGTGCCCGGGACTCGAGCCCGGGTCGCCGTCATCCCGAACGGGGTGGACCCGCGGTTCCGACTGCCGGATCCCGCGGCTCGAGCCGCTCGAGCGCCGAGGCGGCTCCTGTACGTTTCCACGATCGACGCCTACAAGCACCAGGACAGGGTCGTCCTCGCCCTGGCCCTTCTCCGGCGCCGGGGATACCACGATCTGCACCTCGATCTTGCCGGCACGCCAAGGGCGCCCATGATTGGCCAGGTCCGCGCCGCCATTGTCGAGGAACGTCTCCAGGCCCACGTCACCATCACGCCCTGGGTGCCGCACGACCGTCTCCCGGAGACCTGCGCCGCAGCCCATATAGGCCTGTTCGCATCCTCGAGCGAGACCTGCCCGAACGCGCTCCTGGAGATGATGGCCGCGGGCTTGCCCATGGTCTGCTCCGACCGGCTGCCGATGCCCGATTTCTGCGCCAGCGACGCCGAATACGCCGATCCCGAGAACCCGGAAGCGCTGGCCGGAGCCATCGCCCGGCTCCTCGACGATCCCGCCAGGCGGACCCGGAGCGCGGTCGGCCTCGCCGCACGAGCCAGGAAGTACGACTGGCGCACATGCGCCACCTCGACCCTGGGTTTCATCGGCGACGTGGCGCTACGCGTGCGGTGACCCGGGAACCGCAGCCCCTGACCCGGCCGGCCCCGCGACCGTCGGCCCGAGCAGCCCCGGCGTCCCTGTTCGCCGGGACGTGGCACCAACGGTCCACCTCGCTTTCTGTGGCGATGGCCCGGTTCTGTGGCTATACTTCCCGGCACACGGTCCACCATGTCGCCAACGACAGCCACGAGAGAGGTCAACAATGTCACATAGTTCGCACCTCGCCGCTCCATCCGTGGGATGGATCGCGGTACGCTCTATCGCGATCGCCGTTCTGTCTTGTGCCGCACTGGTCGCCTGCGGGCATTCCGGCGACGATGATGTCACCTCGAGCCCGGTGCCCGAGGTGACCCCCACCGAATCGCCGGCCACAACGACACCGCCAGCCCCATCGGCAACGCCGTTGTCATCGACGCCCGAGCCGGCAACGATGACCCCCGAGCCGGCAACGATGACCCCCGAGCCGGCAACGATGACCCCCGAGCCGGCAACACCGACACCGATACCTCCGCGGGGCACGCTTTCCAGCCCGGTCGAGGTGCGGTTCGATACCACCGGCGCCCCGCACATCTACGCCGAGAACGACCACGATCTGTTTTTCGCCCAAGGGTATCTCGCCGCCCACCAGCGCCTGTTCCAGATGGAACTCAACCGGTTACAGGCCCTTGGCCGCAAGACCGAGATCCATGGCAGCGGCTCGCTTGGCGAGGACATGCTGGTGCGCGCGCTCAGACCCATCGCGCACGCAGAAGACGAGATGGCAGCCTGGGAGGGGGTGCGGGATCGCGAGCTTGGCTGGTTCGAGGCCTACGTGGAAGGCGTCAATGGGTACATCGACGACGCCCTGGCGGGACGAAACGGGGCCTCTCTTCCTGATGCGATGATTGCCCTGGACTATCGCCCAGACTACTACACCGTGCCGCAACTATTCGCCATGGACTACATGTTCGGGATCACCCTCGGCCCGGACCCCCTGCTCGAACTCACCATCACGATCCTCGACATCGCCCTCGGAGACGACGCGATGTTGGACCTGCTGAAGCTCGCGCCCATCGAGGATGCGTATACCGTGCCGGACGCGCAGGTTGCGGCGGTTGCGGCAGGGCGCGCCGTGTCCCCTGCAAGCCACGAGGGCGCGCCCGCGCCGTCACACGGGGCGCGCGTCCACTGGCCGCCCGAACTGCGCGCACACATCGAGACGCTCATGGCGCAGCCGGAGAAGCGGCGCCAGGTGCTCGCCGCACTGCCCCGAATCCAGGCGTTGGACCTGTTCAAGCGCTTTTCCGCCAGCAACGCCTGGGTCGTGCACGGGGAGCACACCTCGTCCGGCTTCCCGCTGCTGGCGAACGATCCGCACATGGGGATCGATACGCCCAATCTCTTCCACCAGGTGCATCTGAACACCAGGCAGGCCGGCGGCGACCTGGATATCATGGGTGTCGTGGCGGCCGGCGGCCCCGGGATCATTCTCGGGCACAACGACCGCGTGGGGTGGGGCGTGACGACCAGCTATTTCGACGTGACAGACCTCTACCTCGAGGTGCCTGCGACCGGACCGGCCGCGCCCGGCGGAGGCGTCTGGTTCGAGCGCGAAGTCGTCCCTTACGAGACCTGGGACGAGACCTTCCGGATCCGGCAGGCGGACGGGAGCTATACAGAAGAGGTCCATCAGGTGAAGCGCGTGCCCCACCACGGACCCGTGCTTCCCCCAGAACTCCTCGGTCTTCCGGAGGAGCTGGTCATATCCATGAAATGGGCCGGCGAACCGGACGGTTCCACCCTGGGAACCATTCTCAAGTTCATCTTGGCCCATGATATCGACGACATCCGGACAGCGATGGAGGCGCACAAGCTGGGCGCCGGAAATTTCGTCTTCGCCACCGTGGATGGCGACATCGCCTACGACCCCACGACCAGACTCCCCATACGCCAAGGAGACGATGGCTCCCCGCCGTGGTACGCCTTGCCAGGAACCGGGGGATTCGAGTGGACCGGCGACACCATCCCGCCAGACCAGATTCCACACGCCTACAACCCTCCCGCAGGCTTCCTGGTGACCGCCAACAACGACCCTTCGGGCGACACGGCGGACGGCGACCCCCTCAACGATGGCACCTACCTCGGCGCAACCTATGCATCCGGCATGCGGGCCAGGCGCATCGACCAGTGGTTGCGTTCACGCATCGCCGCAGGCACCCCCGTTTCGGCAGAGGATATGGTGGCGCTCCAGGGCGACGTGGATTCCCTCATGGCGCGCCGCCTAGTTCCCTACCTGCTCCAGGCGGCAGACCGGCGCCCGGACCTGGTCGATACCGATGACCAGGCGGCATTGAGCCTCTTGCAAGACTGGGACTACCTCGCGTCCGGGGACTCCCCCGCCGCCGCCCTGTACGCCACCTGGTGGCCGACTGCTTTCCAGGAAATCTTCGAGGACGACCTCATCCCGGACCTGTTCACCAGTTTCAACGGCGACTACGGCCAGTACTATGCCCGGCCCCTGGTCTACTTCCTCGACGCCACAGCGGACAACATCGACGCCATCGATGCTGGGACAGCCCCGTTCCCCAGCGCGACCGGCGTGAACTACTTCGATGACACCGCGACCGAAGGTACCGTTGAGACGCGGGATGAACAGCTTCTCGAGGCGTTCCACCGATCGGTTGCCCACCTGTCGGCGCTACTGGGACCCGATCCGTCCGGCTGGCGCTGGGACGCGATCCACACGGCAACGCTCAACAATGCGTCGTCGCCGTGGGTGACAGGGCTGGACAGGGGGCCATATCCCCTCGATGGAACCGGCTACACCGTGGACTGTGCGGACAGCGTGCTGTTCGAAAACGGCAACCCACCCGAACTGTTCGATGTGTGGAAAGGGCCCGTCATGCGAACGGTGATGGACTTCGATGGCGGGATCATCCGCACCTATATCACGCTCGCCGGCGGCCAGGTCGACGACCCGGACAGCGCCCACTTCAACGATCAAACCGACGACTGGGTCGCCAACGTGGCCAGGCCGCAGCCGTTCACCAGGGCGGAAGTGGAAGCCGCCACCGAGGAGACCTGGATCCTGCCGTCCGGGTTCCCCGGTGTCGCCCCTCAGCTCAATCCGTAGACGAGGCGTCGGCACTACTGCCTTGTCAGGCAGTCCTTGGTATCTACGCTGGGCGTCCGCTAGTGGGCGACAATGTTCCCGCCATGCAGGACAAAAAGTTCGACTCCCTTCTCCGAAAGTTCAAGCGCGGCGTTCGATAGGCATGTCATTCGAGTCGTGCCCCCCTGACGAGCGTAGCCGTCGAGCGTCACGGTGCATGTGCCAACCTTGAAGCTTGCCGTGGCCCCTCCTTTCCTCTTCGTAAGCGACCCAACGGCGCTGCTCAGGGCCGCCAAATCTGCGGGGCAACCAGCCTTCAATGTGCAATTGACTTGGTGCGGAGCACGGCGGAACAACTACCGCCGAGTTGTCTGGGGTCCCCTGCAGCGCCTTATTGGCCGATATATTCCGCAAGAAGTCCAGCATTTCTAGCGCCTTTCAACTGTCGTCTGTCGGCAGTAGCAAATAGCTCTGCTCGCCATTCCAGTGCACAGGCAACATGCAACGAATCCATCGCTCGCAGTACATTAATCACGTTTCGATAAAGTTTGCTCCCCCTGTCTTCGATTCAGTCCGGAAATGATCTCAGGCACCAAGATGGTACATATCGCATCCTTGAATCTGCAAACGAACACCTGGCCGTTTCCAAGATGGCGTTTGCCGCCTCTTGTCGGAGAAGGGAATTACTTCAGCAATAGGTTTCCCACGTCGCAAAAGCACAATACTCTCGCCATGCTCCACCTCGGCAAGGAAGACGGATGCCTTTTTCCTAAAACTGTGAAGGTAACTGTTTTCATGACAAATCCTCCCAAATGTACATCACGGTGAACATTCAAGAAGACACATTGTCAAACATGTTTTCCCCGGGCCAACGGCGATGCCCTCCATTCGCTTGTTCGGGGGCGCGCATAGCGCGTCCCCGAATTCGGCCGACCACGCTCGCAGCGCCGTTCGCTGCAACCAGTTGTTATAGGGCGCTCCCATCATTCCCCTATGTCAAGCAGCCTTTCAAGTTCCGCAATTATTGCAAGTGCCGATTGCGCCTTGGGTGACGGGAGATGGGTCGCCTGTTGGATTCTTCGTCTCAGCTTCTCCAAGGCCGAGCGGGCCTCGGCCTCGGTGCTGCTCTCTTGGAACGCCTTTAGGAACTGCCGCCAGTAGGTGGCCTTGATGCCGCACAGTTGAACCTCATTGAGCTTCGCCATGTACGAATCCATCATGCCGGTGCGCGCCAAACGGCCAAAGTTGCCGCCACCATCGGAACTCGGCTTATCGAGAATCTGATCCGCCTTCGCCGGATATGGGCTGATCTTCTTTGGGGTATTGATACTCCTGTCCAGTTTGGTTCTACGGATGAATTGCCAGTGATAATTGCGATAGTTGGCTGCATAACGGGCTGATTCAACGAATGGCTCGAAGAGAATTGGAGACCCACTGATTACACTTCCCAGAACCCAAGGAACGACAACGATTAAGTCGCGCGTCGCGCACGCGGCGGACGTCACTTGAAACCGCAGACTCCGCTCGGCTTCCTTTGCCAGGAGATACCATCCCTTGAGTTCGTTCCCCAAGAGTATCTCGTTGAGGAGGCCTTCCGCAGGAGAACGTCCGGGAACGTCTGCGCTTGCCTGACAAAGCTGTAGAGAGCGTATTTCTCGTTTGGATCCCAAGTGTTCCGAATGAGATTCAAGGTACGAACGACCTGCTCTTCAATCGTTGCGCCGAGAACGGTATTCAGCGTGTGGAGGTCCGTCGCCATGATTCCGGAAATATGGGTCTCCGTACGGAAGTAGATCGGCAACGAAGAGATCGCTTCGCGGACATCTTTGTAGAGCTGATAATGCTCGTCATCCGGTCCAGGCAAGACTCTGCATGGTGCATTCGGCATGATGTTCTCTGTCATGACGTGGCTAACCTTTCCACGGCGGCTACATAGAACTCGGGGATAATCTCGGCGGCACGATAGGCCCGGCCGAGGTAATGTGAGACCACGGCACCGGGACAGAGTCCGCCAAACGGCTCCCAGACGACATCGCCCTTTTCCGTCGACGCACGAATCGTCAAGTCGAGGAATTTCAGCGGCTTCTGACTTCCATGAAGGCTTTTGAACTTGTACTTCATCCCGTTTCTTGTCCCCTGAATTCGTTCCGATCCGCTGACCTGCGGTTCGCGCCAAACGTTGGTAATGCCCACGTCACAGGTGAATTTGGCTCGCAATCTAGCCCATTGGCGACCGGATATGGGAGAACTCCCGTTGACACAGAAATAGGGCCTGCCTGCTGGGTCTCCATGATCGTTCGCGTACTGCGCCAGCCTCACGAAAGCATCTGCCGGGGGGAAGTACCAAAGGTGGTCAGATGTGAGGTATTTTCTAGTTGCAGCATTGAGCACACCACAAGCCTCGTTTGCAAGGCGGAAGGGCAGACCCGTTCGCTTCCACTCGTGGCGAAGCCACTCCTGCATGGTCAAGGAGTGGCCGCCAACCTCGAATATTGCAGCCTTGACGTAGTGAACACAGACTTCAGTCACTACGGGAAACTTGCGGAGGGTCCTGCTATTCGCGTTGCCTGCGATATGGCCCAGCCCCTTATCCCAAATGTTGCAGCAGCGATACTCCCACCCATTGGAGATCAGCACCGGATGAACCGTAGCCCAACCGACCTCGGTGCCCCAGAACCACAAGGTCGTCTCTGGCGAGGCGTATTCGCTCCATGCCTTGAAGTGCGGCTCGTACCACTCGGCAAGAGATTCTGCCTTATGGTTGTCGCCAGGAAAGCCACTCACGCCGTAGGGACCGTCAGAGATGATGCAGGTGGGAGCGGGCCAGTCGGCGTAGAGTTTCTCTGCCTGATCGAAGTGGATCGCCACGTCCCCACGTCTGTAGACATCGCCGACGACGGGTTCCCGCTCGTGCCCTTTCCATTCAGAGAACAGATGAGCCTGCGCCGTGCTCGGATTCGTGGTCATTGGTGCGTCCTACATCGTTGTGTGGTCATCGAGTCCTACCGTATAACGGCCAAGCTCACCTGCCGCCATGGAGCGCAGCGGAATAGCGGTCAGGTGGAGCGCCTTGCTAGGCTGCTCTCTTAAAATGGCAATATGCATACATTTGCTCTACACCGCCAGGAGTAACGTGTAATTCTTTCTCGTGCTGCGTCAGCGTAAACTCCGAAGCGAAGATTCCCTCCAGCCTATCGGCACTATATCGTTCGACGGGTAGCCCGCTACATTTTGGGGGTGCTTCTAGCGAAAACGTGGCCATAATCAAGTCACCGTCAGGCTTCAACGCCCTCAACAGGTTGTTCAGATACTGCTTGCGATGCTCTGGGTCTGTCAAGAAGTGAAATACTGCCCGATCGTGCCACAAGTCGTAATGAGAGGTTGGTAAATCAACAGAGGTAATATCTCCCTCAAGCCAAGTAACTGATTCCGCTCTTTCACGCAACCGTTTCTTTGCTAACGACAAAGCTGTTTTTGTCAAATCAACCACAGTTATTGAGCGATAACCATCCGCCAGCAAGTCATCGACTAGCGTAGAAGCACCGCCACCGACATCAATGATATTTGCATCTTTCCCCAAAGACAGTTCCGTTATCCATTTCAGAGAAGTATCCAAATGAGGCTTATGCCACCCGACCTGATCCGGTGGATTAGTCAAGTACACTTTTTCCCAGTGGTCTCGCTGAGTCATTCGATTTTCCCTTTCAGCCCAACGTCCAGGGAACGGCTTGGGTCACTTGCCGACATGGAGCAAGGCCGAAGGCCGCAGCGAAATGGCGGTCAAATGCACCCAATTGTTATGTCGGGTTCTTAAGCATCTTTATGGTATGCCTGGCTAAATACTCATTGATTTCCTTATGCCTGGGTACTGGTTGGGATAATTTCGTCTTGGGGTTATGATACCAATCATCTTTCCCACCATGCCGTATTAAGACGCACCCCATCTTTTCCAACTCTCTGATCAGATCTTTTCTTTTCATGCGACTTCCAACTCATCAAGTCGTCTAACGCATGGAATATTCTCACTCGAAAGATCATGGTAAATGTCTTTTAAATTCTCCTTTAATTCCTCCAATGTCTCCCCTTGAGTCAGATAGTCTGGATATTCTTCCAGATACCCCAGCCACATGTTTCCATCTTTCCAATAGACATATCTTTTTCTTTCCATCTCTTTTCTCCTACCGGACATAACAGCGTTGCGGATGAGCACGACCCTTGAGCGTGACCCTGCTCACCCGGGGAGGCGATGCCCTCCGTTCGCTGGTCCTGGAGTGCACATAGCTCGTCCCCGAATTCGGCCGACCACGCCCGCAGCGCCCTTCGCTGGACGCCCAGCGTCCAGGGAACGGCTCAAATCACGGGCGAGACGCGAAGCGAATTGTCTGGTGCATTCTATTGTTCGGCAGCCTCTCGGACCTCGCACCTATTCACCGTCGGACTGGCCGTCGATCTGCTCGAGCCGTTCCACATCCGCCAGATCCTGGAGACGACCTGACGCTTTCTGGTAAGCTATCAGGTGGTGACGCGACAGAATCGGGACCGAAGTGTCCCCCAACTGCACGTCAACGCGATCAGGCCAAGCCTGCTCGAATACCACCCCATCAATTTCGGTGATTACGTCTATCCTGAGAGGGGGAACTCCGATTTGGAAGACGGTGCCCGCTGTTGCCAAGTCCCCCTCCGTGAGATCATGGAGAGGAGCGCCGAATTCCACCAAGGCGGCGAGGACCTTCGGTGCGTTTTCGTTGCTCGGTCGCACCCAGATATCAAGGTCTTTCGTGGCGCGAACGTGCCCGTGTGCAGCCAGAGCGTGGGCTCCGACTACGAGGTACTCAACGGTGTGAGCGTTGAACGCTGCTAATAGCTCGATGAAGTCGCGGTTCACCGATGCCCTCCTGCCTCCATGCGTAGCATAGCTGCGTTAGTCTCCACACGGCCGCAACCCGCTCGTGAACCGAGCAGGCAAGCCACTCATCGTCTAGGGGAATCGGCTGGCCCGGACGGATGATGCGAGATGTCACGATACGTCGATTCATTAGTGGCTCCTGAACACCCATTCTATCACATCCGCTCGCGAGAATCTTCAGAAAAAACATGTCCGTCCGCCAAGCGGCGCTGCGGATGAGCACGACCCTTGAGCGTGACCCTGCTCACCCGGGGAGGCGATGCCCTTCATTCGCTGGTTCTGGGGTGCGCATAGCGCGTCCTCGAATTCGGCCGACCACGCCCGCAGCGCCGTTCGCTGGACGCGCGCAGCGCCCAGCGAACTCTCCATTCTACCCAATCTCCATCCGTCCGCGATAGACTCCGCTGGTCGACTACCGGTACAGACCATTATGTTTGTTAGTGTAATTGTCGATCTCGTCTTGGTCAAGGAATAGTGGGTACTTGTCAAGGAGATGTGTGCGCCATCGCAAGTCTTTCTGTCTAGTCCGGCGTGTGCCAAAAAATGCCTTGACCGGCGTGTGGCCGCCGAATAGTCTAACACAAGATGTTTGGCCCTATGGAGATTGTGCTTAATCAGGGCGGCAGCTATGAGTCGAGACGAGGGACAAATCGGCATCAAGCCATGGCAAGTCCGACAGGCAACAGACGCCGTTCGCACCTATCGCTATCAATATCGACCGGATGCAGGTGACGGCGCAGAAACGCAATCACCGAGGACACCTGCCGGGAGGGGGGGGTGACCTTGTGGCCCGGCAGTCAAGGTTCGCGACCCAGCCGGGCACGCGCGGGGCGCGGATGAACATGTAATATGGGAAAAAGGGAGTCCAATGCGTGGCCCAAGGATGCTTCTACGTGGAATGCGTCACCGCCTCGAAAAGGAGACCCGAGCATGCACGCAGACCTTTCCGACATCGTCACACTGTTCGCGTCTCGAGCGACCGATGTCAATGCTCGAGTCCTCGATATCACGGGCCTCGAGGGAGCGGCATCCCACATCGCGGCCCTGGTATCGCACATCCCGGGAGCCACGGTGGCTGCCCCGACGAAAGACGACGCCTGGTGGCACATCCTCGAGCCCGCCCTTGCCCACGTCGGCGCCAGGGTACACCGCTGGAATCTGCGGGAACACACCGGTTTCTCCATCGGCGTCACGCGCGCCGAGTGGGGTATCGCCGAGACCGGAACGGTCGTCATGGATGCTCGAGACGAGGACGTTCGTATCGCCTCCATGATGGCCGAGACCCACGTGGTCTTGCTCGATCGCGACCGCGTTCGACCGGACCTGGGCAGCCTCTTGCCGGAACTACGGCCGCTCCTGGCCCAGGCGCCAGGCTACATGGCTTTCGTGACCGGACCGAGCCGGACCGCGGACATCGAGAGCATCCTCGCACTCGGCGCCCACGGGCCTCGAGCCGTGGACATCCTGCTGGTGGGCGGTACACATACCGGCCAATGACCTCGACGTCTGGGCCCAGGCGTGGAACGGTCGGGAAATCGGACATGAACGCACGCGGCACGAGGAGGACCGGAACTTCGCCCCTGCACCGAGGCGGCACGGTCCCGGACCGCCCGGCCCCAGGGTACGATTCCGCCATCGAGGCCGAGCGGCAGGAAGACGGAAGGAGACGACGGCATGGCAAAGACGAACCCTTCACTCCCCGACTATCCGAACCGGACCGCCTATCGCCGCGCCATCAGCGAGGCACTGGAGGACCGTTTTCTCCGGGACACTCTCGACCGTTTCGCAGCCAACTTCCGGAGAGTGCACACGCGCGCTTTCGAAGGCCAGGACTACGCCGCGCTCACCGGCGCGATTGCTCGCGCAAAGACCCGGGCACTGGAAGACTTGGACGTCCTCTACGAACGGTTCGCGGCCCGGGCCGAGGCAGCCGGGGCTCGAGTCCACCTTGCGCGAACCGCCGATGACGCCAATCGTATCATCGCGGCCATCGCGAAGGAGGCCGGAGCGCGCCGGGTCGTCAAATCCAAGTCCATGACCAGCGAAGAAATATTCCTCAACCGCCACCTCGAGGCAGAAGGCTGCCAGGTGACGGAAACCGACCTCGGCGAGTGGATCATCCAGCTCAAGGGAGAACGCCCATCCCACATGACCATTCCCGCCATCCATCTTTCGAGACACCAGGTGGCGGACCTTTTTTCCGGCGTCGTGGGCCGGCGGCTGGACCCGGACGACGTCACCGGTCTCGTCGAGGTGGCCAGGCAGCGGTTGCGGCAGGCGTTCCTCGAGGCCGACATGGGGATCACCGGGGCCAACATGGCCATCGCTGACACCGGGACCATCGTGCTGCTCGCCAACGAAGGCAACATACGGCTCGTCACCACCTTGCCCCCGGTTCACGTCGCCCTGGTCGGCCTCGAAAAACTCGTCGCCGACATGGACGCGGCCCACACGATCCTCGAGGTACTCCCCAGGAACGTCGGCGGACAGCCCATCTCGAGCTACGTCACCTGGATCACCGGCGCCAACGCCTGCAAAACGGGTCCCGGCGCCAGAAAGGCATTCCACATCGTGTTCCTCGACAACGGGCGCTCGACGATTGCCCGCCACCCCGTCCTTTCCGAGGCCCTGCGCTGCGTCCGGTGCGGGGCATGCGCCAACGTGTGCCCTGTCTACACATCGGTGGGTGGCCATCGTCACGGATACGTCTACGTGGGCGCCATCGGACTGGTCCTCACCTGGCTCTACCACGGGACGGAGGCCGCGCGCTACCTCGTGGAGAACTGCACCCATTGCATGGCCTGCCGCAAGATTTGCTCCGCCGGCATCGACCTGCCCGGGCTCATCACCGAGGTGCAAGGCCGGGTCGCACGACAGGCATCGAGACACCGCTCCGGCGGCAAAGGCTCACCCCTGGCTCGAGTCATCACGAACCGCCGCCTGTTCCACCGCGCGATCCGCATGGCCTCCCGAGTACAACGACCGTTCGTCGAGGAGGGCCTGGTGGTCCGCCATCTTCCCCAGTTCTTCGCCAGGTTGGACCGGGCCCGAGGCCTGCCGGCCATCGCTGTCCGGCCGTTCCGGGACCGGTGGGATGCTCTCACGCACCGAAGCGCCGGGGCAAGCATGCGCGTGGCGGTGTTCGCAGGGTGCCTGATGGACTTCGTGTACCCGGAACAGGCCGAGGCCATGGTCCGCTTGCTCGAGCACTCCGGCGCCAGCGTCTCTTTTCCCGCCGGGCAGGGCTGCTGCGGGCTCCCCGTGGCGATGATGGCCGAAAAGGAACTCTCGAGCGAGGTGGCAAGACAGAACCTCGAGGCATTTCGGCCGGTAGAGGCGGACTACATCGTCACCGGGTGCGCATCGTGCGCGTCCCACCTGAAGCGCTACCCCGACCTGGTACGCGGCACCCGCCTCGAGGCCTATGCCAGGACATTCGCGGCGCAGTTGTGGGACATCAGCTCGTTCCTGCACGACGTGGCAGGGTTCGCCAGGAAGTCCGGCGACTCCCGACGCCGCCGCGTCGCCTACCACGCACCGTGCCACCTATGCCGGGGACTCGGCGTGACCGAGGCCCCCAGGGCGCTCATCCGTTCGGCCGGTTTCGACCTGGTTCGCCTCGAGGACGAAGAGGTCTGCTGCGGTTTCGGCGGAAGCTACGCTTTCACCTGGCCCGATCTGTCGGCGGCGATGGTGAACCGCAAGCTGGACAGCCTCGTGTCGTCCGAGCCCGACCACCTGGTCACCGACTGTCCCGGTTGCGTGCTGCAGCTCCGCAAGGGCGCCGCGGCTCGAGGCGTTCGCACCGATGTCCGGCACATGGTGGAACTGTTGGCCATGGCGGCGGCCCCGCCACACGAGGCACCCACGTGACACGATGTTGAGGATCTCCGTCCTGTTCCACCCCATTGCGCCCCGAGAGCTGGCGAGCGGAAGCGCGCCCCGAAGGGAGCAGTTCCGCCAGGGAGGGGGGGATGCCCGAGCTGTCGCCGGCGCTGGTGAACTGCAAGCCGGACAGCACCGTGTCCGGCGGAACGACGGCCAACTGAGCCCTCCTGTCCACCGCCAAGCAAGAAAATGTTGCCAAATCCGCTCGATTAACTATGCTAAACAATTCTTGTGGAATTGCCAGCACGTGCCTTGCGGCTTTTCGCCCCAAAGGTGGTGGCTGTTGCGGAACCAGCAGTGTTTGTAAATTGTGGAGGCATCTCATGGGTGGTTATGCGAAGCGTATCGTCGTCCTGGGCGTTCTTCTTTTCCTACCTCTCTGGGGCATGCAAATCGGCTGTTCCGGAACCGGAGGCGATGATGACACCACCGCCACGACTTCCACGCCGGTCTCCGAAATCGACATCGACGGTGACGGGTTCTCGGTGGAAGATGGTGACTGCGACGACAACGACACGGCAAGCTACCCCGGCGCCGACGAACGTTGCGACGGAGCCGACAACGATTGTGACGGTGACGTAGACGAAAACGACGCCCTTGACGCCACGGAGTGGTATCCCGACTTGGACGCGGACGGGTACGGTGGGAACGAAAGCCCGGTCCTGTCGTGTGACCAGCCAGACGCCTTCGTGGAGAACAGTCTCGATTGCAACGACGACGACCCCGATGTCAATCCCGGAGAGGTGGAGGTCTGCGACGAAGCCGACCTCGACAACGACTGCAATGGACTGGCCGACGACGAGGATCCGGACGTGGCCGAGTCGAGCCAGGTGCTGTACTACCCTGACAACGACGGTGACGGCGACGGCGATTCCGGCGAGGCCGGCACGCTCTTCTGCGATCCGCCGGCAGGCAGCGCCACCACGAACACCGATTGCGACGACACGGACCCGGACGTGCACGCCGGCGCTTTCGAGGTTTGCGACGCCGCGGACAAGGACGAGGATTGCAACGGTCTGGCGGACGACAACGACCCATGGGTCCTGCCGGAGTCGAAGAACACCTTCTACACGGATGCGGACCAGGACGGGTTCGGTGACGTCTCGGCAGACCCTACCAAGGCGTGCAACCAGACGAAAGGTTTGGCTCCAAACAATACCGATTGTGACGACACCAACGCTGAAATCAATCCCGCTGCGACGGAGGTTTGCGACGCCGACAGGGTGGACGAGGATTGCAACGGGGTTGCCGACGATGACGACGCCGGGACTGCCGCCAGTTCCAAGACGGAACTCTACACCGACGCTGATGACGATCAATTCGGCGACTATCTCGACGGCGGCACACCCGGTTGCCACCCATCAGCAGGGCAGGCAACGAACAACCGCGACTGTGACGACACTGACGCGAGCATAAACCCCGCTGCCCCCGAAGTCTGCGATCCCCTGGGGGTGGACGAGAATTGCAACACGCTGGCCAACGATGACGATCCCACGACTTCCGCCGATTCCCGCACGACCTACTACCACGACGTGGACCAGGACAAGTACGGGAGCCCCACCGATTCGAGACTGTTCTGCGCAGCCCCGTCGACAGGTACCGACTGGTGGACTTCGGAAGATCACACCGATTGCGACGACCGCGATGCTGATATCAACCCAGCGGCGGTCGAGTACTGCAACGAGGTCGACGACGACTGCGACGGCGAAACCGACGAGGACACGGCCGCGGACGCGACGACCTGGTACCTGGACCACGACCTGGACGGCTACGGGCTGACAAACCAGTCCGTCAATGCCTGCTCCAAGCCCGCCGGCTATGTCTCTCAGCCCGGGGACTGCGATGATACTATCAACGCTATCAACCCGGGAGCACAGGAAATCTGCGACCCGGACAACGTGGATGAAGACTGCGACGGAACCAGCGATGACGCCGATGACTCCGTGGACCCATCGACCCAGACCGCATACTACCCGGACGCTGATGGAGACGCCTACGGCGACGAAGACGCCACCCCGGCCACGTTCTGTGATCCCCAGGCAGGCTATGTCCTCGACCACTCGGACTGCAACGATCAATCGTCAGACTTCAACCCCGGTGTTTCCGAGACCGATTGCGCCGACCCGAACGACTACAACTGCGACGGCTCGGTAGGGGCCACGGACGCTGACGGTGACGGATTCTACGCCTGCGAGGAGTGCGACGACACCAACCCTGCTATCAACCCCGGTGCCATCGAGATCTGCGATCCCGACGACGTGGACGAAGACTGCAACGATCTGGCAGACGACGACGACCCTGGCACGGAACCGTCTTCCAAGAAGACCTACTACGTGGATGGCGATGGCGACGGTTTCGGCGATGCCGGCGACTCGGGCCAACTCTCCTGCGAACCGATAGAGGACCGGGTGGCGGACAACACCGACTGCGACGACAACGATCCGGCGATAAAGCCGACAGCGACCGAAGTCTGTGATGCCCAGGGAGTCGATGAGAATTGCAACGGACTCGCCGACGAAGCCGACCCGACCACGTCGGACGCTTCCAAGACGGCCTACTACCATGACGTGGACCAGGACGGATATGGAACCACCAGCGGGGCCGAATTGCATTGCGACGACCCTTCCGGCAGCATGGACTGGTGGACGGCGGACAACACCGACTGCAACGACCGAAACGACGAAATCTACCCGAGCGCGCCCGAAGAATGCAACGGTATCGATGACAACTGCGACGGAAACGTGGACGAGGACTCCGCGATCGACGCCAGAACCTGGTACCTTGACGACGACGGAGATGGGTACGGAAGCGCCGTGGACAAGGCGGTCGCCTGTAGCAAGCCGGGAGGATACGTCTCGATCGACGGTGACTGTGACGACCACGACGCAACCGTCAACCCCGGCGCGGAGGAGGTGTGTGACTCCCAGGGGAAAGACGAAAACTGCAACGGACTGGCCGGCGACGACGACCCGGACACGTCCGACGCGTCGAAAACCCGCTACTTCCCCGATGCAGACGGGGACGGGTACGGCGACGAGGATGACCCCGGGTCCTTGTTCTGCCAGGCACCTGACGGCTACGTCCTCGACGCATCCGACTGCAACGATGCCGATCAGGCCTACAATCCCGGGGTCGTCGAAGACGACTGCACCGACCCGAACGACTACAACTGCGATGGTTCCACGGGATACACGGACCAGGACGGCGACGGCTACCCTGCATGCACCGACTGCGACGATGAAAACCCGGCCATCAACCCGGACGCGGCGGAAATATGCGATTCGGACAACATCGACGAGAACTGCAACGACCTGGCCGACGACGCGGACGCCACCCTCGACGCGACGACCAGGACGAAGTTCTACGCCGACTCCGACGGTGACGGCTTCGGCGACGAAAACGACCCTGGTGTCATGGCCTGTGATCCCCCGGACGGGTACGTGTCAGACCACGCGGACTGCAACGACAGCGCCGCCACGGTGAACCCAGCGGCCGTGGAAGTCTGCGACGACAGGGATACCGATGAAAACTGCAACGGTACGGCAGACAATGCAGACGCCACCGCATCGACCAGCTCCAAGACCACCTACTATCACGACCTCGACACGGACGGTTATGGCGACAAGAACGCGCCTGGGCTCTACTGTGACAACCCCAGCACCAGCACCGATTGGTGGACGACCGACGATACCGATTGCTCCGATCGGAACGGCAGCGTCAACCCCGGGGCAACGGAAGTGTGCAACGGTGTAGACGACGATTGTGACGGCGCTGCCGATGGACCAGACTCCGCCGACGCACTCACCTGGTATGCCGACGTGGACGGCGACGGCTACGGCAATGCAGCGGTCAAGGTGACCGCCTGCAAGAAGCCGGATGGCTACACTTCCGACGGATCCGATTGCAACGACGACAATGCGGCCATGAATCCGGATGTCTTCGAGACGTGTGACGTGGCGAACACCGACGAAAATTGCAACGGGCTGGCCGATGACGACGACCCCACCACGAAGCAAAGCACGAAGTCACGCTACTTCGTGGACTTGGACGGGGACGGGTACGGGAGAGATACCGACTCCGGGACCCTTTTCTGCGACCCCCCTGACGGCTACGTATCCTCCGCGGGCGACTGCAACGACAACAACCCCGATTTCAATCCCGCAGCCACTGAGACGTGCGACGATCCCACCGACTACAACTGCGACGGCTCCACAAGCGCACAAGACGCCGACGGCGACACCTATTTCGCCTGCGAAGAGTGCGACGACCGGGACGCCTCGATCAACCCTGCCGCCAGCGAGATCTGCGACGGCAAGGACAACGATTGCGACGGCCTCGTCGACGATGCCGACAACGATACCATCCTCGACGGCCAGCCAATCTACTACGAAGACAAGGACGGCGACGGCTACGGAGATCCCCTGACCGGAGAACGGTTCTGCACCGACCCCGCGACCGCCGATGTGGCAAGCTCGACAGTCGGAGGCGACTGCGACGACACCAACGCCGACGCCTACCCGGAAGCCACGGAATACTGCAACGGCGTGGACGACGATTGCGACAACGTCATCGACGAATCCGATGCCGAGGACGCCAACCTCTACTATGCCGATACGGATTCGGACGGCTATGGGGACGGTTTCTCGGTCGTCCGGGATTGTGCCCAACCGGCGGACACGGTCACCAATCATGATGACTGTGACGACTCGGACCCCAACACCCATCCGGGAGCCGTCGAGGACTGCTCCGACTTCGCGCTCGATCGCAACTGCAACGACCTGATCGGATGTGACGACCCGGCCTGTGGCAATGAAGTGGCCTGCCAGGCCGCCGAAGTCTGCGACAACGGCTCCGACGACGACGGCGACGGCTACTCCGATTGCGACGACCCGGATTGTGCTAACCATCCAGCCTGCGCCGCTCCCGCGTGTCCCGACGCCGACCTGGGCGCCATCGACCTGCCTCTCCTGGGCTACGGCAACACCGTGGGATTCGACAACGACATGGCCGGCTCCTGCGGCGGTCAGGACGCCGAGGAACTCACTTTCTCCTGGACAGCCCCGGGCGACGGCTACTACGTGGTCAACACGCAGGGCTCCGCATTCGACACCCTCCTCTACGCCTTCGACGGATCCTGCGACGGACCCGAACTGGACTGCAACGACGACACCACGATCAACGGTGAGTCGGTCTATTCGTCCGAACTCATCCTCGCCCTGGTCGCGGGACAAAACGTCGTCATCGCCGTGGACGGCTTCGGCACGGAGGCCGGCGACTTCTCGATCGAGATCTACAGGACGGAGGCCTTCGAATGCTCCGACGGCATGGACAACGACGAAGACGGCATGGCCGATTGCGATGACTCCGACTGCTCCAACGATGCCGCCTGTCTCGTCGAGGACTGCGTTGATGGCATCGACAACGATGGCGACAACGCCATCGACTGCCTGGACGACGATTGCACCAACGATCCATCATGCACCGCGTTCGCCTGTCCCGAAGCTGACCTGGGGTCCGACTTGCCCATCGTGGCCACCGGCGACACCGGCTCCGCGGGCAACGACCTGGCTGGCAGTTGCGGCGGCGCCCAGGCGCTCGATTACGCCGTCTCCTGGACAGCGCCCGCGGACGGTACCTACCTGTTCTCCACCGAAGGGTCGAACTTCGATACCGTGCTCTACCTGCTCGACGGCGGGTGTACCGGTGCCACAGAAATCGCTTGCAACGACGACAAGGACTTGTCGGCAGGATACTACGCCGAGGTCACGGCCGACCTCACCCAGGGGCAGACCGTGGTGGTCGCCGTGGATGGATTCGACGCCGCCGAGTATGGCGCCTTCATCCTGTCCATCGCAGGCACGGAAACGGGATCCTGCACCGATGGGATAGACAACGACGGCGATGGTTCCACCGACTGCACCGACAGCGACTGTGCCAACGATTCCGCCTGCATGGTGGAAGACTGCAGCAACGGTATCGACGACGATGGCGACGGCCTCGCCGACTGTATCGACGACGACTGCGCCCTGGAACCGAATTGCCTGCAAACCTCCTGTCCGGACTTCGACCTGGGAACGCAGATCGGGAATGCCACGGCAACAGGCTCCTCGGTAGGCGTCAGCAATGACTTCGCGAGCAGTCTGTGCAATGGAGGCGGCGAGGCCCCCGACGTCACGTTCGTCTGGACCGCCCCCACCGCCGGTACCTATGCGTTCGATACACAGGGGTCGGATTTCGACACGATCCTCTACTTCCTCGCCGGCAGTTGCGATGGCGGCGAGTTCGACTGCAACGACGATGACGGCGGAACCATCCAATCAGGTTTGACCGCCTACTTCCAGGCAGGCGAAACGGCCATCATCGTCGTGGACGGCTACGGAACCGCCGCCGGCAACTACGTCCTCAACATCCAGGGCACCGAGTCGGATGCCTGCGATGACGGCACCGATAACGACGGCGACGGACTCGTCGACTGCGATGACGACGATTGCGCCAATCAAAGCGCCTGCATCCTCGAGGACTGTTCCAACGGGTACGACGATGACGGCGACACGTTCATCGATTGCGTGGATCCCGAGTGTTCCTCCGACACCGCCTGCTACGGCTATGCCTGTCCTGCCGATGACCTCGGTTCGGCCCTGGGATCTCCCGTCGTGACGGCCACCACTGTCGGCGCAGGAAACGACCTCATGGGAGGATGTGGGGGAAATCTCGGCGAAACAGCCGAGGACGCAGCCTTCTACTGGACCGCTCCCTCAGAAGGCATCTTCACCTTCGACACCCTCGGTTCCGATTTCGATACCACCATGTACGCTCTCGCGGATTCGTGCTCCGGAGTCTCCCTGGCCTGCAACGATGACGCACAGGGTTCCAGCCAGTCGGAAATCGAACTGTACCTCACCCAGGGACAGGTCATCGTGCTCGTCGTGGATGGCTACTCGAGCCAGAATGCCGGAACTTTCCTCTTGAACATCGCCGCCCAGGAGTACGGCGCCTGTGCCGACGGCACCGACAACGACGGCGACGGACTCATCGACTGCGAGGACACTGACTGCGCAACTTCGCCCGATTGCACCTCGGAAGACTGCAGCAACGGCATCGACGACGACTACGATGGACTCGTCGATTGCCTCGACGATGACTGCACCTCCGACAGTGCATGCGTAAGCTTCTCGTGCCCGGAAATCGAACTCGGAAGCACCGTCGGCGACAGCGTCGCTTCGGGCTCGACCGCAAACGCTGACGACACCTTCCTCCTCTCCTGCGGAGCAGGGGTAGCAGCCGACGTGGCTTTCGGCTGGACGGCACCCGCGGACGGCGACTACGTCATCGATACATTCGGGTCCGATTTCGACACCGTGCTCGGCGTCCTGGACGGAACCTGCTCCGGATCTTCGCTCGCCTGCAACGACCAGGGCAACAACGGCACATCCGACCAGTCGGAACTCGTGGTCAGCCTCCTCGCTGGCCAGTCGATCGTCATCGTGATCGACGGTTGGGACGGCACGAGCGGGTCCTATGTGCTCAACATCAACCCTCGAGCCGACGTGACACCCACACCGGCTCCCAGCGCCTATGATTTCACCTGCGCCGACGAGGACATCGGCACATCCATCGGATCTCCCGTCACAAGCGGAACCACCACCGGCGCAGATCATACGTTCGACAATCTTTGCTACGCCGAAGACGCACCGGACTGGGCCTACGCCTGGATAGCCCCTGCCACCGCAACCTACACCTTCAGCCTCCTCGGCACCGACTTCCTCCCAACCCTCTCCCTGAATGTGCCCTACCTCGGTGAGCCCTGCCCCGGTACGCTCTACGCATGCACGGAGCAATTCGCCACCGACACGCCCGCCGAAACCAGCCTCGCGCTCGGAACTGGCCAGGCCGTGATCGTCATCGTCAGTGCTCAAAACGCCCAGACAGGTTCGTTCACCCTGGACATCAGCCAGTCCGAAAGTGGATTCTGCGGAGACTTCGTCGACAACGACAGTGATGGCATGATAGATTGTGATGACGACGACTGCCTGTTCGACGTCGAATGCCTCCAGGAAGACTGCACGGACGGCACCGACAACGATTTCGACTTCACGGTCGACTGCCGCGATTCCGATTGCGCCGGCCAGGGAACCTGTGGAACACCGTCGTGCCTCGACGACGACATCGGCTCCTACACAGGACAGCCGGTCTATGCGGGGACCATCACGAACGCCGGAAACGACTTCGACGGCTTCTGCGAAGGTGACTATGGAGACGATGTCGCGTTTTCGTGGACCGCGCCGCTGTCCACGACCTACATCTTCTCCACCGAAGGCTCCGATTTCCCCGCCTCGGTCGGCTTCTTCGTCGACTACGGAGGCTCATCCTGTCCGGGAGAACTGATTGGGTGTGCCTTGTCTCCGGATGTCGGGACACCGGCCGCCGCGGAAGGCTGGATCGACGCCGGCACCCGGTTGAACATCATCGTCGACGACTACCAGTCCATGGGGGGCGACTTCCTCTTCTCCATCTACGAGGATCCGAACGTCGACGTCACGTTCCAGGTCCTCGTGCCGGACAACACGCCGCCAACGGACACGATATACCTCACCGGAAGCGTCTCTACCCTGGGCGAATGGGCTCCCGCGGCCATTCCCATGACCGACATGGGTGGCAACCTCTGGACCACCACGGTCACCCTGGTCCGGGACACCTATTTCGAGTACAAGTACACTCGCGGAAGCTGGACCACCGTCGAAAAGGACGCACTGGGCAACGACATCGACAATCGGGTGGGCTTCGCGGACTACACACAGACCATCGACGACATCGTGGCGTCCTGGTAGAGCGACGGTCCACCCCACCTCGAGCCTGCACGCCAACACGCGCCGTTCCGACGAAGCCCGCCCCGGAGCGGGAGGGGGCGCCCCCCGCCGAGAGGGTGCAGGAAACGCATCCAGACCCATCCAGTCCGGGTCTCAGTCCAGGCAGCCCTGAACATCCGGGTCTTCGTCATCACAGTCGTAGGCGGCCGGGTCGTATCCATTCGGCGCATCGTCGATCCAGCCCGGCCAGAACCAGTCGTTCCAACCATCCCCGTCCCGGTCCCAGCCACCGGCGTCCGGACCTCCATAGACACCGATGTCGGAACGGGACCCATCCGGGTCCAGGATGTCCGGATCCCCCGCGTCGATCAGCGGCGAATCGAGCGCCAAGTGGATGTCCGTGAATGTCCACAAGCCGGTTTCCTCGTCCCAGGTTGGCGCCACGAGGAAGGTCGGGTCGGCCGTTATGTTGGTCTCATCGAGGGTGAATCCGGAAACAGCCTCTCCGTCCGGGCTGTAGACGCACGACCGGGTGACCGTGATATCGGGATCTACCGCCGGATAACCCTGCACAATCCAAGCCTCGATCTCGTCCCCATTGTTGTAAGCGAAAATGCTGTTTCTCGCCGTCGCGTGACCATCCTCCATGTAGACCGAATCCACTGACAGGCCAGCCCCTCCGTTGCCCAGCACGGCCACCTGGTCCAGATTCACCGCGCCACCATATTCCGCGCGAATTCCATCACCGGTGTTCCAAACCACCGTGACATGCGTCAGTGTCGAAGTTGCGCGGACCCCTGAGAAACTCCTGAGTGCAATGCCGCCGCCACCGTTGCGCTCCACAGTGGTCCAGGTCAGGTCCGCAACGCTCCCGTCTATTGTCATTCCCACCCAACAGTTATCGATCACCGCGACCTGGGACACCGTCGCAGACCCGGACACAAACCATAGCCCACCGGAGTTCTCGTTCCCGGAGATCACGGACTGGGCCAGGGTTACGTCCGAGTTGAGCATCGTCATCGCACCCAAGCAGCCCCCCCACTGGAAGTCACATAGATTTCCGTCGACAACCACCCGGGTCAGAGTCGCACTGGAACTCCACACATCCAACGCCGGCCCCTCGACGCCGTCATACTGCACCAGTTCACGTACGATGTTGTTTGCGATCGTGACGTCTGTGAGCACCAACACGCTGTTCGACGCAGAAATGCCGCCACCGTATTGCGCAACGTTTTCTGTCACAATGAGGTTCTTGAGGGTGACAGACACCCCACTCAGATACAGGCCGCCTCCATAGTAGGAGGAAGATCCCCCCATGATGGTGAAACCATCCAGAAGCGTTCCAACTCCTTCGCCATTCGTGAATTGCATGACACTGCCAAGCTGCTCGGCATCGATCGTCGTGGCACTCGCCCCGTGGGTGGACCGGAGGGCGATCGCCTTGCCGTCCATGGTCAGTTCGTGCTCCAGGTAGGTCCCTGGTCCAACCCAAACCGTCTGACCATCGCCGGCCACATCCAGCGCGGCCTGGATGGTTTCCAGGGAATCAGGGCCAAGCCCGACGTGCGGATCCGGACCTTCCGTTCCGCCACAATCCGCGTCGAGACCATCACCCGCAACATCCGTTGCCCCTGGGTACACCCCAGGATCGTCGTCGTCACAGTCGCCGCGAACGTCCGTGACACCGTCCAACGGTCCGCACGATTCCACTGTTGTCTCTTCCGTCCCGAAGCCATCCCCATCGCCGTCCAACAGCCACTCCGTCGTCGGCAAGCCCTCGTCCACATCGCCGTCGCAGTCGTCGTCGAGTCCGTTGCAGGCCTCCTCGGCGGCCGGGTTCGCGTCCGCGCGCGTGTCGTCGCAGTCGCCATCGACCGCAGCGTAGCCGTCCGGAACCGCGCACGCTTCCGCCGTGTCGCTCGAGTCCCCGTACCCGTCTCCGTCCTGGTCGGCGTAGAAGGTGGTCGTGACACCCTCGTCCACTGCACCGTCGCAGTCGTCGTCCAGTCCGTTGCAGGTCTCCTCGGCGGCCGGGTTCGCGTCCGCGCGCGTGTCGTCGCAGTCGCCGGACACCGTTACGTAGCCCGCAGGGGCTTCGCACGCTTCCGCCGTGTCCTCCAGGGTGCCGTACCCGTCTCCGTCCTGGTCGGCGTAGAAGGTGGTCGTGACACCCTCATCCACATCGCCGTCGCAGTCGTCGTCGAGTCCGTTGCAGGTCTCGGGCCGTCCCGAGTCCCCGTCGGAACATGGGCCATTGCCATCTCCCGGGAAGCCGCCGTCATAGTCTTCGCAACTCGACTGACCTGTCCCAACGACGAGCGCGAGACAAGATGCCAAAATGAGTGGGAAACGGCCTCCGAAACGAGTGTGTCTGAACGTTTTCATGCTCTAGTCCTTTCTCCCATGTCGGTGGTCATCGCGGAGCCCGAGGTGAAGGCATGGGCCATTCGCCTGCTCCATGCGTGGGAGCAAGGGCAAGGAATGTGCCGTTGGCATACACGGGGGCGAGGGCTGTGGTATCTTGGTTTCTGGTGCTCTGTGTGTCTGCCTGTCGGCCCGCCGACATGAAGGTTGGACCAACCTTGTGGGCGTTTCGACACCTGTTGTTCTGCATGGTTGCAGTTTGGACCCCGGCTCCGGGTTTCGTGGTTCGCCGGATTGGGACACCCATCGAGCGGGCTCCGACCGGAAGCCCCATCAGACTTGACGGCCCTGCCGCCAGGGTTACACTGGACCATGCGCGAAGCGGCCTCCTCTCACCGCGCCGCCGGCACCACCGCTCGGCGCTCGGTGCCCCGCCGGGAGATGGGGGCCGGCAGCGCGAGGGATTTAGTGGTAGCGGCTCGAGGTGACAGGATGCGACGTTGCGGGATGGTCCTGGCCGGCACGGTGCTGGCCGCCCTGTGGACACTGGATTCGGCGTGCGGTCCGACGACCATCGAGGAGCCCACTGCGACGCCTGAGGTGACACCCGCCGGAACGCCTACCTTCGCCCCCGGCCCTGACGTCGACCAGGACGGGTACGGGGCGAACGAAGAGTGCGATGACACCTACGACGAGACCTATCCGGGCGCGGAAGAGACCTGCGATGGCCGTGACAACGACTGCGACGGCAAGATAGACAACCGCGACATCGACGGCGACGGGTATGTTGCGGAAGCGTGCGGGGGTGAGGACTGCGACGACCAGGACAGCCTGATCAACCCCGGTGTCCCGGAAAGCTGCAATGACATCGACGAGAACTGCAACGGCGAAGTCGACGAGGGCACCTTTACCACGTTCTACATCGACCGGGACCAGGACGACTACGGGGACCCGAAAGTGAGCGTGGAATCGTGCGTCGCGCCCTCCGGGTACGTGACCAACGACGAGGACTGCCGGGACCAGGATCCGGATGTCCACCCCGGTCAGCCGGAATTGTGCAACGGCCTGGACGACGACTGCAACGGCCTCATCGACGACGGCCTGGAACTCACCGCTTACTACCCGGACGCGGACCAGGATGGATTCGGGGACGCCGACTCCCCGCCATTCCAGACCTGTGACCAGTCTCCACCCGGCTACGTCCTGAACGACGAGGACTGCGACGATACGAATGGTGCCGTCCATCCAGGCGCCACCGAGGTATGCAACGGCCTGGACGACGACTGCGACGGCTTCACCGACCAGGACGACCCCGAAGGCACAACCGGCTATTCGACCTTCTACCGCGATCGAGACGGCGATGGATACGGCGTGGAGAGTCCGACCCAGGAGGGCTGCACAGCCCCGGCGGGATACGCCGGCACCCCCGGTGACTGCGATGACACGCGGTCCGACGTCTACCCCGATGCCGAGGAAGCATGCGACGCCGTGGACAACGACTGCGATGGAGAACGCGACGAGTCGTTCTCGCGAACCGCGTACCAACTCGACAACGATGGAGACGGTTTCGGGTCAGAGCAGATCATGGCCTGCGCCGACCTGGCCGATCCGGCCGGCGCGAACCTGGTTACCGCCCGCGGCGACTGCGACGACGCCTCGTCAAAGGCCTATCCTGGCGCCGCGGACGTGCCAGGGGATGGTACCGACACGGACTGCGGCGGCTCCGACGGCCCAGACCCCCACGTCGGTCTCTCCGACACCTCCCTTGCTTCCCTGCAATCCGCGCTCGACGCCGCCACTCCAGGCGCCACCGTGTGGGTGGGCCCGGGAAGCTACCTGGAAGCGGAAATCGACTTCCACGGGAAGGCAGTCCAATTGCGTTCCACGCAAGGACCGGAGACGACCCTGGTCGACGCGGGCGGAGGCGGTACCGTCGTCCTGTTCCAGTCTGGCGAAGACGAGGAGACCGTTCTGGATGGATTCTCCCTCTCCGGCGGAACGGCCACCGAAGGGGGCGGCATCTTCCTGTTCTACTCGAGCCCCTCCATTGCCTGGTGCACCATCGAGGACAACCAGGCAGACTACGGTGCTGGAATGTTCCTGTTCGGCGCCGCGCCGGCACTCTCCCGGCTGTCCATCGGCAACAACGACGCGACCACCGAAGGCGGCGGGGTCTACATGAAATCCTCGACCGCCACGCTCGTGGATGTCACAATCACGGACAACATCACCGCCGGACAGGGCGGAGGTATCTGTCTCCGCGCGTCCAGCCCCACCATGGAGGACGTCGTGGTATCCGGGAACGACGCCGATCTCGGAGGAGGCGCCTACCTGGCCTCGGGGTCGGCTCCCATCGCCAGCCACCTGCAGGTGACGGGAAACACCGCATCGAAAGGTGCGGGCCTGTACCTCGACAGCGCTTCCCCCTCCTTGACCAACTGCACCATCGCCGCCAACGTCGCGGGTGGTGACGGGGGCGGGGGCTACTTCAAGTCCTCGAGTCCCATCCTCGCCAACGTGTGGGTGGCCGAGAACATCGCCGCGAACTTCGGGGGAGGCCTGGCCCTCAGTTCGTCCAACCCGGCGGCGGACAATCTCGTCGTGTCGGACAACACCGCACCTTACGGCGCCGGTATCTACCTCTCCGCCTCGAGTCCTACGCTGCGCCATCCGCTCGTGATTCGGAACGACTCGAACGGTCAGGGGGGAGGAGTGTACGTCATCGAAACGGGTTCGGCACCGGATATCGAGAACGGTATCATCGCCTACAACACGGGTTACAACGTCTACAACCACCCCGCCTACCCCGGCTCGCCACAGATCCGGTACACCATTCTCTACGCTCCAGACGGTTCGGGAAACCACAACCTCGAGAGCACGGACGAGACAGTCCGCGAGATCGAACCGGGATTCCTCTCGTACCAGGGCGGCGAACCGGCATCGTGGCACCTCGCCACGGACTCCCCGGCCGCGGACAGCGGTGCGCCCGGCACCGCGGACCCAGACGGCTCTCCCGCGGACCTCGGCGCGTTCGGCGGTCCGTTCGGCGACGGCTGGGACCTGGACGCCGACGGGAGACCGGCCTATTTCTGGCCCGGGATCCCCGCCGACGCCCCGCAAGGGTACGACCCAGGCGACTACGATCTCGACGACGGCGACCCGCTCCAGTAGGAGAGAGGCGCGGGGGCGCTGCAGCACGGGCTTTCCTCCGGGACCCCCACAACATGGTCGTGCAAACCAAGCGCTCCGGGCGGTCGATCATCTTCCACCGGGACGCGATGAAATGGTTGAAACCTGCCAAGGTAGACAGTGGCCAACGACTTCTCGAGCGAATCCCCGGCACTCTCACCCGCGTATGCCGCTCATGACCAGCCGCACCGTCCACGAGAAGGAGGACGAGGACGAGTACGAGCACGAGCACGAGCACGAGGACGGAGTACGGGATGCAGCAAGAGCACAAGCGGACGAGCACGAGCACGAGCACGAGCACGAGGACGGAGTACGGGATGCAGCAAGAGCACAAGCGGACGAGCACGAGCACGAGGACGAGCACGAGCACGAGCACGAGCACGAGCACGAGGACGGAGTACGGGATGCAGCAAGAGCACAAGCGGACGAGCACGAGCACGAGCACGAGCACGAGGACGGAGTACGGGAAGCAGCACGAGGATGAGCGGACGAGCACGAGCACGAGCACGAGGACGAGGATGAGCGGACGAGCACGAGCACGGGCACGAGGACGGAGTACGGGAAGCAGCACGAGGATGAGCGGACGAGCACGAGCACGAGCACGAGCACGAGGATGAGCGGACGAGCACGAGCACGAGCACGAGGACGGAGTACGGGATGCAGCAAGAGCACGTCCAGGCTTTCACCGGTTGACAGCAATCGCCCCGACACCTAAGATGGCGGACAGCGCCATTCCGGAGGACACGTGACACCGCCTGAAAACACCCCCAGTACCGTCTCCCCGACAGCCACGGCACGATGGCTGGACCGGCTACGGGACGTTCGAATCGGCGTGCTCGGGGACCTTATGCTCGACCGCTTTCTGCGGGGACGGGTAAGGCGCATCTCGCCCGAGGCCCCCGTGCCGATCGTGGAAATGGACGGCAGCAGGGACCCCTTGGAACGGCCCGGAGGAGCGGCGAACGTCGCCGCCAACCTGGTCGCGCTCGGCGCTCGAACCACCTTGTTCGGGGTCACGGGGCACGACGACGACGGTGCACGGTTGCTGCGACTGTGCGAACGCGCCGGGATAGAGACACGCGCGGTGACCTCCATGCCCGGGCGTCCCACGACCGTGAAGACCCGCGTCGTCGCCCAGGGACAGCAGATCGTCCGCTTGGACCTCGAGGTGACGACCCCGCTACCCGGCGACCGCACCGCCGCGCTGTATGGTCGGCTCCTCGACGCAGCGCCCGAACTTGATGCGGTGATCGTTTCCGACTATGCAAAGGGCGTTGTTGTTCCGGGGCGATTCGAGGGGTTACTCGCCGAACTCCGCGAGCGGGGCACGTTCGTCGCCATCGATCCTCGAGTCCGGCACATGGGATCCTACGCCGGAGCCAGCGTGGTGACGCCCAACAAGATCGAGGTGCTCCTGGGGGTGGGACGGGCGGCAGGAGACGCGGCGGATACCGAGACAGCCGCGCGGGATTGGCTGAACCGGCTCGGCTGCGCCGCCGTTCTCGTCACCCTGGGCGAAGACGGCATGCAACTCGTGCTGCCCGGCAAGCCGGCGGTGACCATGCCGACTCGAGCAGTCGAGGTATTCGACGTCACCGGTGCCGGCGACACGGTCATCGCCGCGCTGACGCTGGCACGGGTGGCGGGAGCAGGCTGGCGCGACGCGGTCACGATGGCCAACGCCGCAGCCGGTATCGTGGTGGGGAAGCGTGGCACCGCCGTCGTGCGGCCGGCCGACCTTCGCAGAGAACTCGCCAGGCGTTGATCATCGTCACGCCGGCAAGGGAGATATCGATGCTCATCAGCATGACAGGCTACGGGCAAGGAGAGGCCAGGTCGGATGCCGTGGCGGTCCGCGTCGAGATTCGGAGCGTCAACCACCGCTTCAGCGACATCCAGGTCCGTCTTCCCCGTGCCTACATGACGCTCGAGCCCCGCGTCCTGGATCGTGTCAGGCGAGTCCACCGGCGCGGGCGTGTAGACGTCACGGTGCAATGCCGGCGGCTGTCGGACACGGACACGACCGTCCGGGTGGATCCGTATCTTGCCAGGGAATACCTGGCCCAGCTCTCCGAGCTGAAGGCCCAGTTGGCCCTGGAGGGCGAAATCGGGCTGGACCACGTGCTGCGCCTGGACGGCGTGGTCACGACATGGGATGCCCCGCGGGAACCGGACGAGGACTGGCCCACCATTGAAGCAGCGTTGTCCGAAGCACTTGCCGCCGCCAAACGCATGCGACAGACCGAGGGTCGGGCCGCGACTCGCGACATCGCGGCCCGCGTCGAACAAATCGCCTCGTACCACAAGGAGATTGCCGCGTTGAGCGCCCCGCTCCGCCAGGAACTGGAACAGCGTCTCGAGCGCCGGGTGGCCGAACTGCTACGCCGGGTGGATGGTGGCGAGATCGACCGTGGCCGGCTTCTCCAGGAGGTCACCTACCTGGTCGACAGGGCGGACGTCTCCGAGGAGATAGCCAGGCTGGAGAGCCACATATCCCAGTTTTCCGGACTCCTCGACGCGGAGGGGGCCCAGGGCAAGCGGATGGAGTTCCTGCTCCAGGAGATGGTCCGGGAGACCAATACGATTGGGTCCAAGTCCAACCGCCCCGACGTGCTCGGCCTCGTCGTGCGGGTCAAGGTCGAACTGGAGAAGATCCGTGAGCAAGTCCAGAACGTCGAATAGCACCGGCGCGCCTGTGGACCCTGGTCTGTTGGTCGTGCTCTCCGGGCCGTCGGGGGTGGGAAAGTCGACCCTGTGTCGCGCCGTCATGCAACGTCTCGACAACCTCGAATTCTCGATTTCGTTTACCACCAGGCCGCCCCGGCAAGGCGAAGTGCATGGTCGCGACTACTTTTTCGTCGATGACGCCACGTTCGACCGGATGATCGCCGAGAATGCGTTCGTGGAGTGGGCCGTCGTCCACGGCAACCGGTATGGCACGTCGCTCGAATTCATCCAATCGCGGACGAGAGCCGGGGCCAATCTCATCCTGGACATCGATTCCCAGGGCGCGTCCCTCATCCGGAAGAAGTTCCCCGAAGGCGTACTCGTGTTTTGTCTTGCTCCTTCTGAAAAATCCCTCGAGAATAGACTGAAGGCACGCGGAACCGACAGCCCGGAGATCATCGCCCGCCGGTTGCGGAACGCTCGAGCCGAGATCCGGCAGGCCGTGTGGTATGATTACGTCATCGTCAACGATGTGCTCGATCGCGCGGTGGACCAGTTCATGTCGATCCTGGTGGCCGAAGGGTGCCGTGTCAGCCGGATACCGCGGCGGGTCGAGCGCCTGTTGGCCGCACAGGGACTGGACGATGTCACGGTGTAGGTGGGGCAAGGTGATCAGGGCGGCCTGGCTGGTTGGCGAGGCGGGTACAAGCGTTCCATGATCCGATTGAGCGACATCCAGGACAAGGTGACCAGGTACGCGCCCGGCGCGGACCTGGACCTTATCGAGCGGGCCTACATCCTGTCGGCCCAGTGCCACGATGGGCAGAAACGCCGGTCGGGCGAGCCCTACCTTATCCACCCGTTGGCGGTCGCCGACATCCTGGCCGACCTGAAGCTGGACGTGGACTGTATCGCCGTGGGGCTTCTGCATGACGTGATCGAGGACACACTCATCACCTACGAAGAGGTGAAGGCACAGTTCGGCGTGGACATCGCCAACATGGTGGATGGGCTGTCCAAGATCTCCAAGATCATGTTCAAGTCCCGCGAAGAGGCTCAGGCGGAGAGTTTCCGCAAGATGGTCTTCGCCATGGCCCGGGATATCCGGGTCGTGCTCGTCAAGCTAGCCGACCGCGCGCACAACATGCGCACCCTGCACTACATGCCGGAGCGCAAGCAACTACGTATCGCTCGCGAGACTCTCGAGATCTACGCGCCCATCGCGCACCGGCTGGGTATCCAGACCATCAAGATCGAACTCGAGGACCTTTCCTTCAAGTACCTGCACCCGGATGTCTACCGGGATATCGAGGACAATCTCGCTGCGACTCGAGCGGAGCGGGAGGCGTACATGGAGCGTGTCCGCATCCTGCTCGCCGACGCCATGAGGTCGGCCCAGCTCGAGGTCGAAGTATTCGGCCGGGTGAAGAACATCTATTCCATCTATCGGAAGATGGTGCGGAACTCGGTGGAATTCGAGCAGATCCATGATCTGACCGGGTTCCGGATGCTGGTGGAGACGGTCGGGCAGTGCTACCAGGCACTGGGGCAGGTCCATGCCATGTTCAAGCCCCTGGACTCACGCTTCAAGGACTTCATCGCTGTCCCGAAGTCCAACGGCTATCAATCCCTGCACACCACTGTGTTCGGACCAGACAACGAACAGATCGAAATCCAGATCCGCACCCGCGAAATGCACGCCGTCGCCGAAACCGGCATCGCCGCACACTGGCGCTACAAGGAGGGCCGGCTTCACCTGGACCGAAAGGAGATCGAAGACGTCGCCAAGCTCCGCCAACTCGTCGAATCCGCCCAGGAGGTGGAGGACCCGAGCGAATTCATGCAGTCCATCCGGAGCGACCTCACGTCCGAGGAGGTCTACGTGTTCACCCCTGCCGGGGCCGTGCTCGCCTTTCCCGAAGGCGCCACTCCCCTCGACTTCGCTTTCGCAATCCACACAGAGGTCGGCCTCCATTGCACCGGCGCCAAGGTCGACGGGCGCATCGTCCCCTTCGACTACTGTCTCAAGAGCGGCGAGACCGTCCACATCATCACGCACCCATCGGCAAGGCCCTCCGTCGCCTGGCTCAAGCTCGTCGTCACCTCGCGCGCCAAGACCAAGATCCGAGCATTCCTCCGGCAGGAGGAACGTGTCCGCGGCCGGGAATTGGGCCGCGGCATCCTCGAGCGGGAGTTCAAGAAACACGGGCTCAACCTCAACAAGCTCATCAAGGATGACGCTTTCAAGCAGCCGCTCCAGTCCTTGCACATTCGCAACATGGACGAACTCTACCTGAACGTCGCCCTGGGCAAGATCACGATTGAAAAGGTCCTTCTCGAGTTCGTGCCCAAGGAGAAGCTGCAAACGGAACGGGCCAAGGCCTCCCTGGTGGACAAACTCAAGGAGCGCCTGAAGTTCAAGAGGCAAGCAGCTTCCAGTTCGCCGGTGCGTATCAAGGGTGAAGGCGACATCCTGGTTTCCTTCGCCAAGTGCTGCAACCCGCTCCACGGCGACCCCATCATCGGGACCATCACGCTGGGTCACGGGATCTCCATCCACTTGGCCGACTGCCCGAACGCGCTCAACATGGAGCCAAGCCGGCGCATCGAGGTGGCCTGGGACGAGCAGACCCGGCACTATCGAAACGTCAAGATCCGGGTTATCTGCGTCGATCGGGCCGGCATGCTGGTCCACATGAGCAAGGCCATCGCCCACGACGGCGTCAACATCACGACGGCGGAGTGCAAGTCGATCGGGGACAAGAAGGCGATCAACAACTTCGAAATCACGGTCGCCGACAGGGAGACGCTCGACAAGGTCATCGCCTCCCTGGAGCGGGTCAAGGGGGTCATCTCCGTGGAAAGGGTCTTCGCCTGACCAGCACGGGAAGGAAAGGCGACCTTCGCTCGACATCGGCACCGAGCCGCGAAAGCCTCGAGCTTTTTCACCCGCGCAGCAGCGACGGGAAAGGTCCGTAACGATGACCATACGGCCGCTCACAGCGACACTCCTGGGCCTCGCGCTCGCCGACCTCGCGCTGCTCTGGCTCACACCTGCCGGCACCGCCTCGACTCGAGACGGGGATCCTCGAGTCGGCCTCGTTTTCGACGTCGGCGGCCTGGGCGACAAGTCGTTCAATGACAGCGCATACGAGGGGCTGCTCCTGGCCCGGCGCCAACTCGGCGCCGGCATCGAGTACATCGAGCCCGGCGACGGGGCGGACCGCGAATCCGGCATCCGGTTGCTCGCCGCACAGGGGGTCGACCTGGTCATCGGCGTTGGCTTCATGTTCACCGACGACCTCAACCTGGTGGCTCGAGAGTACCCCGGCGTGTTCTTCGCCGGCGTCGATTACGCGCTCCAGATCGGCAAGAACGGACAGGTCATCCAACCTCCTCCCAACCTGCTGGCGCTCAAGTTCCGGGAAGAGGAGGGCTCGTTCCTCACCGGCGCACTCGCCGCCCTGACCTCGAAGACCGGGATCATCGGATTCGTCGGCGGCATGGACATCCCGCTGATTCACAAGTTCGAGGCCGGCTATCGCGCAGGGGCCGCTCGAGTCCGGCCTGATTGCACCGTGCTGGTCGCCTATGCCGGTGTGAGCCCCCAGGCGTTCAAGGACCCGGGGAAGGGAAAGGAACTCGCCCTGACCCAGTATGCCAGGGGAGCCGATATCATCTTCCACGCCTCCGGTTCCACCGGCCTCGGTGTCTTCGAAGCCGCCCGGGAAACCGGCAAACTCGCCATAGGGGTCGACGCGGACCAGTATTCCGAGGCACCGGGCCACGTGTTGACCAGCATGGTGAAGCGCGTGGACCAGGCCGTGCTCCAGGCCGTTCGCTCGGTCAAGGAGGGCCAGTTCCAGGGCGGTATCATGACGCTCGGCATCAAGGAAGGCGGTGTCGACTACATCTACGACGAACACAACCGGGACCTCATCGACCCGGCGGTGCGCAGGCAGGTGGAGGCACTCCGCGCGGCCATCATCTCCGGCGACATCGTCGTGCCATCACGATAGCACCGGCAACCGGGGGAAGCCATGACAGTCCCCGCGCTCGAACTCAGGGGAATCTCGAAACGATTCGGCGCCGTCGCGGCCAATCGATCCGTGAACCTTACCGTGCAGCAGGGCGAAATCCACGCCGTCGTGGGCGAGAACGGGGCAGGGAAGTCCACCTTGCTCCAGATCGCTGCCGGCATCCAGTCCGCCGACGCGGGAGAAATCATCATCCGCGGCGAAAGGTTGATCCGCCCCACCGCGGCCCGGGCCATCGCCCGAGGCATCGGGATGGTGCAACAGCATTTCCTGCTCATCCCCCCCTTCTCCGTGGCCGAGAACGTCGTGCTCGGCGCCGAGCCCCGTCGCGGCCCTCGCCTGGACCGGCACCAGGCGGAAGCCGAGGTCAAGGCGCTTGCTGACCGGTTCGGCCTGGCGATCGACCCCTCGCGCCGGGTCGCAGACCTCTCGGTCGGGGAGCAGCAACGGGTCGAAATCCTCAAGGTCCTGTATCGGAATGCCGAACTCCTCATCCTCGACGAACCCACCGCCGTGCTCGCCCCGGTCGAAGTGGACGACCTGTTCAGCGTGCTCCGCGTCCTCGTCGCCCAGGGCCGGACAGTCATCTTCGTCACCCACAAGCTCCGGGAAGTCATGGCCGTGGCCGACCGCGTCACGGTGCTGCGGCGAGGCGAAGTGGTCGCCGATGCCCGCACGTCCGAGACCTCGATGGACGAACTGGCCCGGCAGATGGTCGGTGACGCGGTACGCCTCCCGGGAGTGGAACCGGGGCTGCGCGAGGACGCGCGTGTCCCGCCACCGTCTCGAGACCCCGCGCTGGAAATCGACGGGCTCCACGTCCTCGGCGCTCATGGCCGACCCGCGGTCCGAGGGGTCAGCCTGCGCATCATGCACGGCGAGATCACCGGCATCGCCGGCGTCCAGGGCAACGGGCAAACGGAACTCGTGGAAGCAGCGGCCGGGCTTCTCCCCTATTCTGGAAGTGTCCGACTCGACGGACACCCCATCGATACACTTGCCCCGGGCGAGCGGCTCGCGCAGGGACTCGCCCACATCCCCGAAGACAGGCAACAGCGAGGCCTCGTCCTGGAGTTCTCCATTGCCGACAACCTCATCCTGGGCTCCCAGCGCCGGTTCTCTCGAGCTGGACGCCTGCTCCGACATGCGATCGACCTCAATGCCCGGCGACGGGTCGAAGATTTCGACGTGAGACCGCCACGCCCCGCCACGGGGGTCCATGCCCTGAGCGGCGGCAACCAGCAAAAGGTCGTCGTGGCTCGAGAACTATCGCGCCGGCCCAAGGCCATCCTGGCCGCACAACCGACCAGGGGCGTCGACATCGGCGCAATGGAGATCATCCACCGGGGACTCCGCAGCGCTCGAGACGCCGGTGCGGGTATCCTCCTCGTCTCCGCCGACCTGGGCGAACTCCTCGACCTCGCCGACCGAATCCTTGTCCTGTATCGCGGCGAAGTGGTTGGGGAATTCCGTCGCGGCGAGGCCACGGAAGCGGCGATAGGGACCCTCATGGTCGGCGGTCGTGCCGCACCACACCCCCCGAGGGCAGCCGATTGACTCCAGGCGAACCTTTCTCAACCCACCAAGGCCCGTCCATGCCAACTCGTGCGCCACCAGCTTCTGCCGGCCGCCCGTGCAGCCTCACTGGCCGATCCGAGCGAGAGTGGCCATCGAACGGCTTGCGCGGGTACAAGGAAAGCCATGCCCGGTTTGCCATGCATGCCAGGCGCCGGCCTCGGCCGTCCGGACCTATCCGGTCGCACCTCACCCGGCCCCTGCTCCGCGCACCTCCACTCGCTTGCCATCGAACGCGACCACGAAGGCGTGGATCGGGTCTGCACCGCAATCGCGGAGTTCGGCGGCGTAGTCTCGAGATGTCATCTGAGCTTCGCCCGCCCCGAGAGCCTGCTCCAGGCTACGCTTCGCCCCGGCCACCTTGAATTCCATCGCCACGCCAGGCTGACCGGGCTCGCGAGGCAAGATCAAGAGATCCGGCCGCCCCTGACCCGACTCCCGGTTGGAGCGCACCCGATGGGTCGCATCCAGGAACGCGCACAGACCCACCACGAAACCCTGGTAAAGCTTCTCCGGCTCTTGGCCGCCCGGATCGTGGTACGACAGCAGGTGGACGGCAAAGTGCTCGAGCAGCCGCTGTAGCCCCTCCGCGTCCCCCTTGAATAGCGCGGTCCGCAACCGATCAAGCCCCATGTCCTGATCGGGCAAGTATCGCCCCATCCATGACACGAAACTCTCCAGGAAGATCTTTCGCACCTCCAGGTTCGGGATCGATAGCCGATAGCGCGGCTCCACGCCAAGCGGCACAGGGACCTCCTCGGCTTTCAGATAGCCCGAGAAAAGGAGCAGTGTCCACAGGCTCGAGACGGTCTCCCTCACCTGGCTGAGCACAAGCCCCTCGTAGATCGGCTGTTCGATCGCCCCCCCCTCGAGGAGCCGGCGAACATCGCGCTCTACCGAAAACGCATGATGCTGCAACAACTCCTTGATCAAGCTGTTGGAACTGGTGTTCAGCCAATGTGCCTGGTACCGGTGCAGGGGATCGGCCAGGAAACTCATCACCGACCAGGGATTGTACACCGTCGTGCCACCGAAGCCATAGCCGTCGTACCACTGACGTATGACATCCTGATGCGCGATCGTGCCAGTCCGCTCCAGGAGTTCGTCGAGTTCCTCTTCGGTAAACCCAAAACAATCGGAGAATACCGGGTCGAGGATCGTGTACACCCCGAGGTTGTTCAAGCCCGAGAAGATGTTTTCCTTGGCGACCCTCAGGATGCCGGTGACTACCGCCTTGAAAAGGTGGGGGTTGTCCTTGAGCCCGCCCCCGAGAAACCAGCGAAAAAAGCCCAGCACAGGCCCACTGAATCCGCTCAGCCACGCTTCCTGAATTGGTGTGTCGTACTCGTCGATCAGCACCACTACCGGCTCGCCGAAGGCCTTGTGGAGCCAGCCAGTCAGCATCTCGAGCGCGTTGCGCTGGATGGCCGGCGAGGCCTCGGCATCCACAATCGCACCGATAACTGCACGTTCTCGAGGTCGCAGCGGCAGGGCCTCGAGCACGTCCAGGTGGGCCAGGTAGAGTTTCGAGAGGAGGCTCGCCACCGCGCCTTCCCACAACTCAGCGGTCTCGGGCTTGATGTCCTTGAAAGTCATGTGGATGACCGGGTAGCGCTGGAAGTGTTCGAGGTACTCATCGCCAGCGCGCCAGATCTCGAGGTCGCGGTACAGGTGGGACAGGTCCTCGTCGCGCTTCTCGAAAAAGTACCTCAGCGTGGTGAGATTGAGGGTCTTTCCAAAGCGACGCGGCCGCGGCAGGAGCAACACGTCCCTCCCCTTCTCATCCAGCACGATACGGATGAGCCGGGTCTTGTCCACGTAGTGAAGACCATCTTCCCTCAGCCGACGAAAGTCCGATGGCCCTGCCGGAAAAAGATTCTCCATGATCGCTCCCGTGCCCGATACGGCGCAACGGCGCTCGCGATGGCCCTGGCTCGAGTTACCGCCGCCGCGGTCGCCGCGTTGCCCCACGCGCCGCTCTGCGGGAGTATAGCAGGCACGGGAGCTTCGGTGAAGGCGAGACCGTCGCACACGTTTCGTGGTTGCTTGAGGTGGGATTCGTCCCGTGCGGCCGCCCGTGCAGCCTCACTGGCCGATCCACGAGCCCAACGGAACCACCCGGACGTTTTGCGATGCTGACTACGCATCGACCAAATCGACAATGAAAACGGCACTCGGGCAGGTTATGCTATTGGAAAGTGTACCGTTCGCCTCTCATGTCTACGGACGCAGGTCACCAGGTCTGCCTCGCGGGCAGCGGGTCGACAAGGCCTGGGCCAGGAGATCGACATGCCAAGTCTACCCAAGACCGACTACCATGCCCTCGCCATGTATCTCCTTTCCGCGGTCGGCGGGATTCTCCTCCTGTCCATCTTCCTGACACTCCTGTCCGCACTCGCCACCATTTGGGGTACGTAGCCCCATCCGCACCACCAGGATCGCTCGAGACGGCCCTTGCCCATTGGTCGCATCGAGACGCTTGCCAGTCCTCGAGGCCACGACGCTCACTCCACGCACGCCACTGCCGGAAACGTGATGGGGCGCGGCGACGTTTCGATCACGACCGTGGCAGCGTCGAGCACCCCGTCTCCGTCGAGGTCCCGATCGAGCGCCACCAGGTCCGCCACACTGCTGGAACCGCTCATGGCCGCGAGCGTGATGATGTCCGCTTCCGGCAACGCGGCATCGAGAACGAAATCGCTCATGGTGTAGATCCGGCCCGACGAGATCACTGTCCCTTCGATGGCCACATCCCGGAAGTGGAGGCTGACCGGAACGTCTCCAGTAATCATGGGAAGCACCGCGAGATCGCTGTGGCATAGAAGGTCGCCCAGTTGAGCAATGGTACACCCCTGGAAGCTGGCCGCGTAGCCGTCTTGCCGGATCTCCAGGCCGCCGTCTTCCGTACGCTCGTAGGCGCCGATGTCGGCCACCACGTCCGACAGGGGAAACGTTTCTTCTTCCCCCAGGTGCTCGAACAGGAGAATGACCGGAACGTCGTTCCCCGCAGCCTCGAGAAGGCTGTTCAGGGTGTAAGCCAGAGGCGCGCTGCCGCCGACCGTCGTGATGGTGATGTCGTAGCCCACTTCTATCGGCAACCCGCACACGGGACGGGTGGAAAAGCAGGCGACATGACGGAGCGGCCAGGTCGCGGGCACTTCCTGCTGGTACGCGATCTCCAGGACCAGACAGTAGTCACGATCCAGAACCAGGTCCAGGTCCATGGCGAACGCCTGGTCCAGGATCTCGACCTCCGGCCAGGCCACATCTCCGCCCCCGGAGACGACTCGAGCGCTGACAGACTCGGCGCTGCCAGGATAGGGCTCGCTGAAGTAGACCAGGGCGCGGCTGGAGGCCGAGACACCGACGAACCCTTGATCCGGACTCGATCCCAGGAAGAAGAACGACGGGTCCGGGTCCGAGGGCTCCGGAACAGGGCCGCACACGCCGTCGCCGTCCGGATCGTCGGGATCGTCGTCCGGACAGGGGTCGCAGGCGTCCCCCACACCGTCCAGATCCCGGTCCATCTGGTTTGCGTTGGGCACACCCGGGCAATTGTCGTCGGTGTCGCAGGTGCCGTCGCCGTCGGGATCCCCTCCCACCTGGTATGGACAGGGGTCGCACGCATCCCCCAATCCGTCGGCGTCTCCATCGACCTGGCCGGCGTTGGGAACCGACGGGCAATTGTCGGAAGCGTTGCAAACGCCATCCTCGTCTTCGTCGTTCGTGGCATCGTCGGGACAGGGGTCGCAGGCGTCCCCCAGGCCGTCCCCATCTCGATCTTCCTGCGCCGGGTTGCTGTGCGCCGGGCAGTTGTCCTGGACGTCCGCTACGCCGTCGCCATCGCCGTCGGATGGCGGAAGGGGCGTCGGCTGCAGCACACTGTCGTCGTCACCGCCCGGCGTCGGCGTTGCGGTGGCAAAAACCGCCGGTGTGCCCGTCGTACCCGCCGGTGTCGCCGTGTCCGCCCCGTCATCGTCACCCGACGGCGTCGCCGTGCCCCACGAAGACAGGTCATCATCCTCGAGGCCGAGAGTCGTCGTGTCGTCTTCGCCTGGATTCGGCGAGGAACCCAGGCAGCTCGACACAGCCAGGCCGAACGCACACCACGCCGAGAAAACGGCACGCTTCACGGAACACCTCCCACTCGTCGGCTATCGTCAACTGCCCATGCCACCATTGTATCCATCCTGCACGGATTGTCCAGCCACCCGAATGGCCGCCACAATATTCATGCCGTTTCCGGCACAGCTCGTCAAGAGAGTCCAGGTATGGCGGCGGGGCAGTGCCGAGGCACCGCCGCTGCCGCCCGGGCGCTCTTGCTGATCCCTTCGGCCCGAGTTCGGTGGCGGCGTGGACACGCCGGCGCTCGCCAGGTCTCCCACGGGAAGGGGCAAAAAGGAGAACCAACCGGCATTGGGGGCTGACGCATCCAGAGAAGCCCGGCATGCGTGTCTCGAGGGGTCAGTCGTCCAGAGAGCGGGCGTAGTTGCCGGCCATGATGTCCAGGTAGTTGCCCTGCTCTACCCATTCGAGCAGGTGCATGAGACGCCAGACGATGTAGGGGTGGGTGAGATCGAGCGTCATGAGGGTGGCCAAGGCGTTGTCCAGCCAGCTCGAGGCTTCGATCTCCGCCAGTTCCCTGGCCTGTTCGATGAACGGTTCGAGCCGGAGCGTGGTCCGGCGGGCGATCCCCGGCCGGTTCCCCCCTGCCAGTTTGAGGAAAGTCGTCAGGGACGCCTCGAGGCTTCTCGAGCCCAGGAGTGCCGCCCTGTCGGCTGTCAATTCGGAGCACCGGTCCCACAGCAGGAGCGCCTTTCTCAGCGGGATGGTCAGGAACCTCACGTACCCGCCGAGCAGCCCGGTGCCTTCCACGACCAGTCGCGCCATGGTCTTGTACAGCAAGTGGTTCGCGTGGAGATGGCCGAGTTCATGGGCGAAGATCGATACGAGTTCGCCGTCGTCGAGTTGATCGAGGATGGCGGACCAGACGATGATGGCAGCGTTCTCCACCCCAGCGGTCGCGGCATTCATCCGCGGCGATTCGCTGAGGTAGAGTACCGGAGTGTCGTGAATGTCCAGACGCTGTCGCGCGAGATCGAGAAGCCGCAGCAACTCGGGGAACTGGCTGTCGTTGCAACGAATGCTGCTGGACATCTGCTGGATCCGCAATGTCCGCTCCCCAACGTTGGCGATGACCCACTTCACGAGCGCAGGGAAGCCCGGCACCGCCTTGAGCGTGGCCAGCGACTTGCGATCCAGCTCATGCTCGTACGCGGAAGACACGATACCGGTGAGCGGCTCGTCCACCCCCAGAAACAGCAGGTGGTCGCACGATCCACAGCGATACTTCTCGGGATACAACGCCGCCACCGACACGCGCACGCGGTTCTTCCGCCCGCACGACCGGCAGGTGATGATACGAGACGGCGACGGGTGATCCGCCGGCCACAGGGCCTTCTCCAAGTCGTGCTGCGCGCTCTCCGCCATGAGAAACTCCCTCGAATGCTGCCCGCCCCCCCGTGGGCCTGCGCAGGCGACCAGGCACACCAGTCGATGACGGCCACGGCGGTGAGCCCGGAAAGGGTACTCGTCCGTTCAGTCCTCTCGAGCCGTGACGACATCCTCTTGGTCCTGCTCGTCCAGGTCGGACCGTCCCATGCGCCGCCGCTCGAGTTCCTCACATACACGCTTGCCGACACTTTCGGTCAAGATCATGTTCAGCGACGCCCCGGCGACAACCCCGGCCAGGGGAATGGCCTTGAGGATGCCTCGAGCCGCCGAGCCGGCGGCGATACGGGCCATCACGACGATCAGGAGCCTGGCGATCTCCCGGGGTGCGTAGTTCCATATCGCCGTGGTCTCGGCCTCGACAAGATCATGGAAAAACGTTTCCCCGGTGCGGTTTTCGTAGGTGCTGACCGAGGCCATGAGGAAGGCGATCTGACGTTCGTTTTCGTCCCGAATATCGAACCCGTAGAGGGTGCTGAGGCACAGTGTCATCTCGACCTCGAGCTTGAGCAGCACAGCCATGTCCAGCATGGCGCCAGCCGTGGCGGCCAGGGCGGGACCCAACCCCGGGAACAGGGAGGGCAACGAAGTGGCTCCGCCGGATACGGCGGCCCCGAGAGCGTATTGCCCGATGATACGATCCGCGATGCGCCTCCGCCGTTCGCCGGGATCGGAAGCCGGCCCCGGCGCCGCTTCCGCCTTTGCCGCTTCGACCTGCTCGATGAGCACCTCTGGCTCGCTCACGAACCTCTCGACGGCGTTCAACAACTTCCTGCCCTTGGTCTCATCTGTCGCGCGGCGGTCTCTCATCGATAGTTCTCCGTTTCCCTGGTGTTCCGTGGACGCACTACCCGCGCCGGCGCCCGAATACCGGCTCCCAGCTCCGCCCGGCAACCCGTGGCGAAACCAAGCTGGAAACCATGACACGGCAACTCCGGAACGCATGGCCCGGTTCGGCGAGCCGGCCGAGATACCCAACTTACCATGTCGAGGGCATGCCGCCAAGGTTGTTGCCCGGGGAGCATCCGTTCTCGGCGCAGCAGCCCTCCCCGCAAGCCGTCCGAACGCTGCTTCATCGACCAACGTCGCGTTCGACAAAGAGCAAAAGCCCGCGTCCAGCGTCACCACCTCGAACATCGACACCGACTCATAGGCCTCGAGCAGGGACTTCCAAAACCCCGCAAACGCTCCCATGTCGTTCGTTTTCGCTGGAATCACCGTCTGATCTATGCACGGACGCAACGGACCCGACGTCAGCACCGCACGCAGAACTCGGAACAGATAACGCACCTTCCCATCCTGCTCCTGTCGTTGAGCCTGACCATCGGCGTCGTGCGAAAGAACGGCTATGCATTTCCCGTCGATTGTGAGCGCTTCCACGTCGCACAGGGAACGTCTCCCTGTAAGCATACCAAACAACAGCGTGGTCGAGACCGCCCCGAGTCGATTCCGCCAGTTACGTCCCCCAAGGTCTCGTACCCAGTTCCCGTAGTTCGTTGCGAATCGGCGGCACATGGGCGGCTTCGCCGCCTGCGCCCCGATTCGCTACTTCAGGACGCTCGGTTCGCTACTGCCCTTTTGCCACTCCTTTTCGAGAACGGATTGGTCCTGCGGACAGGGACGGACTGCTTGACACGTGGGACCGGGCGAGCCCAGGCTTCCGGCTTCCCACGGAGTCGGAATGGGAGTACCTGGTCCGGGCGGGGACCGACACCGCCTTCTACAACGGCGACATCAACGGCGACAAGGTTGGCCAATGTGACACGTTGTACAACGATGCAACCCTTGCATTGATTGCGTGGTATTGTGACAATTCCGTGGAACTCGAGACTATCGGGAAGCGAACTCCCGACGATTTCGGCCTTTACGACCTGAGCGGGAACGCCTGGGAATGGGGATGGGACGGGTATGGTGACTATCCCTCCTCCGGGGCCACGGACCCGGCGGGTGCCGACTCGTCGGACAAGGTGATCCGTGGCGGTTCGTACAAGACCCCGTCGGATGACTGCCGTTCCGCGAACCGAGACTTCCTGGACGCGGGCACCGCGGCGGAGGACGTGGGCTTCCGTGTGGTACGGAGCCTGGACTGAAGTCGTAGGGCAGGCTTCCAGCCTGCCATTTCCCTCTATGCCACAGGCTTTCCATCCTGCCCCCCCGTGGGGCAGGCTTTTCAGCCTGCCACTCCCCTCTGCGGCTCAGGCTTTCCATCCTGCCGATTCCCGCCTGCCGGACTCCCGTCAGTTCCTCTTGGCTCCGGTCTCGTCCCTCCCGGCCCGCTTACCCTGCCTATTCCGCGGGCTTCCTCTCCTGGTCCGCGTAGTAGCCCTTGAGGCCTCGAGCCAACGATGTCAGGTTGGGCTGGATGGCCTTCTTGACCACGCCCTCCACGAGCGGAAACACGCTATTGAACAGGAACCTCGGGATCTTGAACTTCTCCGGGTGGATGGTGATCTTGGCGGTGACGCGAAGCCTTGTGCCCCCGTTTTCCGGCCGGAACGAATTCGCACCCTCCACGTCGTAGCCGAACCCCTCGAGGCGGTAGTCGACGCTGTAGTCGTCGTCCTTCCATTCCGCGTAGTCGGTCCATGCCAGGATGTCCGGAGGCAGGAACTTGGCGGCTGCCCTGGGAATCTTGGCCTTGGCCCTCCAGCGGTTCACGATCTTGACCCGGGTGTCGGACACCCGCTCATAGGAAAGCTGCTCGAGGGACTCCACGTCGGGGAGGTAGGGCAGCAGCTTGGGCAGTTCGTCGCGGACCAGGGGGTAGACCTCGTCCGCGCTCCGGTCCAGGTAGTCTTCGCTTTCGATGTACATCCTGTCTCCTCGTTTCGGGCGCGACCGGTTGCGGCGATCGTCCGGCCGGCACGGTGGTTCGGGTCTCGCAGCCCCCCTCCGCGTTCTCCGGCGGCAACCGAGCGGTTTGCAGGGGATATGCCGCGTCGTGGCCAGGAAGGGGATGGCCGTTGATGGTCCAGGGTACCGCGGAGATCCGGCCACGTCAATATCCGGGTGGCTCTGGTCACAACGTGAAGTTCGTGGCCATCAGTTCTATCTCCCCAATGCGCACGAGATTGCTCTTTGTCCCGGGGTAGACATCCTTGATGGTGATTTTCAGCAGGCCGAACATGGAGCCGGTATAGCCGTACATCACGGGGAGTTCCACCCGCTGAGGGCCTGGTGCGTCCTTCAAGGTGTGTTCGACGCTGTGGTTGTCGATTTCCAGCACGATGGTCTTGGGCCGGGCGTAGGCCTTGGCCTTCTTGTCCCCTGCCGTGAAGGACGTTACAATGATCGATGCAAGGCCGAAGTCGGGCGCGTTGAGCACGATGTACTGGTCCGGTTGGTCGGTCCCGGCGATCCAGGGCGTCGCGGGCGATCCGTCGATGAGGTTGTCAGGGCTCGAGCCGGCCCGCGTGGACGACACCTCCTTGACCTCCTTCTGCGCAGGCCACTCCTCGAGCACGACCTTGACCTCGGCGACAGCGGTGTCCTTGCTGAAGTCCTTGCCCGGATAGACACTTCGAATGGTGACGGTCACGTGGCCGCCAAAAAGCTCCTCGCCGACCTTGACGTCCTCCACCGGGATGGTCTGCATCTTGAACGCATCCTCGAATACGAAGTTTTGCTGCTTGACCGGCTTGGACTTCCTCGAATCGTCGGTGGTGAAGAACGACAGGGAGATTTCCTTCAGCCTCCCGTACTTCTTGAACATCCGCTCGTCCTTCCCGTGTCCCGGAAAAATGAGCACCTTCTCGACCTTGCCTCGAGGCAGGTCCAGGGTGAACGACTCCCCGGCTCCCACACCGTCGGCCCCCTCGATCCAGACCGTCTCCAGGCGGGAGTCGACAAGATTGGCCGGGGCGTAGGTCCCCGCGGGCTTGCTCGAGAGCACAAGGTGGCTGCTGGCCCGAACGCCCGCCAGAACAGAGGGTGGAATTGTCAACAAGGCAAGGAAGAGAACGAACGCTAGGGTACGCATGGCTACTCCGGAGTCAGGGCGATGGCATCGTGGTTGTCTCGAGTTCAGGCGGGATCGAGGCCGGGGTGGTGACCGCCCCGGGAGACCCGCCACAGCACAAGCACCGTGGCTCGAGGCCGGATGGGCATGCCCGGACCGGCGACGCGATGTCGGGACGACAGGATCAGGCCGCGCTCGAGACGCGCTCGAGTTCCCCCTCGGCCTCGAGCTTGCGTAGCAGCGGCTTGTAGGCCGATGGCGGTACGTTGCGACACACGACCCGGGCGACGATGGGGGCGCCGAGCAGGGCCAGGTAGCCCAGGAGTACCGCCGCCTTGTAGCGCACCGGTTCGTTGTCGAACCTCGAACCATCCTCGTTCTCCACCCTGCCCTCGTGGTCGAACACCAGGGAACGTCTCAGACTGACCCGCAGGATCTCCCCACGGTCGTCGACCACGATACGTCGCTTCTCCTCTTCCTCCTCGTCCTCGAACGGGAAGGCGTTCTCCTCGTCGGTCACTGGGGGCTCGAAGAGGTGGAAGCCGAAGATCCGGGCCGGCGCCAGTTCCTTGATCAGCGCGGCCTGCTCGAGAGGGACCGTGACCTCCTGCTCGCCAACCCCTGGACGGTCCACGTCGATCGACACGGTGAGCGAGGGGGAATCAGCGGGCTCCACCGCCGCGGACCACGAAGGCCCTTCGAGCGCTACGCGCTTGCGAACGACCACCTGTTTTGGGCTGCGACCGGAACGATACAGGCTGGCGCGTTTGAGGGCATCGACCCAGGGAAGGGCACTGCCGTCCAAGGCCGGCACCTCGTCCCCGGTGA
>JAJRTE010000031.1 GCA_024278455.1 Myxococcota bacterium
CCGTTTCATGTTGCTGGCGATGAGACCGCCGTGGAAGTGGGGTTTGAGTCGAGCGCCAGTCCGGACAGGTTGCGCTACGTGCTGGCGGCTCTGGTCTCTCCCGAGGATGTTGCCGTCGACATTTTCCACGCGGACCTGCTTATGGGTCTTGGCGGCCCGGGCAAAGCAGTGGTCGAGATCGGGGTGAAGAGGGCCCGTCGGTATCGGCTGCTCCTACATGGGCTGTCGGGCCGCAGGATGGAGCTGAATACGGACAAGTTGCGTGGAACGGAATTGCGCATCCGGGTACGGGAGGGCGTCGAATCTCCCGGTTATGGGGTGCTGGGGCTCTTGGCGAGCCTGGCGGTCGGGGGTCTGTGTTTGCTGGCCATGTATCCTGGCGGGAGCGCGGAGGCGTGACAGGCTTGCCGACTGCTGCCGCATGGCGATGTCGCGTCCGGGGATGATAGCGCATGGCGGGCCCCTGCTCCAGGAGGAGGATGAATCGTGCGAGTGCTTCCAACGATGATGGCGTCAGGTGTGGTGCTGGCGACCGGCCTTGCCGGAGTGGGCACGATGGTGGACACTGGCGCTGGTACGTATGGGGTCGGCTCTACCCCGGTGAATGAGATCCAGGCCAGGGTCACCCCTGCTGAGCCCTATGCCGGATTCTTCAAGAATAGCAGCATGGCGTACGAGGAAAGAACTATCGAGTACTCCGGCGCGAGCCTACGTAGCCGTGGAGGTGGGTGGGGTGGCTCCTACTCCTCCCGCTCGTTTCGCGGGGGAGGGATCTCCGGCGGGAAGTAACTCGTATCGACGGTGAATGGGAGGAGGAGATGGACTGGAATCATCAACTGGGCCAGCTTCTGCTGACGTTGGTCTACTCAGGCGTCGGGCTGGCGTTTTTCGCATTGGCGTTCTGGTTGTTCGAGCGCATCGCGCCGTTCTCCGTGCGAAAGGAGATCGAGCAGGATCAAAACACGGCGCTGGGCCTGGTGATGGGCGCCGTGATCATCGGGCTCGCGATCATCATCGCGGCAGCAATGACGTGACCATGGTGGGTGCTGGCCGGCAGGGGTTCGCGCGGCGCTTCGTTCTGCTTGCCTCTGTCTTCGTCGTGGCCGCGTGCGGTCTGGTGTACGAACTCGTGGCCGGGGCCGTCTCGAGCTATCTCATGGGAGACGCGGTCACGCAGTTCTCGCTGGTGATCGGCGTGTTCCTGTGTGCCATGGGCGTGGGGTCGTACCTGGCCCGCTTCGTCCAGCGGGATCTCCTGCACAGGTTCATCGAGATTGAGATCTGGATAGGACTGATCGGAGGCGGGAGTTCGATCGCCATCTTCGCGGTCAGTGCGTTTCTCCCCGGGATTCTCGAGGCCTTCTTCTACACCTTGTGTGGGATCATCGGCACCCTGGTGGGCATGGAGATACCGATCCTGGTGCGGATCGTGCACCACGATGTGGACGTGGAGTCGGCTCTGAGCAACGTATTGGCGCTGGACTACCTGGGCGCGTTGGCCGGGTCGATCCTGTTTCCCCTGGCCGTCTTGCCGGTCCTGGGACTCAGCCGGGCCTCGGTGGTGTTCGGGGTACTGAACCTGGCCGTGGCGCTGGCCGGGATCCGCCTGGTGCAGCGGCGGCGAAGGGCGCTCATCGGGCGATGGGTGGTCGCCGCGGCGCTTCTGCTCGCCCTCCTCGGCGTCGCAGGCCGGCTCGTGGGCGCGCTCGAGGATCTCCTCTACCAGGACTCGGTCGTCTTCGCCACCTCCACGCGCCATCAGCGCATCGTCGTGACCCGATGGCGGGACGACGTCAGGCTGTACCTCAATGGTCACCTCCAGTTCTGCTCCATCGATGAGCCGCGGTACCATGAGTCCCTGGTCATCCCGGCCATGGAGGCCGCCGGGCGCCCGGCATCGGTCCTGATTCTGGGCGGCGGGGACGGCCTTGCACTGCGGGAGGTGTTGAAATACCCCTCGGTGTCGTCGGTCACACTGGTGGACATCGATGCCGAGATGGTCCGTATCGCCAGGACCCGTCCCGAGTTCCTGCGGCTCAACAAGGGGTCTCTGTCCGATCCGCGTGTGCAGACCATCTACCGGGATGCGATGAAGTTCTTGGAGGAGAGCCGGGCCTTCTTCGACGTGATCGTGTGCGACCTGCCCGACCCGAACAGCGAAACCCTGGCAAAACTCTACTCCACCGCTTTCTATGCACTCTGCGCCAGGCGTTTGTCGGAACGCGGCGTGTTGGTGACCCAGGCCACCTCGCCCTTCTTCGCCCGGGACGCCTTCTGGTGTATCCACGATACGATCGCGGCTGCAGTCCGGTCCGGAGCCGGCGCGCCCAGGCCCCTCGAGCCCCGGCCCTACCACGTGAACGTCCCCTCCTTCGGCGAGTGGGGGTTCGTCATGGCCGCCCGCTGGCCGATCGACCCGGAGTCGATCCGCCCCTCGGTGGAGACCCGGTTCTTGACCGCGGACCTCGTTGCCACCCTCTTCGCGTTCGGCAAGGACCTGCTCCCCGCTTCCAAGGTGGTCCCGAACCGGCTCGACGACCCGACGCTCTTCCGGTATTACCAGCTTGGCTGGCTGTACTACAACTAGTTCGTACAGCGAGGGGGGAACCATCCGTCCTGGGCTTGTCGAGCACACACCCATTTCGGCACTCTCCTCGCCGGCGTCGATCGCCATCTGAGCGGGGCCTTTCCCGGATCGGCCGTGGCGGAAGCGGCAACGAGGCCGGGCAGGGCACACCGGGGGAGGCAGGCCGAGTTGACGTGTGGCTGGGCAGGGTGCGCCTACTGGACGACCAGGGTCCCCAGGTCCTGGGGGTCGAACCCGTCGCCGGCACCGGATCCGTCGGCGAGCGCGAAATGGATACCATCCAGGGTGAACCGGAAGGTGAACGAGTAGGTACCTGCGGCGTCGATCGTCAGCGCGCCTTCGTAGAGGTCGAAGGTCAGGAGGTCGTCGTCACCCGCGTAGGTGGCTGGAAACCACAGCCAGTCGGCGTCGGTGCCCGGGTCGGAGTTCAGGGGCCCGAAACCGATTTCCGCTTCGAGACCCGAGGCCTGGCCCTGCCCGGGGGTGAGGCCGGAGACCCAGACAGCGGCGTTGAGGGTCTCGGTCGGCGTGTCCACCGCCGTTTCGACAGATAGCGGCGCCGCCAGGACGGCGTCGTCGACCCCGTGATCCATCGGGGAGGTGTAGGTGAATGCACCCGTGAGGGTCGTGCTGCCGTATGCGCCCTTCACGCGGACATCGACCACGCCCGGGTCCCCAGGAGGGCTGACGGCCTCGATGGTGGTCTCGTCCAGGACATCGAACGAGGGAGCATCGGTGTCGCCGAACCAGACCGCCGCGACTTCGACGAAGCCGTAACCGGAAATGGTGACTCGAGTGCCGCCGGGAGCCGGACCGTCGTCCGGGACGATCGACAGCGGGGTGGGGATGAGGGCCTGTTCCGAGTCGTCCGCGGCTGACGCGCATCCCGGGTCGTCCGCGTCGATCAGCCCGTCGCTGTCGTCATCCAGGTTGTTGTTGCACGCGGTGGTGCCAAAGCCGGTTTCGGTGTCGCTGGCGGCGACCTGGCAGTCTGGGTCGTCTGCGTCGACCCATCCGTCGCCGTCGTTGTCCTGGTCGTCGTTGCAGTCCGAGGCGGTCCATCCTTGTTCGGCGTCGCCGGCGGTGCTGCAATCGGGGTCGTCCGCGTCGACCCATCCGTCGGTGTCATCATCGGTGCCGTCGTTGCAGGATGAGAGTCCGAACCCTTGCTCCGAGTCGGCGTTGGGATCGGCGCAGTCTGGGTCGTCGGCGTCGATCCATCCGTCGCCGTCGTTGTCGATGAGGTCCTGGCAGGCGGAGGCTTCGGTATCGATATCCGCGGTGGTGCAGATCGGGTCCTCGCTGTCGGTGAGGCCGTCGCTGTCGTCGTCCTGGCCGTTGTTGCACGCGGTGGTGCCGTACCCCATCTCCTCGGTTTCCGCGTCAGTACAGTCTGGGTCGTCCGCGTCGGTCCAGCCATCCTGGTCGTCGTCCAACCCATTGTTGCAGCCCGTGGTCCCGACCCCGGTCTCTTCGGACGTTTCGGCGTCGGTGCAGTCGGGGTCATCGGCGTCGATCCACCCGTCCATGTCGCCATCGGTGCCGTCGTTGCAGTCGGCGGAGCCGTATCCGGACTCCACGTCGAATGCAGGGTCGGTGCAATCCGGGTCCGCCTCGTCGATCCATCCGTCTCCATCGTCATCGAGGGTATCCTGGCATGATGAGCGTTCGGTGCCGCCCAGTGCCGAGAGGCATCCCGGGTCGTCCGCGTCGATCAGCCCGTCGCTGTCGTCGTCGAGGTTGTTGTTGCACGCGGTGGTGCCGAAGCCGGTTTCGGTGTCGCTGGCGGCGACCTGGCAGTCTGGGTCGTCTGCGTCGACCCATCCGTCGCCGTCGTTGTCCTGGTCGTCGTTGCAGTCCGAGGCGGTCAGCCCTTGTTCGGCTTCGTCGGCGGTGCTGCAATCGGGGTCGTCCGCGTCGATCCAGCCATCGCCGTCATCATCGGTGCCGTCGTTACAGGATGAGAGTCCGAACCCTTGCTCCGAGTCGGCATTGGGATCGGCGCAGTCTGGGTCGTCGGCGTCGATCCAGCCATCGCCGTCGTTGTCGGTGCCATCCTGGCACGGGGATGCCTCGGAGGGCTCGAAAGCGGTCGTACAAACGGGATCTTCCGCATCGATGAGCCCGTCCCCGTCGTCGTCCAGGCCGTTGTTGCACGGCAGGTCGGGGTTGGTGTGGTTGCGTTCCTCGGCGCCGGTCGCACAGTCGGGGTCATCGGTGTCGATCCATCCGTCGAGGTCGTTGTCCAGCAGGTCCTCGCAGTCGCTGAGCACGCCCGCCTCATCCCCGCCGAGACCGGCGGTACAGTCGGTGTCCTGTGCGTCGATGTCGCCGTCGCCGTCGTTGTCCACGCCGTCGTTGCACTCGAAGTGGCCGTCCTTGCCGGTTTCCATGCGGAGATCGGTGAGGCAGTCCGGGTCGTCTCCGTCGATCCACCCGTCGCCGTCGTTATCCGCCCCGTCGTCGCAGTCGTCGTAGGTACCGCTTTCGTCGTTGTCGTATCCGTAGAGGCAGTCGGTGTCGTCCGCGTCGATGTCGCCGTCGCTGTCATTGTCCAGTCCGTCGCTGCATTCGAAGCTGGAGGTGGCGCCGGTCTCGTCGGCGGTCGCGTCCGAGCAATCGGTGTCCTCTGCGTCGACCCATCCGTCGCCGTCGTTGTCCTGGCCGTCGTTGCACGCGGTCGTGCCGGAAAGGCCGCCGGTTTCGTCGGCAAAGGCGGAGGTGCAGTCCGGGTCGCGGGAGTCGATCCAGCCGTCGTTGTCGTCATCCTCGCTGTTGTTGCAAGAACTCGAGCCGACCCCGATCTCCTCGTTCGACGCGGAGATGCAATCGGGGTCGCTGGCGTCGCTCCAGGTGTCGTTGTCGTTGTCGATGCCGTCGTTGCAGGCAGTGTCGCCGAAGCCCATTTCGGTGTCGGAAGGGGACTGGCAATCCGGGTCGTCGCGGTCGGTCCATCCGTCTTCGTCGTTGTCCAGACCGTCGTTGCACGACAGTTCCGCCGTTGTCCCGTTTTCGGTATCGAGGCCTGTGACGCAGTCTGGGTCTTCGGCATCTGTCCAACCGTCGGAGTCGTCATCGATGCCGTTGTTGCAGTAGGCGTCGGAAGTGGGTTCGGTTTCGGCGTCGGAGATGCCGGTGGTGCAATCCGGATCGGCGGAATCGGTCCAGCCGTCGCCATCGTTGTCGGTCCCATCGTTGCACAGGTAGGCGGAGACGGAGTCCTGCTCGAGGGCGAAGGGGTTGCCCTCGCAGTCGGGGTCATCGCTATCGATCCAACCGTCTTCGTCGTTGTCGAGAAGGTCGTTGCAGAGGAGGTCGGCGTTTTCGCCCATCTCTTCGCCTGTGGAGTTGTCGAAGCAGTCTGGGTCGAGGGCATCGGCCCATCCGTCGCCGTCGTCATCCTCTCCGTTGTTGCACCCGTATTCGGGGAGGAAGCCGCTTTCGGATCGTTCCGATGTCGAGCAGTCCGGGTCCGTGGAATCGATGTACCCATCGCCGTCGTTGTCCCGGCCGTCGCGGCAGTTGAGGGTCTCGGTGTCATCGGTTGCGGTCGGGCAATCGTCGGCGTCCTGGGCATCGACGAGCAAGTCGTTGTCGTTGTCGATGCCGTCGTTGCAGGCAGTGTCGCCGAAGCCGTTTTCGGTGTCGAAAGGAGACTGGCAATCCGGGTCGTCCCGATCGAGCCAGGTGTCGCCGTCGTTGTCCTTATTGTCGTTGCAGTCGAGTGTCGCGTCGAAGCTCGCTTCGTTGTCGTAGCCGCTCGAGCAGTCGGGGTCCTCCTGGTCGGTCCACCCGTCGCCGTCGTCATCCTCTGCGTTGTTGCACCCGTATTGGGAATAAGCGATTTCCTCGCTTTCGGCGGTGTCACAGTCGGGATCGGCGGCGTCGATCCACCCGTCGCCGTCGTTGTCGGTGCCATTGTTGCACGATGCGCTGCCGAAGCCGCGTTCGGAGTTGAAGGGGATGGTGCAGTCCGGGTCGGCGGTGTCGATCCATCCGTCGCCGTCGTCGTCTTCCCCGTTGTTGCAGTCGTACGTGGTGTAGCCCTGTTCTTCGGCGAGGGCATTGGTGCAGTCGAAGCTGTCTTCGCTGTCGATCCATCCGTCGCCGTCGTCGTCGATACCGTTGTTGCATTCGGATGAAGAGAAGCCCAGTTCGCTGGCTGTGGACATGTCGTCGCAATCCGGGTCGTTCTCGTCGGTCCAGCCGTCGCCATCGTTGTCCAGGCTGTCGTTGCAGTCGGCGAACTCGGTGTTGTCGAATCCGTCGACACATTCGGTGTCGGCCCGGTCGATGGCGTTGTCGCCGTCGTCGTCGATGTTGTTGTTGCAGGCCGTGTCTCCGTAGCCTCGCTCCACGCGAGCAGGGAGGGCGCAGTCGGGGTCCTCGCTGTCGATCCATCCGTCGCTGTCGTTGTCCTCCGAGTCTCCGCATACGTCGGTTTCGGACATCCCGTAGCCGGTCTCACAGTCGGGGTCGTCTGCGTCGGCGAGTTCGTCGTCGTCTTCGTCGTCGATACCGTTGTTGCATTCGGTCTCTGACAGGCCGACCTCGTTGGTTCCGTTGGGATCCATCGCGCAGGTCGGGTCATCCAGGTCGATCCATCCGTCGCCGTCGTCGTCGATACCGTTCGAGCAGGCGGGCTCGCCAGCACTTTCGTCGGTATCGTATGGACCGCCGCAGTCGGGGTCGTCGCGATCCACGACGGTGTCGCCGTCGTTGTCGATCCCATCGTTGCACGCGGTGGCGCCGAAGCCGGTTTCGGAGCCGTTCTCTGGGTCCGCCTGGCACTCGGGATCTTCCAGGTCGGTGTAGCCATCGCCGTCGTTGTCCTGTTCGTCGGAGCAGTTGGGGCCTTCGGAGTCGCCGTAGCCGGAGAAGCAATGGGCGTCGTCGTCGGCGTCGATCAGGCCGTCGCCGTCGTTGTCCGCACCGTCGTTGCAGACGTAGTTCGGGTCGTAGCCGCCTTCGGCGTTGCCATTGGCGTCGTGGTTGCATCCCGGGTCGAACAAGTAGTCGGTCCAGCCGTCCAGATCGTTGTCAACCTCGTCGGAGCAGGCGGTGTCGCCCAGGGCTTCGTCGGGGTCGCGCCCGGTGGTGCACTCCGGGTCGTCTGCGTCCACGAACCCGTCACCATCGTTGTCGTAGGCATCGTTGCAGGAGAAGCGGTTGTCGCTGCCATTGTTCTCGGACAGGGAACTTTCGGCACTGACGCCGGGGACGCAGTCGGGATCGTCGAGGTCGGCCCAGCCGTCGCCGTCGTTGTCCACGCCGTCGTCGCAATCGGTGTCCTCGGCGTTGTCCCGGCCGTCGCGGCAGTCGGGGTCGTCTGCGTCCCTGTTGCCGTCTTCGTCGTTGTCGATCCCGTCGGAGCATTCGGTGGTACCGTCGTCTTCCTCGGAGTTGTCTGCCTCGAGCGCCTCGAGGTCGCAGCCTGCGTCGTTCGAGTCCACCCAGCCGTCCAGGTCGTTGTCGACCTCGTCCTCGCAGTCGGACTTTTCGGAGGAGTCCTCGGCGTCGCCGCAGCCGGGATCGAGAGCGTCGCTGGTGCCGTCGAGGTCGTTGTCGAGGCTGTCGTTGCAAGCGGCGCTGCCGAAGCCGTGTTCCTGGTCGCCGGTAATGCAATCGGGGTCCGCGTCGTCGATCCAGCCGTCGCCGTCGTTGTCGACGGTATCGGCGCAGTTGCTCGAGACGGGCGTCACGGATGGGGTCGCGGCTCCGCCTTCCTCGCTGGTGGCGGATACACAGTCGGAGTCCTCGGCGTCGATATCGCCGTCGCCATCGTTGTCGGCGCCGTCGTTGCACGAGAGGTCGCTGTTCAGGCCGATTTCGTCGCTGTCCGCGTCGTCACAGTCCGGGTCTTCCAGGTCTATCCAGCCGTCTCCGTCGTTGTCGGCGCCATCGGAGCACTGGGGCGTTTCGGGTTCCACGCGGGCGAAGCCCTGGACCGAGACGTTCACGGTTTCCCCCTCCACGAAGGCAACTTCTCGTGTCGTCTCCGAATCGGCGATGAGGTTGGCGGCGACGTCGAATCCTTCGGCCTTGAACCGGAAAGCCAGGCCCTTCTGGCTTCCCTGGATCAGCTCGAGGGTCGGGAAGCTGGCTTCGTCGTTCACGGCCGCAAGATCGAGGGTGATGACCAGCTCGAGTTCCGGTGTGGACGTGTCACGATCCTCGAGGGTCAGGGTGCCACCGGGGAGCGGGCCCTCCCCCAGGGGGTCGCCGTTGGCGTCGACCATGGGTTCGCTCGGGTACGCCACCACCTCGAGCGTCGCAAGATCTGGGCGGATGGCGGCGATGTTCGCCGGGTCGATGGTGACGAGGATCGACGTCGTTCCGCTCCTGTCACAACCGCCGCTGGCGAGGATCGAGGTTCCGGCGAGAAGCAATCCCAGGGCGAGCGGCAAATGTCTCCAGGAAGTCCGGAGCACAGGGGTCTTCGCGGGGTTCATAGGCTCTGCATCTCCACGTTTCGGAGGGGGCCGTCGGGCCGCCTTCGACGATGATCGACAGCGGCTCCCACCGCCTCCCAGAGTCACGGCAGCGTCACAGCGATGTCACCTGTCGGCCCTGATGTGCCTTGCGACAGGACGATGTAGGTCGTTCCACCGGCCGCTGCGGCGACAACACCGCCGACGGTAGTCCAGAACCACCATTTCTCGGTGACGGATGAGCTTGCCTGACGGCCACCAGTCGGGCCCGTTTGCATGGCCAGGTCGAGCGAGATGAGTTCGGCCGAGACCTTGGTCGTCCGGTTCCTTTCGATGACCGCGGGCTGGATGTGGTCCGCATAGTGTTCTCGAGAAATGCGGAGGCTGTATTCGCCGGGCGTGATCGTCTTCCCGGTCACGAGCGGTGTCTTGCCAAGGTAGCTCCCGTCCAGGTAGACATCGGCGCCGTCTTCTCGAGTCTTCACCTTGAGCGCCCCGCCCTCGGTGACCAGTTTCCCCACGATGTCGAGCTTGTCGCCGATGGCGACCTGGAACCCGCGATAGAAGGTGGCGTAGCCGTTCAACTCGATGCGAAGTGCGTGCCGCCCCGCGCTGACACTCTCGAGCTTGAGGGGGGTCTTGCCCACGAATTCGCCGTCGAGAAACACGTTGGCGCCTTCGGGCACGGATGTCACGTTGACCAGGCCGGCGTTGGGGGTGAGTTCGACCTTGAGCTTGAGGCGGACGTTCGGTTTGATGGTTATCGGGCCGGAGTAGGTGGCGTAGCCGACCTTCTTGACCTGGATCTGATAGGTACCCTGCGGGAGGTCTTCCACGACCGCGTTCGGGGTGGTGCCCACGAAACGCCCCTGGAGATAGACCTCGGCGCCCTCCACGTTGGCCGCAATCTCGATCGAACCGACCACCTTGACCAGTTCCGGGTTGATAGTCACGGCCTTGTTGGGAAGAATCGTGATCTCCTTCTCGTAGGCCTCGTACCCGGGGAGTTCCAGCCTTACCTTGTACGTGCCGGGAGGGAGCAGCCGAATGGTGGGGGTGGCACCGATCTCGACGTCGTCCAGGAACACCTTCGCGCCCTTGACATTGGCGAACACCTTGAGAATGCCGCCGGCCTGCGCGACCTTGAATGCACTCCCTCGCGCACCCAGCGGCGCGGCGAACAGCGCCGGCCCCGCCGCCACGCTCCCCACGGCGAAACACAACAACGAATACAACAGGATTGACTTCCGCATGATTCCCAACTTCTAAAGGAGTCTCTTGCTGTCACTACACCGATCGTCCAGCGTACAAATCCACCGAGCACTATACCACGGCGGCGAAACGCTAGCAAGCCACTCGACAGCACAGGGCCAAGGTGGGGTCGCGGAAGTGCAGCTCATGGCGCAGGTTCGGATCTTGGGGTGGCGCAGCCGGATCGGATGTCGCACCGCATGGCCATGGATAACAGCCGACAAGACGTTGACAGGCAGAGAGATACGTCCATCGCGCTCCGGGGCAGGATCCTGGTGACACGCGAGCAGCGGCGTGTCCGGGGCGACCTCACCAGGCGTCCGCGGGCGACGCGCGTCGAGCTGGCGCGCGGAGTGTGCAAGCTGCCTCGCCGGCTGGAACGTGGCTGCGCGCAGGTCATTCCACCCCGCCGGTCCACTCCACCTCCACAGGGGTCGATGAATCGATGGTCGTCCCGTCTCCGAGTTGACCATGGTTGTTGTATCCCCACGCGCGAAGGGTCCCGTCGTCCAGCAGCGCCAATGTGTGGAAGTCGCCGGCCGCGACCGCGACCACCCCGGACAGGCCCGTGACCTCGACCGGGGTGGATGCGTTGTCGGTCGTCC
>JAJRTE010000032.1 GCA_024278455.1 Myxococcota bacterium
ACTCCCCACTCGCCGCTCGCCACTCGCCGCTCGCCACTCCCCACTCGCCGCTCGCCACTCCCCGCTCGCCGCTCGCCACTCGCCGCTCGCCACTCCCCGCTCGCCGCTCGCCACTCGCCGCTCGCCACTCCCCACTCGCCGCTCGCCACTCCCCGCTCGCCGCTCGCCACAAAGCTTTACTCGCAATACTGGAAGATGTGCCGGTGTGCAGGCACGTAGTCCGGGTCGAGTTCGATGGCGGCGAAGAATGCCTCCCGGGCCCGTTCCGGCGCACCGTTCCGGGCGTGGAGGACACCGATCCCGTCATGTAGCACGGGATTGGTTCGCTCATACCTCAGTGCGGTCTGGAACGTGGCGTCCGCGTCGCGATAGCGCCCTGCACTGGTGAGGGCAAGGCCGAGGTAGACATGGGCGATGCCGAGCTGCGAGTCAAGACTGATGGTTCGCGTCAAGAACTCGATCGCTGTGCGCCATTCGCTCCGCCGGTAGGCCAGGACACCGAGATTGAACAGGGCGCAGGCGTTTTCGGCGTTGGCGGCCAGTGCTTGCTTGAAGGCACGGATGGCGCCATTGTAGTTGCCCAGCTCGAGGAGCAGGATGCCGAGGTTGGACACGGCGTCGGGTTCATAGAATCGCTTCTGGGCGAGGCGGCGGAACTGCGGCAAGGCGGCAGCGAGTTGAGGAGGGCGATAGTAGTAGAGGGTGCGGATGGATCGCCTGGAGGCGTAGTATGGGTCCAGCGTTTTGGCCCTGGCGGCCTCGGCAAGTGCCTCGGTCACCTGTCCGACGATGAGGTGCTGGTTGATGAGGAGCAACCGTGCGACCGTGTTGCTGGGGTCCAGTTCCATGGCGCCCTTGTATTCGTCGACCGCGGCCTTGGCCTTGTTCTGGGCGCCGAGTACGAGCCCGAGGTGTTCGCGAATGGCGGCCTGGGCGATGCGGGGTCCACCTGCGGCGCTGGCGGCGCGCAGCGCCCTGCCGGCGTCATCGTATCGCCGCAGCGTGTAGTAGGCGAGGCCTTTTTGGAAGAGGGCGGGACCATATCCCGGGTCAATGGCGAGCGCCCGCTCCAGCACGCTCAACGCGCGCATCGTTTCTCCGTTGAGGCGCAACACGGTTCCCAGGTGTGCCAGTGCGCGCTTCTGGTCGGGCAGGGAGAGGAGGGGTTCGTCTCCCTATGGCAGGATGGCCGTCAAGAGGCTGCGAGCACGGCGGAGCGCGCCTTTCACCTGGTAGAGCAGCACGGCGTAGTCCAGCATGATGACCGGGTTGGTGTTCCCGGCGCGCCGGTAGGCCCGTTCGTAGTAGTCGATGGCCTTGCCATACTCTCCGATGCGTTCGTGCAGCCGGCCCAGGTCGGCCAGGGCCTGCGCGTTTCCTGGTTCGATCGATATCTTGCGCTGAAACGCCTGGTATGCCCTGCGGTACTCGTGCTGGTCGAAGTAGACGCGACCCAGTTGATGGTAGGCCTTGTGGAGCAAAGGATCCAGTTCCACGGCCTTCTTGAGGTGCGCGATCGCGTCGTCCGGGGATGATTCTCCTGCCTGGAAGTAGCTCATGCCGATGTAGAATTCCGCTTCGGCATCTCCGGGGTTGACACGCAAGGCACTCCTGGCCTCGTTTCTGGCCTTCTCGAACTGCTGCGTGGCGATAGCGAACGCGGCGGCGGCTCGTTTGACCTCGGCATTCGACGGATTCAGGCGGCCTGCCTGCTCGATCAGGGTCTGGGCGTCCTGCTGGAGCTTGATGTCACCATCTTCGGCATAGAGCAAGGCCAGCGCCGACAGGGCGAGGTCGTCGAGGGGGTTGGCGACCACGGCCTGCTCGAGCACGACCCTGGCCTTCAGGAGGCTCCGTGGTGTATCCAGGAGGAAGAGGGTCCGGCCCCTGGTGAACAGGGTCGCGGAGGTCTCATCGACGTCGGGGTGCCGGGCGCGGAGTTCACGGAGCAACGCGGCCATCTCCTGCGTAACCGGGTTCGCGATGCGCGCAGATTTCTCGAACTGCTTGCCGACCGTTTCGTGGTACAGGGCCGACGCCTGTCGTATCCATGGCTCGGGCACGATGAGCCATTGCTCGACAGTAGCCATGCCGGCGGCCACGGCGATTCCGGCGGTCAAGATGATTTTTGTGGCGATGCTCGCGATTTCTCTTGCCGAGAGTTTCCGTTTCTTGGCCTTTTTCTTCTTCGTCTCACGGGGTTCGGCCGGTTCGGGCTGGTCCGGCTCCTCGATCGGGGGAGCGACCGGGGAAGCCATGCCGGCGGCCCTCATCCTGGTTCGGTCGAACAGGCGCGAGAACTGTGGGTGGGCATGGAACGGTTTCCACTGTCCCCCCACCTTGGACACTTCGTCCTCAGGGTCGATCTTGTGGGCGGCGATCCAGGCCTGGAGCGTCTCCAGGTCGAAGGGGCCGTAGATCTGCCCGGCCGACTTGCGAACCATCCAGTCCTTGCTCTGCTCCACTTTCTCGGCGCCCTGTTGGCAAGCGGGACAGATCGGTATCGCCTGGTCGGGATCGTGGGCCATCTTTCGCCCGCAGTTGAAACACTGGGCAACGGCCACCTCGGCATCCCCGAACAGGCTCCCGTGGTCGACCGGCACGGGGTTTGGAAAGTCGCACTGGGGACACTTCGCAAAAGGCACCGTGTCGCCCGCGGGCGACGGTTCGTAATAGAACTCGGAATGGCAATTCTCGCAAGACAGCTTCATCTACGTCAGCCAGCCTCCAAAGTCTGTCGCCCGTGCAACCTCCGCCGCCCGGTCGGCACCAGGGCATTCCGGCAGCACCTCGCACGCCCACGACGATCTCCCGCGACGCTCGAGCACCTATCGTGCCGCCCTCAGGATACCATAGTCGAACACCTCGAGGATCTCCACGTCTATTACGGGCCCGACGACCCATGCCCGCGCCCCGGTCTGCCTTCGCAACGTGGCAACCGCTTTCCCCCGCAACTCCACCACCGCGCCGCCATGGTCCTCGACCAGGAGCAGCCGCGTGCCATCCCAGTACAACCGGCCGACGTGAGGCGCAGCCCCGCGACCGGCGTCAATCAACCGATAGTCCGTCACCTTGAGACGGTGCCGCTCCCCGCGACCGCGATCCCGTCCCTGCACGCGAACCAACGCTCCCGGCACGTTGCCCAGCTCCTCGGCCAGTTCCCCCTCGAGCCGGACCGACGCTCCCGACGGTGTGGTCAGCATGGCAACCGCCCCGGCCGGACCGCCGCCGGCCACGATACCGGCGAAATAGGTGCCGTGGCCGCATCCCGCCGCTGCCACCATGCCGGCTGCGCCGAGCACCGCCGACACGCGATTCACCAGGACTCGAGGCACGTTTCGTCACTCCAAAAGAACCCCGGCATCGCGTTGGGGCCACGCTGAACGAGGAAACTGGTGGCGAACACCCCCTTCTTTCCGCCGAAGTGGCGCTGAATGATACGCTGCCGTTCCTCGAACGCCTGCTTGACAGCCTGGATCTCCTGCGTGATCACAGCCAACGACCCGGGAACCTGCCTTCCGGGGAGTTCCAGCCGGCAAAGTGCCTCTCCTTTCTTCCGCACGAGATAGGCGCCGACCAGTCGTACCTGTTTCAACCGCCGCCCATCATCGTCTGCGAAAAAACTGGAAGGGTGCTTGTCCTCGATCCAGTGCCGCAAGACTTCTCTCAGGTCGGCATCGGAGAGCAGGCCGAGCTTTTCCACCCTGGCCCTGAGCCTGCCACTCTCGGGCTTGGCACACACGGCAACGAGGTCACGGTAGGCCCGGCCAAGTGCCGCGAAACGATCGACAATCCGCGCTTCGATGCGCGCCAACCGGCCAAGGGCGATCAACGCATCGCCGTCGGGAACCTCCTCGAGGGGCAGAGCTTCCGCGAATGCCCTGGATACGTCCTCGTCGGAGAGGCCATAGGAGTTGGCGAGTTCCTGGCACCGCGGATCCTCCACCGCCAGCCACGGGAGATCGACTTCCGACACGTCGTCTTGCGGAGTCTTCTCGTCCGTCCCCGCATCCCAAGGCGGATCCACCTTCATTTCGAGGGTGCCACCGCGCATCATGCCGTCGAAACGCTCGCCGATGCGGGCTGGCAGGTAGGGTGGGGGCTCGTCGGAGAGGGTCTCCTGGTCGAGAGCCGCAACGAGCAGATCCAGGCTGCTCCTCGGCCCGGTGGGCGTCGGCGTGGTCTCTGCACGCGGCGGCGCTGCCTTCAGCACGCTCTCCCGATCGACCGTCGCTCCTTCCCCGGACTCCGACTCCAGCGCCAGGGACGCGACGCGGACCGGGACGCGGGCATCCGTCTCCTCCTTGAGCATCTCGGGCCCCAGGTGGACCGTCCCCGCCCTCGGATGCCGCCCCGTCTTCAAAACGTGCTCGTACTGCTTCCGGATCTCCTCCACGTCGAGGCTCGGGATGGTCCGGGTCGCATGGCTGCCAGAATCGTCCGGCACACGCTTCGCCACGCCCGCCCGCTTGCCCGCCTCGTCCGTGGATGTCATCCTGCCTCCTTCGGCCAGCCGGCAACTCACGGAAGGATCGGCGGCGGCAGCTCGAACCGTACCACCACCCCCCCGGTGTCCGAACCTCCAGCACGCTCCTGAGAGATGACAGGATACCCCAGGGTTATCGCTTCATCCCCCTCGGCCACCTTTCCCGGCGCCAGCAGGACCTGGAAAATGCCGCTCCCGGAGACGCCAGCCGCCCCGGCCGGGGCCTGGAACTCGAGTTCCGCGGTGTTCTCGCCGTCATGCAACATCGACGTGACCTCGATCACCTTGGGCTGCCCGGACACGAACGTCCCCACGTCCCGACCGTTGAGCCGCACCGCGACAGTCCACCCTGGATTCCCCCCGCCCCTGTCCTGGACCACCACCCAGTACCGCCCTTTGACGCCGGGCCTGGTTTCACCCCGCGGCTCAACGATACGCGGGTCCGCCTCGCCCTCCACGGTGTTCGCCGGCACCGGGCTCGCGGCCGCGGGAAGAGTTGCCGCTGGCTCCTGACGCACCGTGCCCGGCCCCGTGCTGATGTGGATCGACCCGTCCGGCGCGATCGTCACATCCACGCCCATGTACTTGACACCCCGCCCCGCCTCGAGCGGCAATCCATCGACGAACACCCGGCCTTGGGAACAGTCGGGAGTCCCCGCGCTCGCGCCGGCGCCCCCAACCGCGACCAGGATGGCACACCACCCGGCCAGCCACCTCCACGCCTCGAGAAGAGCGCGCCCTCGCGGCAAGCGGAACGACCAGCACGAAACCGCTCGACTCGCAAGGATACGAGTCGAGAAACTCCCTCTCCACAAGAGAAGACGCCCCATGCTCGACTCCATCGACACCCCCTGGCCGGCTCCCCGACGCCCCGGGCGCGTGGCGGAATGGCGACCATCGATGGCAAGACACACGACATGCACCCCAACGCTCCAGGCCGTGACAGAATGACCACTCGCCAGGGACCCGCGCGGCAGATGCGCCGATAGTATCACCGATCCTGGGAATCGCGTCAACCGATCGCTGGCTGGGACGCAGGGTCATGCACAAAGCCAGGGGATCCTCGCCGCGCGGCGGCCCGGCGGTGGTGGGAGGACTCGACCGCCCGTACCAGCAACACGACTGCTCCTGGGTGGGGGCAGACATGACATGTGTCTCAACCCTGGCACAGCCCGCCACGACGCAGCGCGACAATACGAAAGCTGGAGGGGCGCTGCGCGATGGTGAATCTCGGCCGGGGTTCGGTCGCGAACGCGATCGATGGGCAACTATCGAGCGCTTACCCCGCGCTACCACGAGTACCGGAACTCGACGCCGAACGAGCCCATCCACCTGGACCCTGACTGCGCGAGGACGACGAAGCCGTTCCCGAACCAGAAGCCGAGGATCGAAGGACCTCCGGGGACGAGGCGATAGTAGGCGCCGGGTCGCAAATGAACGGCGAGCGTGGCATGGGAACGGGTGACATCAAAGCCTCCGACAGCGCCCTCGAGGTAGAATCCGAAGGGGGTCCACTCCCAGGAACGGCGCACGCCTGCCACGAATGACGCGAAGAGTCCTTCGGCCCCTTGCTGAGACACGGTCTTGATCCCGAGCGCAAACGCGACGTGGGCGCTCACGTTTCCGGTGATGGTGCGCACGCCGCCAACCTCGAGGCCGTAGTACCGGGTGTCCGATGGGGGCAAGGGCTGGTAGATGATCGTGCCGGCATCGAGTTCCCATCCGGCGGCGACGCGCTTGAACCCGGACGCGCCCGAGTGGGCACCGGCGAGGCCTTCATCCGTGACGAGCGAGGTGCCACCGGGAGAGAGTGTCATCCACTCCGGCGGGGCCGATGTGGTCCTCGAGGCAACGTCGCAGAACAGGACGTGGTCCAGGGAACGAGCGCCCGCGGCTGGAAACACGGCCAGAGCCCACGCCTGGTCCTGGGATGCTGCCCAGTTCACCAGCAGATCGACGAAGAGGTCCCTGTCCCCGGGATTGGGCTCGGCGCGCCCCAACCTGGAAAGGCGAGCGACCGCGGCGTCGTCGACGAGCCACAATGGGCCGGAGCCTTTCACTTCGAATGCCAGGGTATGATAGCCGGGCGTTCCGCCCTCCACAGTGGGCATTTCGACCTGCAGGAGATGGTACCCCGCAGCGACCGGCGTGCGCGCGGCGGGATCGATACGCTCTCCATCGAGGAACACCGGGGTCTGGTCATGCTCGAGGTTGGTACGGAGGTTGGAAACGGGACTGGCCAACAGCGCATCCCTCCCCTTGACATAGGCCTGCCAGATGATCGGCGGGAAGCTGCTGTCGAATCCCTGTTCGGGGTCGATGGCCGCGGCAAACTGGAACCACCGGGCCGCGGCCTCTTCGTCGCCGTCGAACCGGGCCACGACCCCGAGGAGGAAATGGAGACGGTACAGCAGGTCCCTGGGGACAGGCTCGCCCGCACAGGCCAGGGCTTCACGAACCGTGCGCAACACCTGACCGGCAGCCTCGTATTCGGTGAGAAACACCTGGTGACTCGCCCTTTCCAGGGACCGCGCGAACGACTCGGCGTCAAGGGCCGGCGCTCCCGCGGGACATTCGGCCGGCGAGACGGGGCCCACCACCTGCACGCCCCCTCGAAGACCCTCCAACAGGGTCGCCCCGTCCACGAACTGGGTCCGGTACCCTGGCGCCGACAGCCCGACCCCTGCCAGGAGCTGCACGGTTCGCTCGATCCCGGGCGGAGGCTCTCCCTCCACCGGAAACACCACGACAGCCCCCGGTGCGTCGGGACTCATCCCTGACGTGCCGGCACCGCGCGCCACGGCGGCCGTGAACGCCAGAAAGGCCGCGACCAACAGGGGGCCGCCGAGAGCGAAACCGGCGTGCATGCGGCCTGGAACGCTCGAGTTCACACCCATCTCCTCCCACCAGGTGCGGTCATCTCCACCGCTCGCTGGCACGACCAGGTCACGGTTGCTGGTCGTCAGGCGTCATCCAGTCGCCCTTGTTGAAGTCCCAAACCCGTCGCGTGATCTTCTCTCCGGGCTCCACGAACACGTCGAAGCTCTTCGTCTTGCCATTGCCGCAGATGAGTTGAACCTTGTGGCGGCCGGAGGCCACGACCAGCCCTATCAACGGCGTCCAATCCATTTCGACCCCGTCGAGAATGACCTTTGACGACGGCACCGAATTCACGGTGAGCATGCCGGTCTTCCCCGCGACACCAGGCGTCGGAATGGCGGCAGCGGTACGGGGGGATGTCTTCGTGGCGGCATGACTGACTCGAGCCCCGGGTTTGCTCGAACGCCTGCCCGGCCTCCTCGGCTTCTTGCTGCTGCGGCCGGCGGACACGGATTTCGTGGATTTCGTGGATTTCGCGGCGAGGTGACCGGGGGACGCCACCGGCGGCGGCGACACCGGGTGCGGCGAAACGAGCGGTGCCGGGGACCCAGGCGGCGACACATCCGGCGCTCCTGTCGCAGATGGCTCCCTTTCCGTCTCCGGCGTCGGCGGGAGACCTGCGACCCCTGTGACTTCGCCGGAATTCGAGGCCACCTCGGTTTCGCTGGAAAACGGTCCGAGAACGAACCAGCCAAGGACGCCGATGCCGAACAGCACCGCCAGGGCCACGGCGACCTTGGCCAGGGCACGTGCACCGGGGGGGGGCACGTACCGCACCCCGGTGTCGTCCTCGACCACTCGGGCGTTGCCGGCCAACGTGCCTCCAGCTCCGGCCGCGACCGCAGGCCCGCTCGACCCGGATGGGGGGTGGGGCGTTCCGGTCACGTTGCCGCCGGCGGCTTCCCCGGCCTCGATCCCATCCGGCTGCGCGTGCGTGTCGAACGCAACGCCCGGCGCCTCCTCGCCCGTTCGCTGCACGCCCGCATGCGGCAGGTCCTTCACGGCCACGGAAGAAACATTTCCGGCCGATGGCAAGGTCTCGGCCCGGGCATCTGCTCGAGGCAACCCGGGAAAACCGGACGGCACATCGACCGGCGTGGCCAGGCCGGACCCGGCACTTCCCATCGCGCCAGGGGTCCGCTCGTGGCTCTCCTTTCCGGCAGCATGTTGATTCGACGACGGAATCGTGCCCGGGACTTCACCACTACCCGCACCGACGCCCAGGTCGGCGACGAAATCGGCCAGTTCGATTGCTGAAGCGCCAGTCCCAAGGGATCGCAGGTCTGTGATGGCGGCCCGGGCGTTCTCGTAGCGTTTCTCGAGGTCCGGTTGGAGCATGCGTTCCACGATGGGCGACAGCTCCGGGAATACGGTGTCGAGCTGCTGGCGGGCTTCTTCGCGCAACCCCTCCATGAGCTGCCGCGCCAACAAGATGAGGTTGGTATCGTCGAGGAGACGGTCCAGGGTGGCCATCTCGTACATGACCGTCCCGGCGCTGAACAGGTCGGACTGCGGGCCGAGGTTTTCGGCGCCGCTCAACTGTTCCGGGGACATGTAGGCCAACGTGCCCTTGACCCCCCCGCTCCGAGTCGTCTTGTAGGGATTGGTGGCGGCTCGAGCAATCCCGAAGTCCATGATCTTGACCTGTCCCTGGCGTAGGATCATGATGTTGGACGGCTTGATATCCCGGTGGACAAGGTTGAGCGGAGTGCCGTCGTCGGCGCGCGCGGAGTGGGCATAGTCCAGGCCGGTGAGGATCTCGAGGGCGATGAATACCACGAGGCCGTTCGGGATGGGCAACTGGAGGCTCCGGCACCGCTGGAGTACGGCCTCGAGCGTGACGCCGTCAACGTACTCCATGGCCATGCAATAGGTGCCTTCGATGAACTCGAATTCGAACACCTGCACCAGGTTGGGATGGGAGAGTTGGGCGGCGAGCATGGCCTCGTTGATCAAGCTCTTGACGAGGAGTTCGTCGCCGAGTTGATCCGCGGGGAGGCGCTTGAGTGCCAGCTTCTTCTCGAACCCGGCCGCACCGATACGGCGTGCCAGGAAAACCTCGGCCATGCCGCCCTTGCCGAGTCTGCCGAGAATCTCGTATTTTCCGATAGTTTGAGGCTGTTCCACTGCATGGACCCCAGGAATCGACCACCCGCGCGACGGCCGGGCCTTTCCGCGTTCGGTCCGTCCCGGCCATTGTCGATCGTTTGACACCCCGTGTCAACGGCGCCCTTCGGGGACATTCCCGCTGCCGAAAACAGGAGCCGACCGGTCCGGCCTGCGGTTCGGACAGGCAGGTCCGTCCCCGCTACCGCGCCCGCGGAAGGGCGAACGTGGTGTCCTCGGCGGGAATCCCCTCCTCGCTGAGAAACCACTGCCAACTCCTCCCCCCGTTGACCCGGATCGTCTCCATGCGCTCGATGCCGAACTGCGTCCTGGCAACAGCGGCGTCGATCTCCACGGTACGGTCGTTGCGCCACGCGGCGAGTTCGGCACCGAACCGCTCCGGCCCGAACTGCATGCCGTTGATCATGAGATCGACACGACCGGGCAACATCGGTCTGCTGAAAAGGAGGACGATCCGATCGCCGTCGCATTCGATCTTCACGGTCGGACGGTGGTAGGTGATGCTCAGTACGCCTCGAGCAAACCTCTCCCAACACGCTGAAATAGTAAACGAATCGTCGCCCATCACTTCACGCAGGAACCTGTCCAGCACCGGCTCGATCGCCTCCCTTGGTATCGCCTGGCCGTCGCGGGGATCAGGGAAGGCATGCCCGGCAAGCTCGGACCAGAGCCTCGAGTAGCCTTCCACGCCCAGCCCTTCGTTGTCGACGAGGTGCGTCATGAACGCTCCCGCCACGTACAGGGCTTCGATCCGGCGCGGGTGAGCCGCGAAATCGGGGTTGGCGAGTTCGTCCACGGTGGGCAGCCGTTCCCAGAAACTGTCCAGCGTGAAGCCATCTCTGAGTTCGCCCTGGGCGACGAACTGAAGGAACTCCCGATAGGCTCGAGGCCGCCCGCCGAACCGGGCTGATTCAGGCCGGGTCAGCAGGTACTGCGCGAATCCCTCCTCGAGGAAACGCAGGCCCTTGTCGTGACGACTCAGCGCCACGCCGTCCCGGGTGGTCATTCGCCCTAGACAGACCTTGAACAGGTTGCTCAACAACTGCGGCTCGAGCCCCTCCAAGTCGCACTCGGCGGGGTCCACCGTCCGGACGTAGACAGTTCGCTCCTCGGCCGAAGCCCAGACCGCGCCTTCACGTCGCTCGGCGGTAATGGGTTCGCACCGCACGTCCACCCGCCCCGGACAGGCGCCAGGCAGCAGGCCGTCCACCTCCTGGTAGATGTCCCAGTACATGGTGACGCTTCCGGCGCCAACATGGACCAGCCCTTCGTGCACGTCGCCCTCGGTAACATCGCCCGGCCTCGAGGCGAGCGGCGGACTCTCGAATCCGGCTTCGTCGCCAGAAGCATCCGGCTCCACGGTCTCCTCGTCCTCGAGGCAGACACCGCCGGTACCGAGAAAGGTCTCGAGGCTCGGGACGGATTCTTCTCTCTCTGGCGGACAGTCATCCCCGGGCCGGGGCGTCCTCTCCCGCCCGGCACCGTCCGCGATAGACCCCGCCCCCTCGCCACCGGCGGCGACTCCCGCTCCCTGGGAGACAGACTCCTCGTCGTTCGACGACGCAAGGGCTTCCCCGTCCGGCGCGGTGTTCAGGGCCACCCCGCGCAGCACCACCGCAGCCCCCGGGGACGGAGACGAAAACACCGCCGGCCCCATCGTCACCGCACAGGCGCCCAGCAATGAAAGCTAAATCGCCGCTATCGCGATTGTCGGCGACCGGACCATGCACACCTCCACCCCGCCCGTCCCGCAGGCGTCCATACGACTGTAGTGGATGATTGGGCGAATGCCAACCGGGAATCGCTGGAAAGGGGACGCCCAACCACGATCCTGAACGCCCGGAACAGACTGCGATCCAATCCATTCCACGGTGATCCGGGCACTCCCGGGATACGACACCCCAAAAGCAACACACGACCGCGTTCCGGTCCTTTCCCCGGTGGTTCGGGACACACGCGGTAGGCGTACAGCGCGCCGTGCCCCTACCGCGCCGCGCGGGGTTCTGTTGATGCCTCGTGCCCGTCTATGCCAAGATGGCTCGAGGGACCGAGAGGTACAGGGAAGCCGCCCGACAGGGAGCGACCATGACACGCCGCCTGGTCAAGGAGTCCAAGCCCATTAACACCTGGCTGGGCACGCGGCTCCACCTGGTGAGAAGACGCCTCGGGCTGACCCAGCAGGCGGTCGGGGCGATCATGCAGCGCACCGACAGCACCATCAGCGACCTCGAGAATGGCTACACCGACATCACCGCGGACCACCTGTCCCGGTTCGCAACGGGGCTCGAGTTGCCGATGGCCGGGTTGCTGCTGCCGGACCCTGGCGCGACAGCGACAGAACCCTTCCGGCACCGTGCCAAGGACTCGTCCCTGGTTGTAGACCTGGTGGTCGACCCGAGGAAACGGGCATTGCTGGCCAGGCTGCTCGAGGCGCTCCCCGGGCTTAGCGAGGCTCAGCTCCATGCGCTGGTCTCGAGGCTTCCCCGGGCCACGCCCCCACGCGGGGCTCCAACCGACGGATTCTAGGAGTATCATCATGGCTGAAACCAGGCTGTCGACCCCCATGTGCCTCGTGCTCGCCGCGGTGCTCGTTACATCCTCCTCACCCCCGGCCCAGGCGGAACTCCCGATGCCGGTGTTTCCCGACTGCGGGGCGGTCCCGGACATGGACAACGAGACCTGCCCGAACGACTTTGGCGAGAGTTGGCGCTTCCTGTCCTACATCAAGGACGACTACCGGGCCAATGTGCGGCCCGAGGAGTGGGAACTCGGGTCCGGCGTCTGGCTCGACAAGGCTTTCTCCCTCGAGACCGGGGACTTCCGCGTCACCATCGCGGTGCTGGATTCGGGTATCAAGTGGGAGTACTCGGATCTTCTCAACAAGCATCGTCTCAATGCCGGGGAACTGCCGCTTCCCCAGAACGCGGCCGGAGTGACGAGCGACACCTATGATCTCAATCACGACTCGATCTTCAATATTCAGGACTACGCGGAGGATCCTCGAGTCGATATCACGGCCGGGGAGGACGTGGCGGACGGCGTGCTCGACCCCTCGGACCTCATCGCCGCCTTCTCCGACGGCCTTGACCAGGACGGCAACGGTTACACCGATGACATCTCGGGCTGGGACTTCTTCTGGAACGACAACAACCCCTACGACACGACCCGCTACGGCCACGGAACCGGGGAGGCCAGCGACTCGGGCCGCGAGGGCAACAACGGGGGCTCCATCGGCACGTGCCCCAACTGCGCCATTCTCAACCTCCGCGTGGGCGATTCCTTCGTTACCGATGTCAACGTTTTCGCCGAGGCCGTGCTTTACGCGGCGGACAACGGTGCCCAGGTCATCCAGGAAGCCCTTGGCACGCTGAACAACTCGAGGTTTACCATGGACGCCCTCGAATACGCTTACGCTCGAGGCCTGACCGTGGTGGCGTCGGCAGCGGACGAGACATCGATCCACCAGAACCAGCCGGCCAACAACGAGGGGACCCTGGTCGTGCATTCGATCCGGTACGATTCGGACAGCGAATCCGACGCCCACACCTTCCTGGCCTACGACAACTGCACCAACTTCGGGGGGCACCTGGACCTGAGCGTGTCAGGCACGTCCTGCTCGTCCGAGGCGACCGGCCGGGGCTCCGGGATCATGGGCCTGATCTACTCCGCAGCCCTCCACCGCGGCGTCACGCTGACCAGCCTCGAGGCACGACAGATCGCGATCTCGTCCGCGGACGACGTGGATGTTGCCGAGACCTACGACGACGGGGCGCCACAATGGTATCCGAGCAAACCGGGTTGGGACCGCTATTTCGGCTACGGCCGGATCAATGCCTATCGCGCGGTCCGGGCGGTTCTCGAGGGGGACATCCCACCGGTGGCCCGGATCGACTCCCCGGAATGGTTCCAGGTGCTCGATCCTTCGAGGACCCCGGTCGTGGATATCGAGGGCCGAGTCTCGGCGGACCGGGCGGACAGCTTCACCTACGTCGTGGAGTATGCCGTCGGGCTCGATCCGGACGATGCGGCGTTCCAGACCCTGGAGGCAGGCTCGAGGAGCACGGCCCTTGCCGGCGTCCTGGCCGTTTTCGATCTCCGCACCATCCCCCCAGAGCTGCTGGACCCGGGCGCGACTATCGAGCCCCTCGAGATGGACGACACGAACGTCACCCGTATCGAAAAGGTCAACCGGTACACGGTCACGGTGCGGGTCCGGGTCGAAGACGATCGAGGGCTCCGGGGGGAGGCGCGCCGGACGCTGTACGTGCGAGAGGATGACGATCTCCTTCCGGGTTTCCCGATATACGTGGGTGGTTCGATGGAGAGTTCGCCCAAGCTCGTGGACCTGGACGGGGACGGTCGTGACGAACTGATCCAGGCCACTAGCGATGGGTTCGTCTATGCGTTCCAGGCAGACGGCACGAACCTGCCCGGCTGGCCCGTGCGTACCGACCGCCTGTTCAGCCTGGACCCGGATCGACCGGGCAACCACCTGGACGCCCCGGCGTTTCGATCCGGGGAGATCGACCCGGATCGAGGCCAGTCCATCGTGGCGACCCCCGCCGTGGGCGACATCGACGGGGACCGCAGGCCGGATGTGGTTGTGGCCACCTACGACGGCGAGGTCTACGCCTGGGCCGCGGATGGCACCCGCTTGCCCGGGTTTCCGGTCACCATCGACTACACCATCGCCACCGACGCCCACACCGGCCCCGACGACTTCCTCGAGGCCGGCTTCTTCAGTTCTCCGGCCCTGGGCGACCTGGACGGGGACGGGACGGACGACATCGTGATCGGGGGCATGGACCAGTGGGTCTACGCCTGGACCGGCTGGGGCGCGACCTTGCCGGGCTGGCCGGTGCATGCCATCTATCCCTACGAGACGGAAACGCCGGTCCACATCGACCGGATCATGGTCACTCCGGCGGTGGGCGACCTGAACGGCGACGGTCTCGACGACGTGGTCATCGGCACGAACGAGATCATCGACGAGCGGTACTCCCCGACCTACGCCATCCACGGCGACGGCTACTTGCACCGCAACGGCCCGTTCCTCCCGGGATGGCCGGTGCTGACTCGAGGCCTGTACGGAGACATCCTCCCTTCCATCGGTAAGGGCACCCAGGCCAGCCCGGCCATGGCGGACATCGACGGGGACGGCCGACTCGAGGTGGCCACGCACACGGTGACCGGGTACCCGTCGCCCCAGTATCCGTCGATCTTCACCGCCACCGGCCGGCCGTTCTCGGTCATGCGCGCCGCCCGCGCCTTCTGGGGCCCGCTCACCAACACCGACGAACTATCGGGATTCGTCACCATCAATTCGGGCTCGTTCGGAGATATCGACGGCGACGGCGACGTCGACTACGCCCTGTCCCTGGGCGGATTCAACGCCATGCTCAACCTCATGGTCGGCGGGACTCGAGTCGAGCACAACTATCTCGTCGCGGCCTGGGACGCCCGAACCGGCGCGTCCCTCCCCGGCTTCCCCCAGCAGGTGCCGGACATGCAATTCTTCATGAATCCCGCCATCGCGGACATCAGCGGGGACGGACTGCCGGAGGTGATCAGCGGCAACGGGGCCTTCACCGTGGACGCCTTCGACCTGCACGGCGCACAGCCCGAAGGCTGGCCCAAGTTCACCGGCCAGTGGAACATCGCCTCTCCGGCCGTGGGCGACCTGGACGGCGACGGCCGGCTCGAGGTGGTCCAGTCGACACGGAGCGGCTGGATCTACGCCTGGCACACCGGCGGCAGGGCCGAGGACGACGGCGGCGTCGTCGAGTGGGGCTCGTTCCACGGCACCCCCGGCAACACGGGCTGCTACCGGTGTGGGGAACGCCGCTCGAGGGCAGTCCCGAAAACGGCTCGATGACGGCGGGGCCCGCAACCCGACCTGCCAGGCCCGGACGGAATCCCGGGCTCACTCCGAAGGGTGGAGGGCCATCCGGACCGCCGCGGATCGCGCCGGCACGGTGGAAAGCGGCGGCTGTCCCCCGGTCCGGGCTCGATGGCTCCCGGTCCCAACCTGGTAATCGGGCTTGAACGAGGATGGCAAGCGACGTAGAATGCGCAGAGGCTCGAAGCGGCGACATGGCCCGAAAGCTCGGGGCGACAGCAGCAACGGACGGCGCAGTGGCAGACCACAGGGTGCGGTTTCTCGTGATTGGGGCAGGCGTGAGTGGTCTCGCGACCGCCTTCCGCCTGGGGCAGGCCGTTGGCGGCGATGTCCTGGTGTTGGAGAAGGAACGCCACGTGGGGGGGCTGTGCGCGAGCGTCCGGCACGATGGCACATCGTTCGACCTGGGCTCCCACCGCATTCACGAGCAGTCCAGTTCGCGCGCCATGGGTCTCTTGCGGGAGGTCCTCCCCGAGCGGATGCTGGTCAACGAGCGGGGCGGCCGGCTGCGCCTCCTGGATACCTATATCGACTATCCCATCACGTCGGCCCAGATGTTTCGCGCGCTCGGCTGGGGCGAGTCGCTCCGGTGCGGCGCATCCTTGGCTCTGTCCCGTGCTCGAGCGCTCGCCCGGTCCTTCACGGACTCGAACGTGCCGGCGAACTACGAACGCTACCTCCTGGACCGTGCGGGCGAACGGGCCTACCGGCTGTTCTACGAACCCTATGCCCGAAAGGTCTGGGGCTGCGAACCTTCCGAGATCTCCATCACCGCGGTCAAGAAGCGGGTCTCCATGGCCGGACCGGCGGGGTTTCTCAAGGACGTCGCCGGGCGCTACCTGGGGCGCGCGGACCCGCAGCGCTACTACTATCCACCCGGTGGAATCGGCACGCTCCCCGAGGCCCTCGAGCGTCACGTCACGGCATCGGGAGGACGATGTGTCACCGGCGTGGAGGTGTGTTCCATCCGGTCCGCCCGGGGCGAGGTCGCAGTCCGATACCGCCGCAAGGACCGGGGTACGCACGAAACCGCCGTCGCGGATGCCGTCGTCTCGACGATCCCGCTCGACGAACTCTTCCGGCTGGCCGCCGGTGAGGCCGCGACGCCGCCGGGCACGACATTCTCGTCATCGTCATCTGCGTCTTCCGTGTCGAGCCGCGGGCAAGACCCTGTGCCCGAGGGGGGGAACCCGGGGAAGGGCGGGTGCGCCCTCGTCGAATGGACGGGCCTACGCCTGGCCTACCTTCGTTTCGACCGCCCCCCCCTCCTGGACGGGGAGACGTTCTACTTTCCGGAACTGAAATATGTTTTCGGGCGCGTGTCCGTGCCCCAACGGTATTCGCCGCGCCCAGTCTCCGGCGGCGGCCACTGGTTGATCTGCGAGGTACCCTGCGGCGCTCGACGGGAGACGCCGTCCCTCTCGACACGCGACCTCGAGGAACGCTGCATCGCCGGCCTGGTCGAGGCCGGGCTGGTTCGAGCGGGCAGCCACTTCGACGCATCGGCGAGCTTCGTGGTGGACATGCAGAAAGTCTACCCCGTCTACCGCCCCGGCTGGGAAGCCGAGGTCGAACGCCTCCTCCACGTTCTCGCCGAGCGCCATCCTCAAGTGTATGCCAGCGGCCGGCCGGGGCTGTTTCTCCACAACAATCTCGACCACTCGATCGACATCGGCCTCGCTCTTGCAGAACACCTGCTCGAGGGCGGTTCCGCCAGGGCATGGTACGCCCGGCTTTCGGAGTTCCACGGCATGAGGCTGAGAGACTGATGTGTGGTTTCGTCGGCACGCTGAAGGGTAACCTGAGAGACATCGCCTCGAGCCGGGCGGTGGCACGGGCCGGGGTTTGCCTCGTTCACCGCGGGCCGGACGCCTCCGGCCTCCATTCCAGCGGACCGTTCGCGGCAGCACACCACCGCCTGCGCGTGCTCGACCCGAGCCCGCTCGGGGACCAGCCGATGACGACCGGGGACGGGCGGCTGTGCCTGGTCTACAACGGCGAGATCTACAACCACCGCGAGCTGGCCAGGCGCCACGGCCTGGGCACTCGCGGCGTTCCCCTGCGCTCGAGAACGGACACCGAGGTCTTGCTCCGCCTGTTCGAGTCTGTCGGACCCGCCTGCCTTCCCGAGCTGAACGGCATGTTCGCCTTCGCGGTGTGGGACCGCCAGGCGGGAAAGCTGTGGCTTGCTCGAGATCCCTTCGGGATCAAGCCGTTGTTCTACATGATCACCGGCGGAGCCATCTGGTTCGCCTCGGAGATCAAGGCGCTCCTGCGCGTGCCCGGATTCGAGCGACGGTTGTGTCTTGAGGCGATCTACCACTACTTCAGCTTTGCCTACATCCCGGGCGAAGCGACCCCGTTCGAAGGCATCCTGGAACTCCGGCCGGGCTGGGTGCTCGAGGCCACTTCCGGCGACGCGCTCACCGTGCGAACCCGTCGGTACTGGTCGCCGCGCCTCGGCGATCTGGTTCCGGGAGACATCGACGAAACGGCCTGCCGGGTGCGCACCCTGCTCGACGAAGCGGTGGACCGCCACCTGGTATCCGATGTCCCGGTCGGCGTGATGCTCTCCGGCGGGATGGATTCGAGCACGTTGGCCGCGACAATGGCGCGGCTTCTGGGGCATAGCGATTTCCACACGTTCAGCGTAGGCTTCGACGAACCCTCCTTCGACGAGTCGCGATGGGCGCGGCTCATGGCCCGGCACCTCGGGACGCGCCATCATCACGTCCTGGTCACGCCGGAGTCGGTCGCCGGCAACCTGGAGCGGTGCCTGTCATTCCTCGACGAGCCCTACGCCGACGGGTCCGCCATCCCGACATGGCTGCTGGCGCAGGAGGCCTCGAGGCATGTCACGGTGCTGCTTTCCGGAGAAGGGGGAGACGAACTCTTCGCCGGGTACGATACCCATCTTGCCTATGCTGTTCGCCAGGTGTACCGGTGGTTTCCCGGCCCGGTGAGGCGTGCGGCGCGCCGGCTTGCGGATGGCCTGCCGGTGTCTCACGACAAGCTCAGCCTGGATTTCAAGGTGAAACGATTCGTGGACGGTGCCGAGGCTTCCGTGCCGGTGAGCCATTTTCTCTGGCGCCGACTCTTCTCGGACGAGGAGAAGCGAAGGCTGCTCGATGTGGAAGCGGGCACCCTCGAGGAATTCGGGCCGTCGCACCGGCTCTTCGAGGCCCGTTTCGAGGAGCAAGACACCGCGGACATCCTCAATCGTCTGCTGGGTATCGACCTGGCGTACCACCTGCCGGACGACCTGATGGTGAAGAACTACCGCATGACCATGGCCCACAGCGTGGAGGCGCGGGTCCCGTTCGCGGACCGCCCACTCGTCGAATTCGTGAGCCGCCTGTCATCCGGGGTGAAGATGCGATGGGGGCAGGGGAAATGGCTCATGAAGAGGGCGATGGCCGACAGGCTGCCCGTGGAAATCCTCCACAAGAAGAAGGTTGGCCTGGAAATGCCCTACTCGAGCTGGTTCTGCGGGCCCCTGCGCGGCTTCCTGCTCGACGTGCTGTCCCCGGAAGCGCTGCGGGACATCCCGATTCTCCATGCGCCGTTCGTGGCTCGAATCGTGAGGGAACACCTGGAACGTCGTGCGGACAGGGGCCGGGAGTTGTGGGGATTGGTCAACTTCGTCACCTGGTACCGGCTCACCTTCCGGGAGGGCCACCGTGACGGCGGCAAGTGAATCCGCTGATAGTTCCGTCCCCGAGGGGAAGGTCACGGATCGCCGCCGAATGCCTTTTGCACCGCTGCTTCGGCAAGGCCTTCGCCAGCACGATGAGCCCTGGTCACAGCCAGGCCGGGTTCCGCCTTCAGTGCCTGATCGACGGCGAAGTCCGCCCCCTCGTTGCCTGCCCACGCCCGCCTCGCGAGGCCGTTGGCCACGTCCCAAGAGAGCATCCGCCTGGCACGACGGGCGGCGTCCCGGGAGCCGTCCAGCACGAGACCGAAGCCTCCGTTGATGACCTCCCCCCACCCCACGCCTCCGCCGTTGTGCAACGACACCCAGGTGGCACCCCGAAAAGCGTCCCCGACGAAGTTCTGGACGGCCATGTCCGCTGTGAAGGCGGAGCCGTCGCGTATGTCGGCGGTCTCGCGGTAGGGCGAATCGGTCCCCGAGACATCGTGATGGTCACGCCCGAGCACCACGGGTGCCGTCACGCGCCCCTCGGCGACAGCCTGGTTGAAAGCCAGGGCGATATCGATGCGCCCCTGTCGGTTCGCATAGAGAATGCGTGCTTGGGAGCCCACGACGAGCCTGTGCTCCCCTGCCTGGCGAATCCAGCGGACGTTGTCGAGCATCTGCTGCCGAATGCGGCTGTCCGCGCCGCGGGCCATGTCCTCGAGGAGGTCCGCGGCGATCGTGTCGGTGCGGGCCAGGTCGCCGGGGTCGCCGGAGGTGCACACCCAGCGGAAGGGTCCGAAACCGTAGTCGAAGCAGATGGGACCCATGATGTCCTCAACGTAGGAGGGGTAGCGGAACGAGCCATCGGGCTTCACGAGACCCGGTGCCCCGGCACGGGAGGCCTCGAGAAGGAACGCATTGCCGTAGTCCCAGAACGCCATGCCTCGAGCAGCGAGCAGGTCTATGGCCGCGACCTGGCGCCGCAAGGAGGCCCTGACCAGTTCCTTGAAACGCTCTGGGTCGCTGGCCATCATCTGGTTGGCGTCGTCGAACGAGAGGCCCGCCGGGTAGTAGCCTCCCTTGAACGGGATGTGAAGCGAGGTCTGATCGCTCCCCAGGTCCACGGAGACCCCCTCCTTGGCGAGCCGTTCCCACAGGTCCACGATGTTGCCGAGATAGCCCAGGGAGAGCGCTTCCCTGTTCGCGACGGCCCGCTCGATGCGCAGCAGCAGCCGGTCGAGGTCGGTCTCGTATTCCATCAACCAGCCCTGCTCATGCCGTTTCTTGAGCGCCCGCGGGTTGATTTCCGCCACCACGCCGACGGCCCCCGCAATCACAGACGCCTTCGCCTGGGCACCGCTCATGCCGCCAAGGCCGGAGGATACGAACAGCTTCCCCCCCAGGTCCTGGTCGGGCTCGAGGCCGAGGTAGCGCCGACCGGCATTGAGAAGGGTGATCGTGGTGCCGTGCACGATACCCTGGGGCCCGATGTACATGAACGACCCGGCGGTCATCTGGCCGTAAGAGGTCACCCCAAGGGCCGCCATACGGTCGTAGTCCTGGTCGCTCGAGTAGTTCGGGATCACCATGCCATTGGTGACGACGACTCGCGGGGCGTCGGGATGGGACGGGAACAGGCCCAAGGGATGGCCGGAGTAGAGCACGAGCGTCTGGTGGTCGGTCATCTCGGCCAGGTACTTCATGGTCAACAGGTACTGGGCCCAGTTCTGGAATACGGTGCCGTTGCCGCCGTAGGTGACCAGTTCGTGCGGGTGCTGCGCGACTCGAGGATCGAGGTTGTTCTGGATCATCAGCATGATGGCCGCAGCCTGCCTGCACCGGGCGGGATAGGCATCGATAGGCCGCGCCTTCATCTCGTAGGTGGGGCGGAAACGGCGCATGTAGATACGCCCGTCCGTGGCGAGTTCCTTGGCGAACTCCTCGGCGAGGACGCCATGCATCGACGGCGGGAAATACCGCAGGGCATTCTTCACCGCCAGCACTCTTTCGCGCACGCCAAGCAGCATCGGCCTGGGCGGAGCATGGTTTATGCCCGGTTCTTCCGGGGGATAGGGCGGGAGCGTGTCAGGAATGCCGGCCGCCACGACATCTTTGAAATCCGACATGGTTCACCTCCATTGCGTCGCGCACTCATCGAACGGCCCTATTCTACCCGATTCCACTCTCGATCCAAGCTCGCGGGGACCCTCGCCGGGCGCGGAGACCGAAGCGGGTGGCAGCGTCGCTCGCGCTCCGCCAGTGACGGAGGCGGCTCGGGACAGGTCTCCAGGCAAGAGGTGACGGCACGGGGGAGAGAGCGGCGTCATGGAACCGCCGCGGGGCTTCTACGACGCTGCGCAGAACGCCCCCACGACCGTCTTTTTCCAGGAGACCGGAAGCGGCGGGCGCTATCCAAGTTGGTCCAACAAGGCTTCGGCGTTCCGCCCGGCCTGGGTTTCGCCGCCGGCCCCACCCTGGACCAACTCGGTCGCAAGGCTGTAGGTCCCGGCATCCGTGGTCCCGCCCCGCACCTGGTAGGACATCCCGGTCGTGCCGGGGGCCTCCTCGAGAAGTGCGGCGAGAACCCAGCCGGTGAGTCCGGCCATCGGGCCGCTCCGGACAGCGACCTTCCACCAATGGAGCCGGGGGTCACACCGGTTGAAGCGCCTGTCGGCACCCTTCTCCACGAGTTCCAGGGCCACGCCCGGATCGAGCGTGCAGCGTACCGACCCCTTGTGAAAGAGCGGATTCGTGACGAGCCATGCCCCAGTTACGCCACCGGCCCGGGGCGGTTCGGGCGTGCCTCGAGGCTGCTCCTCCCCCCCACCGGAGGCGATCGCGTCCGCAGGTTCCGTGTGCCAGGTGGACGGTGGAGGAGCGGGCTGCCAGGGCAGGTACCACGAAGGCGGCTCCGTGGGTACAGGCGCTTCCGGCACCCATGGCTCGACCCGCGCCGCAGTAGTGGGCGTGGGCCTTGGTGGCTCGATCGGTGGCTGTTGGATTGCCGGTGTCGGTCGGGGCTCCGCTTCGGGGCTTCCCCAACGCCACATTTGCGTGGAGAGCGATCGAGTCGTCGGGGTCGGAGTCGGTGTCGGTGTCGGTGTGGAGGTAGGCGCAGGTCCCGGTGTGGGCTCAGCCGCGGGTGTCGCGTGCAGCGTCGCCTCGAGACGCTGGCTCGGCTGCTCCGCGGCCTCGAGTTCCGGCTTCGCCGGACGCGCCCCCGTGGGGCTCGGTACCACCGGAATCGCCGCGCCAGGCCGCTCCAAAGCCTCAAGACCCGGGGTGGCCGGCGGCGCCGTCTTGTCCGGTGGGGCCGTCGGGCTGGGAAGCGGGGCGACCTTGTCGCCAGGAGCAGGCGGGCGGGCGTCAACGGACTCCTCCTCGCCTGCCTGTCCGGCCTCCTTCACGGCGGCGGCCAGCAGGGCTTTCAACGCAGCAACCACGGCGATCGCCTCGACGTCGGCCTCCCGCGGTTCGCCCGCCCTGGCGTCGAATTTCTCGAGCACGTCGCGGGCGGCAATCAGGGCGGCACGACGCTCTTCTTCCGCGGGTCGTGCGCCTTCCGACCGGGCCATCTGCCACGCCCGTTCGACGATTGCCTTCGCCCAGTCTTCTCCCGTGGTCTTTCCGATTGCTTCTTCCAAGGCGCGTGCTGCCGGCGGTGCCGATGCAGATCGAGTGGGCTCCAACGTCGGCTCCGGCACAGGTCCTGCCGCTTCGACGGGAGGAGGTGTGCCTCCGGCCGATACCGGCCGCGCAGGCCTCCTGGTGCCGATCAACGTCTCCTCCCGGCGGGTCTCCACTTCCGCGCGGGCCTGGACCGCGGGCGAGGACTCGAGTTCTCGTGCGACCTGCCTTTCGGTCGCCTCTCGACCAGAGACCGCCCCGGCCCGGGCTTGTTCCTCCGCGGAGGCCGCGGGGTGCGTGGCTGCAGTTCTCGCCTCCTCCTCGATCGGCGGCGCCGTCGCAAAGAGAGCAGCGCCGGCTGCCTCGATTGCCCTGGCATCGGCCACCGCCTCCGTCTCTTTCCGGATCTCGACCTCGCGCGTGCCACCCACGGGGGACGGCGAAGGAGCAGCGGCGTCACCCGGCGAGGTATCGGCGGCCGGACTGGGAGCCAGGGCACGCGCATTCTCCGCAGCTTTCGCGGGCACGGCGCCGGTGGGCTCGAGTACGTCTCGAGCAGCGTGCTGGACCAGCGGGGACGGCGACGGTGTGGTAGCTGGCACGGTTTCCACAGCGGCTGGAAGTGGTGCGGTCTCACGCGGCACCACGGGCTGCACGCCCGGCTTGCCGGTCTTGTCGTCCACGACCCGGCGGTCTTCCGGCACACCGGCGCGCCGCGCTCCCTCGAGTCTCTCCGGCTCTGTCGCCATGCTGGACAAGGGTTCGGTTTCCGGTGCACCGGGTTCGGCCCGCACCGTTGGACCCGCGTGTGCTGGTGATGACGCAGGGTCGATCGCGCGAGGTATCGCAGTCGTGGGAGTTGGAGCAGCCGCATCTGGATCAGCGGCTCGAGCAGCCGGCGGTGCAGCCACCGACGTGTCGCTTTCCAGCGGTTCGGGCATCGCCATGTCGCGAGCAGCAACGGGCACTGTCACGTCCTTGCGCGCCGCTGATGTCGCAACGGCCTGGGTCGGTCGGACAGACTCAGGCGTGCCGACCAGGGCTTCCACGAGGCTGCGGTCGGTGGCAACCACGGGGGCGTCAGTACGATAACGCCCGGCTGGCGGCATGACCGTCGCCGCCGGGATGGCCGGAGCGTGGGCACCGGTCTCCGCAGCCAGCGGGGTGGGCGTGGCAGTCGTCTCGTCGCGAACCGGCACCGGCGGAACCCCCAGCGCCTGTTCACGCAAGTCGGCTCGAGGCGCACCCGGGAGAGAAGGCAAGGGTGTGGTCGTCACGACGGATGGCGTTGCCCGGACCGCGCGGGGACCACTCGGGACAGCCCGATCGCCGGGGATCTCGCTCTCCGGCTGCCGAGCCTCGGCTGACACTGGCGGAACCGCCTCCGCCTGCGGCACAGCCGGCGCCGGAGCCGCGGTGGTGGACACCGGGACCGTTGTCTGCGGCCCCGGCTCGGGTGCCGCTGCGCCTTCTTGCGATACCGCCTCGCCGCCGGCAGGGATCTCGAGACCTCTCGCAGGAGATGCATCTTGTGCAGGCGCGGGCACCGGCGTGGGGGTACCCGCCACAGGAACTCCCGGAACCGCCGGCCCGATATCAGCGCCATCCGCTCCGGCTTCTCCCGGTGTTCCGCCCGGCGTCACGGGCAAAGGCACGGCATTGGCCAGTCCGGAATCGGCTTCCGTTCCAAAAGCCGCGGACTCGGCCCGAGTCGTCACCAAACTCGATTCCGCCACAGCGGACATGTCCGCGACGGCTCGATCCGGTGCCGGGGTTGGTGTGGGGGTCGACGCGACCAGGGGAACGCATCCGAACACCTGGTCCGCCCGGGAGGGCTTCCTCTCGCCCCCCAGCACGACTGGCGTGGCGGCTGTTCCATGGTCCGGCGCCGGCGCGAAAGCCTCTCGCGCTTCGGCGGCTTCCACATCCGTCGCAGCAGCAGCGCCACCAGTGGCTGTGGCGCGCGTAGGAGTCGGGGTAGACACAACGGCCAGCGGCAGGCGACCCTCCGGAGCCACGGGGGCGAGTTCCCGTTCGGCCCGCGAGACCACCGGCGCGGCGGCCACCACTTCCCTGGCAGCCTCCTCGAGTTCGGCGGTTGCCGCGGATCGAGAAATCCCCGCAGGATGCGCTGACGTGGGCGTGGGCGTGGGCGTGGAGGCGCCCACGAAAGGCCAGAACCTGCTTTCGATCTCCCTGTCCCGTGCCGTCTCGGCCGATTCGGACGGTGCCCCGGGCGCGAGCCGGCTCGATGTCTCCTCCACGACAGCAGTTTGTGCCGCGCCCTGTTGGGTAGGCGTCGCGCTGACAGCCGTCACGAGGCGCGCCGTTGCTTCGTCCTGTGCCCGCGCAGAAGCTTCCTCGATGGATACTGGCCCGGGGGTAGGGGCCATGTCAGCCGCCAGGCCGGCCGGGGACGGCGTGGGCGTGGGCGTGGCCATCACAGGCACGAGGAAGGCCTGGCTCGTCTCTGGTGTCGGCACAGTCTGCGCAGCCCCGCCTTCCATGGACACCTGAGTGACCGCGGTGGGTGTCGGGCCCACCATCGGGACCGGCGACAAGAACGCCGCTGTGGCTGTCTCATCCCCTGCCGTGACGACCATCTCCACTGTCGGGGCCACGGACTCCTCGCTCACCGCCCCACCTGCCGGCGTCGGCTGGACCACACCGGAGGTCGGCACCGGCACACCCGGTGTCGGGGTCGGCACGACCGAGGGCTGTGTGGGCACGACCGGCGTGGGGGTCGGCACGACCGAGGCCTGTGTGGGCACGACCGGCGTCGGGGTCGGCACGACCGAGGCCTGTGTGGGCACGACCGGCGTCGGGGTCGGCACGACCGGGGCCTGTGTGGGCACGACCGGCGTCGGGGTCGGCACGACCGAGGCCTGTGTGGGCACGACCGGCGTCGGGGTC
>JAJRTE010000033.1 GCA_024278455.1 Myxococcota bacterium
ACGTGGTGTTCGGCCACCCCGATGTGCCTCCCTTGCCCGATCCGCCCGAGAGGTGGGCGCCCTTCGACCTCGATGCCCTGTCCCGCACCGATCCGGAGGAGCGATTCGACCGACTCTGCGCCGCTCGAGTCTCCAGGCTGATCCGGCAGACCCTGGTCTCCAGGGGGCCAGCCCGTTTGTCCGACTTGGTCAAGACGGTCCACGGTCCAGACGCGATGAAGGAACCCGGTGCGAGCACGCGAATCGTGCGGCTGCTGGACAGGATGACCACAGCACCGGGACCCGACGATATTCCCTTTCTCCCACTCAAGATGCACCTTTTCGCCAGGACGCAGCGAGGACTGTTCGCCTGCGTCGACCCTGCCTGCCCGGGCCGGAAGGACACGCCGCTAGGTGCCTCGAGATGGCCGTTCGGCAAGGTGCATTTCGGGGAACGAAAGACGTGCGATGTGTGCGGTGCGTTGGTCTACGAACTGGTCTTCTGCAGTCACTGCGGGCACGCCTATCTCCTCGGAAACGTGAATCCGGCCGAAGGAGAGTACCGCTTCCTTCCGGAGGAGGTCGAGCCCATGGTCGGGGAAGGAAACGGGCTCGACGAGATCGATGACGCGATTGTGCCGGAGGAGAATGGAGACGATCTCCCGGGTGATGACAGCGACAAGGAGCAAGACGGGTCCGAGATGGTGGCCGTCCACCGGTTGCCTGCACTCCTCTCGCCCGGCGGCCCGGCGGCTTCGGACGAGGAGATGGAGGCCCTCGATCCCAGGACGGGTGTTTTGGGAAAAACCGGTCCCCGGTTCCACCTGGTGGAGGGCCCGGCAGAGGGCGAAAATGCCTGCCGGTGCGCCTACTGCGGACAGCGGGCCGGGAAAAAGGGGTCGTTCTGGCGCAAGGCGCATGTCGCAGTGGCTTTCTCCCAGAGTGTGCTCCTGCCGGCCGTGCTCGAGTGGGTGCCTCCCATGCAGCGGTCTGGCAGGGACGACAGGCGAAAGCCGTTCGATGGACGCCGGCTTATCACGTTCAGCGACAGCCGCCAGGGGACCGCGCGTTTTGCCGCGTCGGCACAGTGGGAGTCGGAGCGCAACTATGTACGGAGTCTGCTCTATGGTCAGGTCTGGGCCGGAGACCGCACCGACTCTCAGTCGCTTGCCGAGATGGAAAGAATCCGGAAGAACCTCGACGATCTCGAAACCCTCAGGCGCAACCTGGGGAACGCTGCGGCCGGTGTCGACGGCGTCATCCAGGACTTCAAGCAGCAGCTCGCGGCCCTTCAAAAAGCACCCGACCTCACCTTCGAGGAGGCGATGCGCTCACTGGCCGGCACGCAGCAGCTCCAGTGGATGCACAAACGCCGCAACACCTATGATCCTTTCAACCTGGACCACGATCAGCTTGCCCGATTGCTGATTCTGCGTGAGTTCGCGCGCAGGCCGTCGCGCAGAAGCTCTCTCGAGACCCTTGGTCTGGTCGCCCTGTCCTATCCGAAAGTGAACGCCGTGCGAACTGCTCCCGCCCCCTGGAAGGAATGGGGCGGCACCCTTCCGGAATGGCGGGATTTCCTGAAGCTGTGCCTCGACTTCTTCGTCCGTGCCAACACCGCGCTGACCATCGAATCGGCGTTCTTCCGGTGGATGGGGACCTCCATCCGGACCACCCACATCCACCCGCAGGGCGAAGGAGCCGAAAGAGGCAGGCGCACCTGGCCGGAATGGCAACACTCCCGGCGCCCACCACGGCTCGCGGCGCTCCTGTGCAAGGCGTTCGATCGGCGTGAGCCGAAGGAGGATCGGGACCAGGTCAACGCGATTCTGTTTCATGCCTGGCGCACGCTTCGACCCGTGCTGTCCCAGCGGCCCGACGGGTTCCAGCTCGACCTGGAGAAGCAGGCCCGCCTCGTCCCGGTGGAGACGGTCTGGATCTGTCCGACCACGGGACAGCTTCTGGACACGACCCTGCGCGGACACTCCCCCCACCAGCCGACCAGCAGCGGGATGAGCAGTGTCGAGACGCACTGTGTCCAGGTGAAGATGCCGCGCCCTCGCTACCTGTTCGGCCGCCGGGTGGAGGACGACCATGCGGTTGGCGTGGCCGAGATTCGTGACTGGTTGACTCGGGATCCGGCGATCGCGGAGGCCAGGGCTCGAGGGGTGTGGCATGAGCAGACGGACCGTATCGTGGAGGCCTGGGAGTATTTCGTGGTGGCCGAGCATTCGGCGCAGCAGCCGGCGTCGGTGTTGTCCTCCTACGAAAAGGCGTTCAAGAAAGGAGAGATCAACGTCCTGAGCAGTTCCACGACCATGGAACTCGGGGTGGACATCGGTGGTCTGTCCGCCGTGTCCATGAACAATGCCCCCCCGAACCCGGCCAACTTTCTCCAGAGAGCAGGGCGCGCCGGCCGCCGGGGCGAGGAGACGTCGGTCAGCCTGACCGTCTGCCGCAGCCTTCCGCATGATATGGAGGTGTTCCGGAATCCCCTGTGGCCCTTCGTCACGCCCATCCACATCACGGACGTGTGCCTGGACAGCACCCGGATCGTCCAGCGTCACGTGAACGCCCTGTGCCTGACCGAGTTCCTCATGCGGTTCCAGGAACAGGAGGGGGCTGCGATCCCGAAGCTCCATTGCGGATGGTTTTTCGAATCGACCGAACGCCGCTCCATTTGCGAAGACTTCCGGGAGTTCATGCAGCACGACGCCGACAAACGACCCTCGCTCCGGCGTCGCGTCCACATGCTCGTGCAGCGTTCCGTGCTGGAACAGACTCCGGTGAATGAACTCTTTGGCGTGGTGTTGGAGTCCGTGGACCGCGCCGAGGGAAGGTACATGAACACCTTGCGCTCCCTGGAGACTGAGCGTGCGCTGCTCAGTCCCACCGAACGTGAGCGTTCGCCCGTGGCTCGCGCCATCGATCGACAGCTCCGGCGTCACCGGGAGGAGTACCTGTTGGGCTACCTGGCCGTTCACCAGTTTCTGCCGGGCTACGGGTTTCCGACCAACGTCGTGCCGTTCGTCACCACCACCGCCGAGGAGTTGACGGCCCGTCAAGACCAGAGAAGGAAAGGACCGGCGTCTCGAGACCTCGCTCCGGCCCGCGTCGACAATCTGTCCCTGGTGAGCGGATACCCCACCCGGGACCTGCGGCTGGCCTTTCGCGAGTATGCGCCTGGCGCGGAGGTCGTGCTGGACGGACGTGTCTACCGGTCCGCCGGGGTGACACTCAACTGGCACCTGCCGCCTTCTGTGGGAGAACACGCCTTTCGGGAGGTACAGGACATCCGGCACGCGGTCCAGTGCACGCGGTGTGGTCATGTATCCGTCGAGCGTGATATTGGGAGGACCTGCCCGTCGTGCGGGTTGGAGACGCGAAAGGGTGAGCGATTCCTGACCCCGGCAGGTTTCGCCGTGGACATCCGGGAGAAGGCCGGGACCGACCTGGGACCGCGCCTCTGGATCCCGGCCATGGAGACATGGATTTCTTCTGGAGACGCGCCATTCGTGTCGCTCGGCAGGCCCGCGGTGGTCCGCTTGCGACATGCCGTGGATGGACAACTGATCCACCTGAGTCATGGGACTTACGGCTGCGGCTACGCGGTATGCCTTCGCTGCGGCCGGGCTGCCGCGGAGAAGGAGCCTCCAAATTCCCCGGAGGCGGAAGACCTCCCGGACTCGCTCGCCGACCACCGGCGGTTGCGAGGCGGAAGCGACTCGAGGGGACGAAAAGGAGCCGGCATGCTCTGCGAGGGCAACGACGAGCCCTACGCGATTCAACGCCACCTCGCCCTCGGAACGGTCATCCAGACCGATGTCCTGGAACTGCGCTTCATGGATCCTGCGCTGAACCAGCCGCTCCGGAACAGGACCGTTGCCTACACCCTGGGTGCTGCTTTGCGGTTGGCGCTGAGCGAGACCCTTGGCGTCGAGGAGCAGGAGCTTGGGTTCGGCGTGGTCTCGAGGCCGGACGGCCAATCCCGGTGTGAAGCGGTCGTCCTCTACGACACCGCGGATGGAGGCGCGGGGTTCTGCGCCGAGGCGCCCGAGATACTGCTGGAACTCCTGCGCGCCGCTCGCGATCGCCTGGAGTGCCCGAACCGGTGCGACAGTGCCTGCCATGCCTGCCTGCTCGGTCACGACGGGGGGGCGGAGCGCCGGTTCCTGGACCGGAATGCTGCTCGGAAATACTTGAACAAACGTCTCCTCGACGCCCTGGCGCTGCCCTCCGAGCTGCAGCGCTTCGGTCCGGAAACGGTGATGGAGTGGCAGCGGCTCCTGCCGGCCATGCGGCGTGTGGCGCGGCGGCACCGAATCGACGAGGCCCGGTTCTTGCTGCGTGGGGACCTGGAGCAGTGGGCTTTGGGGTCCTGGCGCGGACTGTCGTTTGTGCGCGGACTCTCCGAAAGCGGCACGGTGGTCGTCCTGGTCCTGGAGAAGCGTCGGGTAGAGCGCATGGACTGGCAAACCCGCCGCCAACTCGCCAACCTGTCGGAGTTCGGCGGGTTCGGACTTGTCCTGCTGGAAAGCCCCTTGGAAGAGGTTGGAACACAGAAGTTGGTGGCCGAGTTCCGGCACGGTCACCGGTGGACCCTTTTCGCCACCAACGACACGTCGGTCCTCGCCCCTGGACCCGACTGGCTCGAGACCGCGGCGGATGCGGTCAATGTCCACGCGGAGCGGAACGAGCTTGTCCTGCAGCAAGAACTGCGGGTGGTGAAACCCGAGGAGATTCGTGCAGACCGGCCGGGAACGCTGACGGAGATTCCGATTCACGCCAATTCCCCTGTCTACGGGACTGCCCGGGAGTTCGGGGTGCGGTTCTGGGAGTTGGTCCGCTGCTCTTGCCCGCCGGCGGCTACCGTCATGGACCAGGGGCCGGCAGACAGCGTGACCTGCTCTGACAGGTATCTGAGAAGCCCCCTCGCCGCCGTGGGGCTGTTCCGGTTGCTCGAGGGGCTCCAGCATGCCGGTGTGCTCGGGCCGACGTCGTCTCTCCTGGTGCAGACTCTGAGGGTGCGAGAGGCTTCCTACCGCTCGCCGTCTCGGATTCAGCACGACTGGGACGACCCGCGGGTGCAACAGGCCGTGCTCCAGGCGCTTCTCGAGCGGATTGCCGGCAGTGTCAAGGTCGCCATGCTGGACCACCCGAGGCGGATGGCGCACCATCGTGCGGTCGTTCTCTCGTGGCGCGAAACGGGGAGGCGTCTGGAAGTGAGGTTCGATCAGGGGGTGGGGTTTTTCCACGTGGAGGGCGGACGGTTCGGTTTTTGGGACTCCCCGGAGGCCCAGGCCGCCCAGATCGCAAGGACCAACTGGCGAATCAAGGCAGCTTCTTCATTCCCAGTCTATTGCTACGTGGGGGCGCGGTGACACGCGACAGTATGGGCCAACACCCCACGGGCAGATGTTTCCCAGCGGAGAGGAAGGCAGCTTTTCAAGAGCAGGCGGATTCGAAGGGTCTGCCCGGAGCGGTCACACCGATGTGGCGCAAGCGAGGATCCCGAATTTGGTTGCGAATACCCGGTTATCCGGTTATATGCAAGCAAACGCCGCGGGAGCGTGATCCATGCGTAGACTCATAACTGTTTTCAAGGCCCTTTCGGATGAAACTCGGCTCCAGATGCTCGGTCTCCTGTTCAGGGAAGGGGAACTGTGCGTTTGCGACTTCGTCGAACTGTTGGAGATCACCCAATCCAAGGCGTCCAGGCACCTGCGCCACCTGGTAGCCGCCGGTCTCCTGGACGACCGGCGCGACGGAACGTGGGTCTATTTTCGAATCGTCGAGTCCCCGGGTCCGGTCCAGGCCCGGGTCGTCGAGATGCTGCCGGCGGTGCTGGATGGCCAGGTCCCGCTCGAGCGCTTCGAGCGACTTGCCCGGTGGCGCAAGCGGAAGGCACGCGAGGGAAGCGCGTGCAAGGAGGCGCTCACGGGCCGGTGGACCGAACATGGAGGCGCACGATGACAGGGAATGAGGGCGAAATGGCCGGAAAGCTGTCGTTTCTGGACCGGTATCTCACGGTCTGGATTTTTCTTGCGATGGGCGCCGGCGTGGGGGCCGGCTACCTGTTCCCGGGGATCGAGCCTTTCCTCGACAGGTTCAGGGTGGGCACCACGTCGATCCCCATCGCCATCGGCCTCATCCTGATGATGTACCCGCCGCTGGCCAAGGTGAAGTACGAGGAGTTGGGGCCGGTTTTTCGCAACTTCAAGGTGCTTGGCTTGTCGTTGGTACAAAACTGGGTCGTTGGGCCAATCTTGATGTTCGTCTTGGCGGTCGTCTTCCTGCATGACAGCCCCGACTACATGGTGGGCCTGATCATGATCGGCCTGGCTCGCTGCATCGCCATGGTCATCGTCTGGAACGACCTAGCCAGGGGGGACACCGAATACTGCGCGGGCCTGGTGGCTTTCAATTCCATCTTCCAGGTGCTGTTCTACTCGGTCTACGCCTACCTCTTCCTCACCGTGCTGCCCACCTGGTTCGGGCTGGAGGGCGTGGCAGTCAGGGTCACCATCGGAGAAATCGCCAGGAGCGTTTTCATCTACCTGGGTATTCCATTCATTGCCGGCTTCGTCACGCGGTTCGTGCTGATCAAGGTCAAGGACAAGACGTGGTATCACACCCGGTTCATTCCCAGGATCAGTCCCATCACGCTCGTCGCGCTTCTGTTTACCATCATGGTGATGTTCTCGATCAAGGGCGAGACCATCGTGCAGCTACCCCTTGACGTGGTCCGCGTCGCGATCCCGTTGCTCATCTACTTCGTGGTGATGTTCTTCGTTTCGTTCTTCATGTCGAAGAAGGTGGGCGCGACCTACGCTCAGTCGGTGACCCTGTCTTTCACCGCCGCGTCCAACAACTTCGAGTTGGCGATCGCCGTGGCCGTTGCCACGTTCGGAATCCACCACGGCGCCGCCTTCGCCGCGGTCGTCGGGCCCCTGGTCGAGGTACCGGTGCTCATCGTGCTGGTCAACGTGGCGCTATGGCTCGGGCGCAAGTACTTCCCGGGGGAGCCGAGGCTGCTGGCCGTGGCGGACAGTTCCGGTGAGGTAAAACCATCGTGACCGCGGATCCAGACCCGTGGCCGCCAGGGCTCCATGGCGCGTCGAGCAAGCAGTGTGCGAGAAGCTGGGCGGAATCGCAGATTTCCAGGCACTCGAGATCCCACCGTTCGCAAAGCGCCTGTCTACGCAGCAGCAGCGTGGCTTCCGTAACCGACGATGGAGCCGGCTGCTCACCCCTTGTTGTCCGAGGTCTCCAGGAGAACCTCGGCAGTGAGCAGATCGTTCAGGGGCTGTGCAAGGCGCCGTTCCGTCCGCCGGGTGGCTGCGAAGCTCCGGACGCCGCCGATAGCCGACACGGCTCCCAGCGCCACGATGCTGCCGTCCAGGAGGGTCCACCAGCTCATGCCGAAGAAACGCATCATGCTGAGGCCGAGCGCGACGAAAGCGAGGCCGGTCCGGATGAAAGCCAGTTCCGTCCTGGATTTGGCCAGGATGGAGCGGTAGGAAGACAACAGGGTGCGCGAACCGGCAAGCTGGGTGCGGTCCCGCGCCAGATCGGTACGCGATTCGGACATCGAAGTCCGGTGCCTGGCCAACTCCGTGCGGTCGTTGGCGAGTCGGGTACGGGTGTCGGCCCATTCGGTCCGGCGTTCGGACAACTCGGTCCGTTGCTCGGCGAGTGTGCTTCGTTGCTGTGCCAGTTGTGTCCGCCGTTCAGCCAGGTCCGTCCGGTCCCGCGACCAATCGGTCCGCTGCTGCGCCAGGTGCTGGCTCTTCTCACTCAGTTTCGATTGCTCCCTGGCGTAGCGCGTGCGTTCCTCGGCGAGTCGTGTCCGCAGGGAAGCGGCCTCGGTCCGTCGTTTCGAGAGTTCGTTTCTGTTTTCGGCCAGGTGGACCAGTCGGGACATCAAGCGAATCTCTTCCTCGCCGAGGTTCACTAGTAGGTGTTCGATTGACTGTCGATCAGGATGTTCATTGGGCATCGTTTGTCTCCTCGCATGCGGGACCCTTCGCCCACACAGGGGATCGGTCAGCCCAGGAGACGGTCCTTGCCGGACGGCGCGGCGTGACAGCCGGTCACCGCCGTGTTCGTGCGGCCGGTGTCCGGCCCCTTCCGGGTGGGCCGGTCCGCCGGTGATGATTCAACTCTATCCATTGTCCACCGTTTGCCCGTCCAGGTCCAGGATTGGGTTGAGTTACGCCCGGTGTCGGGGCGTTGGGAGCCTGTCTGGCGTGAAGCGGGACGCACGCGGCGCAGCCAGCGAGGTGGTGCGGGACAGGGAGATGTCCGGCAGGAAGCCCGAACTGGCATCCATCTGTCCGGGGGCGAGGAGCGTGCGTTCGAGCCGGATACGCGGCTCAGGTCAGAAAAGGGCTTCGGATTCGGGACTGGTTGGGCATTCGAGCGGTGCCCCAAAGCGTGCCTGATAGCAAGGCGCTTCCCCTGACCGTCATTCCGGTGGCGCTCCTTGGCGGCGGGTGAGCCTGGTCGTGCGCCCGACATTGACACTCCACCCGCGAAGGCTCCGCTTTTTCAGACAAGCGCGTTCACTCCAGCACCCAGTAGCAGTCCGCGGCACCGGCTGGGCAGGTCGGTGGTCCGACCAGGCGCGTGAGGAGCGCCGCCTCGCGCGCTGCGGGGCCTTCCTGCGCGATCAGGCCCGCTGGCACCAGGATGGTGGTGACACCAGCGGCGGCGAGCCGTGATACGGCGCTCGAGTCTGTGTCGATGTCGTCCGCCGTCCCGGTTTCTGTGGCGAGCAGGGCGTTCAGCAGCGGCTGGGTCTCGAAGAATGCACGAAACGTCGGAGGCCACAAGTGGCCGTCCCACATGCCGTTGCCGTTCACCAGCGGGCGGCCGTGGCAGGGTTGCAGGAAAGAGGCGCGCCGCCCGACGGCCTCGCTCAGCATCGGCAGGACGACCACCGCGCCATTCGGCGTGGTCTGTGCCCAGGCGGTGTCGCACGAGCCTTCCACGGTGCCGATACGGCCTGGCAAGTACAGGGCCTGCAAGATGCACAGCCCCAACGCCACCGCCCCGGCCACGAGGTGGGGACCCCGAAGCCGCCGGACCACCAGCGCCGCCACCGGAACGAGCAGCACCGTCGCCGCCCCGATAGCTCGAGCCGGCCACCAGAACCTCGAGAGACCCGGCACCCGGATCAGCCAACCATAGGGAAGCAGAAGCTTCGCGTCGCCCACGGTCGCCGATTCTCCCATGGACATGATGACGAGAAACATGGCCGCGATCGAAAGGGAGACCGCCGTCCGTCTCGGCCACGAGAAGAAGGAGAGTCCCACGACGAGAAAGAGCAGGTGTGGAAGGTAGCGGGTTTCGTGATTGATTGGGCCGGCCTCCATGCCAGGAAGCCCAGCAAGGATCCGGGCCGGCCACCGGAAGCCTGACGCGTCGATATCGACCCCTGGCATCGCTTGCCAGTTGACGGCGACGTACACGATGGCCGGAGCAACGAGGATGGCCGATGTGGCGCCGATGACCGCCAGGATTCCGGCCCCCCTTTTGAGCCCGGCCCTCGAGGCGACGGCCATCACCACACCGATGGCGACGAACAGGCCATAGAACCAGTAGTGATAGCCGGCCAGGGCCAGCAGGATACCCGCGAAGACCGCGCGCCGTCGCCCGCCTTCAGCCGCGCGCCACGCTGTCCCAAGCGCCAGGCACATCGGCGCGAGCCATGCCTGCGTGATCCGGCCGCACGACAGTTCGCCGAAAACGTAGGGACTGGCACCTAGCAGGACGGCCCCGGCCACGGACGGCCAGCCCGGTCCGGCGACCATGCGCGCAAGCCACCCACCGGCAAGGCCGTTGGTCACGAGCACCAGGAAGGAGAACCAGGCGATGGGCAGGGTGGGCCCAAGGAGCGCAACGAAGGGCGAGATGAGCAGGGCGTCGGCCACGTTCTGCTCGGACAGGAGGAACGGGTAGCCAGTGGGAAACCACACCCTGTCCGTCCAGAGCAGGGACCCACCGCCCCACACCGCGCGGGCGACCTCGGCGAAGATGAACTGTCCCTGGGCGCCGTCGGTAGGCAGGTCCGGGCCATACGCCGGGACTCGAGCCCACCCAGCGAGCAGTACGCCGCCGAACAGGAGAGCGAGCAACACCGAAATGGCCGCGACCCATCGGCCATCCGGCTCGTTCAGCTTCTCACGTACCCATCGCAGCCACGCTTGCACCATGTCTCGTCCGCCGAACGCTGTCACGACGCCCCGTTCCTTCCCGGTCGCCGCAAGACTGGCCAGTGTTTCGGGCCGGCCCCCCGGCGAGGCCGGCGCCTGCCCGGCTCGCGGGGGAATGCCCGTGTCGCCTGAACCAGGTCAATCCCCCAGTTCGCACCGCTCTGCCGGCAGCCCGTGCGGTCCATCCTGCCGCACCCAGTAGCTCTCCGGCTGGCTCATCACCCCGGCGAAGGGGTCGAGCACGCCGCCCCAGGGGTCGAGCACCTCGAAGTGGAGATGTGGCGTGGCGGATTCTCCCGAACTACCGACCAAACCCAGCGACTCGCCACAGCTCACGGTCTGCCCGGCAGACACCACGATCGAGCCTGCCTTAAGGTGCTTGTACAGGGTCCGCACGCCGTTCGCGTGTTCGATCAGGACGTAGTTGGCGACCATTTCGTGGCCATCGCATGTCACGTCCATCGTCTTGATCGAAGCGTGGCACCGGTCGTAGTTCCCATCCTCGATGGCGACCACGATGCCGTCTGCTGCAGCAACGACCCAGGCAACCTCCATGTCCATGACCGTGAACCCGCCTCGCAGGATGAAGTCGGTCCCACGGTGGCCATCGTAGCAGTTGGGGAAGTTCTCCTCGCCGTCGTAGGCAATGCAGCGAATCCCCAAGCCGCCGTAGTAGGCCGGATCATGGTCCACGCCGAGGACCATGCGCGGCGCGATGTACCTGCCGCCCTCGTTGTCGATCGGGAGGCGGAAGAGCTGCGCCCTTCCAACCCCAGGCGCGAGCAGGACCAGAAGACCCCAAGCCACGATAATGGACCTTCTCATGATTCACCTCCGCAATGCGATCCCCCTATCCCCATTCAACCTCGAATCTCGCTCGGATACAATGCCAACGTCTGCCGCAACGGAGCCCGCGACGACGCCTTCTCCGGAATTCGGCAGGGATCGCCGCTCGGTGCGTCGAACCGCGCGCGGCGTCATTCCCGGACCACGGCGATGCGATTGAGCCTCGAGACCGAGTGGATGCTGAACCGTGGCGCTCCGGGAGGCTGGTTGGCCAGGAGCTTGAGGTGCTCGTCGAAAGACCATCTTCGCGTCGGCGCCTGGTAGACGGGGCTGCCGTATTTCCAGCGCTGGTACTGGTAGACGGAAGCATAGCCGACTACCAGCGATCCGTGGATGGTCGCGGTTCTACCGGACCACTTCTCGAGGAACCGGGGGTAGTTCTCGATGCCGCCGCTGTAGTGCCCGGCGTCGGTCGTCTCCACCGTGCCGCCTAGGAATTCGAAGTTGTAGGTGGTGCTCGAAGCGTACCGTCTCGAGTAGCTTCCCGTGTTGTTCCATGGAGCGTTCTTGTCGTCCCAGGCGTTGGAGAGCAGGGACAGGGCGTCCGCACCGATCATCACCGGCATCCATGGCTCAGAATCGATGGAACGCGTGTTCGACGCCGTGTTGAAGTTGCCGACCACGTAGGCCGGGAGGTTGGTCACGATGGACAGACCGATGGGAAACAGGTCGTGGGGGATGTTCGCGCCGTTGATGATGCGCACCGCGCTCGGCCGTCCTAGCGGGCTGATGGACGGGTCGCACGATGGGATGGTGAATTCGGGCTCGAATCCGTTGTTCGGGTCTCCGTCGGAGGGCGGAAAGCTGAACCCGATTCGCCTTTCACCGGGGAGGTAGCCCAGGTCGTCCGAACACAGGGGGAAGGGGAGGGCGTCCTGGACCATCGTGGCGTTGTAGCTTCGAACCTGCGCCGGGTCGTCGACATTTGCCTGGCTCGGCCACAGGGTCGCGTACCCGTTGGGAAGTCCATCCATGGAGCCCGGCCAGGTGTTGGTGATGTAGACGATACCGTTGAAATCTTCCCCCCCGTCGAAGTAGGAGCCAAGTTCTCCCGGCGTCGTGTCCCGCATGGCAGCCGCGAACTCTTCGAGATCGAAGTTCACCGGGAGTATCGGGCCTTTGCTCGGCGACGAGTGCCGCACACGGTAGTCGATGAACCCGCTCCGGGTAGCCTGGAGATACTGGATGTCCTGCAGCGGCTTCCACACACCTTCGTCCTCGTACTGGCACAGTTCGTCTCGAGCCGCGCGCAGTGCCCTGGAGACGTGGCAGTACTTCTGTTTCTTGCAGTGCCTGCCGCAACAGTGGTCGTGGTCCGGACACTGGTTGCAGAACTTGTACTTCTTCTTGCCGTCCACGTCCCAATACCGCTTGTTCTTGCCGCCGGCACCCCAGTAGCCCGGCTTCCATTTTCCGCCGCCCACTCGAGCGATCGTTCCGTAGGAGATGACGCCGTGGTGGTCGATGAAGAGGCGTTCGTTCTCCTCGTCGTACTCGTAGTAGGAGAAACGTCTGGGCACGGAGGGCCAGTCCAGATCTTCGGCGAGGTCGCGTTGTCCAACCTGTTGAGGCGCCCCCTCGACGCCTTCCTCGTTGGTGGTGGTGAAGGATCCGGGGTGGTCGGACCAGATGGGTCGCCCGGGCCAGGTGCCGTCGTTGATGTACCAGACACCGTTGATGATCCGGATGTCGGCCTTCTTGGCAAACTTCTGATCGAGAATGTCCTGGGGGTCGGACGGCAGAACAGGATCGACCAGCAGGCGCGTGGTGTCCGCGTTGCTGACTTTCCTGCCCGAGGCGTTTCTTCCCGCCTGAACGTTGGGTGTGCCCACGATGGGCAGTCGCAGGTCGGGCACGCCGAGTTCGCCGTCCTTGACGTGCGGGCCCCAGGTGGACGGCGCGTAGGCAGTCCAGTCCATGCCCGACCCCGCGCAGTTCCTGCAGCCGGAGTCATTGGAGCTGTTCATCTTGACGTACTTGCTCCCCGTCCACAGGTACACGCCCCGGCCGGCATAGCGGCGGCAGCGACGGTCGGAAGCGAGAATGCGCCCGGAGGCAGTAACCGTTTCGATCTTGAACGTGCTGTTGCTGCCGATGCACAGGTCGCCGTTGGAATGTACCCTGCCCGGGTTGACCGTCATGGAAGGCCCGGGGAAGATGTCGGTGTACCCCGCCCCGAACACGAAGAACTGGAACATGCTCACGTGTCCCAGCATCACCTTGAGGTGCACGTCGGCCGAATGCTCCCCGCCAGACTCTCGAGCCACGATGTCCAGCGCAATGGGCTTCATCAATGCATACATGCCCTCGAACGGCCCGTTGGGCACGAGCCCCACGAAGGCGTCGCCGTCCGAAGCGATGTCGTACTGCTCGAGGTCATAGCCGTCGATATCGGGGAAGGTCACGTATTCCTGGAGTTCTTCGGTCGTCGGATTCGTGTTCTCCAACAAGTAGTTCTGAACCTTCCGGATGACGATCCGGCCGATCCCGTCGATGGCGTAGAACGTGCGGCGCCGTTCCACGATGTCTGACATGGCCTGGGAACTCTTCTCCACGCGAAACAGGTAGGAAGCGGCAATCGCCGACGCAACGAGGGACACGACCAGGGCCATCAGCAAGGCCGACCCCTTTTTCCTCGATGCCGTTTCGGAGAGGGGAGCGGGGGCGCCGTTCGGCCCAGCGTCCCGATCCCCGGTCGCGCCCCGTGCCGGTCCCGGCCTGCGCCGGCCCAGGCAAAACAACTGGTCGAATACGCTCATGGCCGTGGCCTCCTGCTCGCCGCTAACGCATGATGTCGTGGTTGCGCATGCTCGTCGTGCCCAGCGATGTGCGGAATACCCAGCCGGAGCGGCGTCGCGGGGGACCGTTGAGAAGTTGGGCGTACCCCGTGTCCGAGGGGCCGTTCACCGGGGCTCCCACCGTCAGCCCGAACCGGACAAGGCGCAGATCGGTGCGGCGAACGCCGGCAAGACCCTTCCTGCCCATCTCGTCGTCGAGCGCGTTGTAGAGCCATTCGTCGTTCTCATCCCCGGTGTCGGTCACCTGCCAGTCCCAGGGAGGGACGTCGTAGCCGAGGGCGACCTGGAAATCCACGACCCGATCGGCCAGGATCCGGGTCTCCACCTCCCCGTCGAAGTCGTAGTCTTCCGCGACCATGAGCTGCTCCGTCTCGGTGTCCACCCAGATGGAGCGCACGTACACCACCGCGAAGGGGCCATCTTGCCAGAGTGTATCCGACGGAGGCGACCGGTCGATGACCTCGGCCTGCCCCGGTTCGGTCTCGGCGGTGCAGCGTTGCAGGTCCACGTCCGTGACCAGCCGGGATTCCCAATGGCCCTGCGAATCCGTGGAGCCGGTCATCATGATCACCTGCCGGTTCTCGAAGTCTTCCGTAAGACAGCATCCGTCAGAATCGTCGATCGTGACCAGGTCGCCGGACACCCGAAGAATGCTGCACTGGAGATTGACGTTGCTCAATTCGGCGAACGTCAGCCGGTCCGTCCCGTCGCCGTCGAAGTCGTCCTCGACCCAGAGGGCGGCCCAGGGCCGAATCGTGCCTCCTCCGGTGCTCATGAGCAGCGTCGCCAGGTACTCGTTGAGCAGACTCGCCTCGTCCATCGCCGTGGAACCCCGGTCCACCGTGCTCATGGAACGTCCCATGTAGAGCAGCCCGTCCAGCGCCATGGTCATGGCGATGGCTGAGATGGAGAGCGTCACAAGGAGTTCTCCCATCGTGAATCCCGACTGGTTCCCGCGACATCTGTCCATCATGCGTCCTAGTTCCTGTAGGTCGTCCAGTTCACCTGGCGTTCGTGGTACTTCTCCATCCAACTCACCGAGATGTCTATTCTGCGAATACCCGGAACGTCTTCGTAGTTGCTCACCACCCACATCCCGGTGTAGAACCGGTCTCCCAGGCGCCGGGCGCGGGCTCCGGTCCGATTGTAGTAGCGCGTGTGGGTTCCCTCCCGAAGGCTGTCATCCGAGGCGTCCATGATCAGAAGCTGCTCGGTGATGGCATCGGCAATGGCGACGGCCTGCGACAGGTTGCGGAAGTGGCGGAAATGCATCGTGGCGGTGTTGGCTGTCGCCGAGAATCCGACCAGGACGTAGCCCACCACGGAAACGGCGAAGACGAACTCGATGATCGAGAACCCGGCAGACGATCGAAACGGTCCTGTCCACCCCGCGTACCTCCGGCGGCCGGTCGCGGCCGGGACTCCCGTGAGACGTTTTCGTATCATCCTTCACCCCTCCTGATGGTTCCGATGGCCGGGAACACGGTCAGCAGGTAGACCTGGGCGCGGCGCGTCGTGACCGTGACGGTGGTGGGATTGGCTTCGTTCGTCCCTCCCGTGGGGTTGAACACCAGGTTGCCCGCCTCCGTGTCGAAGGCCACGCTCTCAATGTCCTGCAGCGGGTAGACACGGGTTTCGAACGAGCCGCCGACGATGACCAGGGTGCCATTGTCGAAGGACACCGTGACGTCACAGAGCAGGCTGCGGGCGAGTGAGCGGGCCTCGTACAGGTAGTCCTCCACCTGGATCGCGACTTCGCGTTCCTGGTAGTCCTCCGACAGGCCATGCAGACTGGAAGCTCCAAGGGAGGTGACGATCGCAACAATGGCCAGGACGACGATCATCTCGGCCATCGAGTAGCCTCGTTGCGCCTTGCGCTCGGGTCCGCTCATTCCCCGTCCTCCTCGAGTTCCTCGAACGTGGCCTCGTCGACTGCAGCTTCCAACGGTGCCGGCTCAATCGACATCGCGTCGGCCAGCCGGACGATCCGTCCGGGATGGATGACGCCTGTCTGGTCCAGGCTGTCGCATCCGCCGGGATTGCACACCTCGGCGAAGAACGCCGGTCCATCCTTGGTCCCGTAGGTCACCACCGTCACCTGGAGTTCCGGTCCCTGCGCGAGAGGAAGGTGGAGCTTCTCGAGAGAACCACCGTAGCGGTTGTGGTGCCGCATGAAATCACGCTGGCGCTTCTCTATGCTGCGCAGCACCGCCGTCCGTTGATTCGAGAGGATTCGGTGGTCGGTCCAGGCGGCGGCGCAATGCCATCCCTGGTACGCGAGGTTACCGAGCGCCACCAGCAGTGCGAACGCAAGGTAGCGGTTGCGGCGGGTCAGCCGGGTCAGATCCTGAGCCGTCGAATGCGTCGTCGAGTGGCGTCCACCGGCAGCCTGCCCTCTTGCCGTGGTGCGTCCAGGAGTTCGCTGCAGGCACGTGCGGGGCGAAACAGGGTGCTCCGCGCAGGGTTCGTGGCCTGGATAGCTCGGTCTCATGATTCCACTCCGCTGTATGATCCGCAACCTGGCGGCGCCGTTGGCCGAAGCCTCGCGGTCGTCCTCCGTTCGCACCCCTCCTGTTTAGACCGTTCGGCATTTCGGCTGAGAACATGAGATTCCACGGGGGGGGGGTCGCCGGATGCGAAGAAACGGCCGATCGCATCCGGGGACGGGGAGAGCTTGTGCAGCCCCGTTCCTTGTACTATCATGCCGCCAGAAGCTACGGCGCTAGGACCGAACACGCGGAGCGAGGCATGGTGGACGAGAAGCAGGTGCTGGACGGACAACCGCACGCGAAGCGACGGGATACGTGGGTCCAATGGGTGGGCGGGCTGCTGCTCCTGGCCATGGTTGGAGGCGGCGCCGCGGCCTACGTCGTCCATACTCGGCCCCAGCGCATTGCCCGGCAACCACGTGACGGGCCCGCTCCTCGAGGACAGCAGATTCGAGACATGCCCATCGACCGGTTGTTCGCGCTCGACGAGGTGCGTCGCGGCAAGGAGGACATGGCGCTCCGTCCGGACGGAGGAACGGACGGGGGAGGGTCTCCTGCCGGCCAGGAAGGGCGGCACATCGCGCCCGATGGCGGCGCCGGACAGCCGAACCGTCCTCTCGATGATTCGGTGAGCGGTGGAGACGGCACGAGTGTCGAGAGAACGGGCGCATCGCCCGGATTAGCACCGGGGTCATCGGTCCCGGGACCTGACCTCCGCGCCGCTGCTCCGGGGGCGCGGGGTGGGAGGAGCCTCGGCGGAGCGGTGCCTCCCGAACAGGCCGCCCGGGACGGCTGGTTCGACTCGCTGATGGCCAGCCTCCAGTCGCCGCCGGAGGGGAGAGCCGACGAGATCGGTGATGGCGAGGCTGGTGGTCCCCTCGGGCCCTTGGCGGGGGAGCGCCCCGGGGAGGAGGAACTCTGCGTGCCGGATACCGGTGAGGTGCCCGGCTCGGCCGTGACGGTGGCCGGACGCACCCACCTCGAAAGCGTGGACCTCGACGCCGACGTGGTCATTCACCTGCTGTACACCCTGCAACGTACCGAAGGCCTGGCGCTGCCTCCCGGGCGTGCGCCGGATCTTCGCGTAGCTCTGGTTCGTTTGCGTACCGACCTGTATATTCTCTCCAATCTCGAAGTGTCGATCACCGCCTTGTTGAGCGACAAGGACAAAGAGGTGTTGTTGGAGAAGATGGTCTCCGCCGACCCGCCCCAGTTGACCCTGGAGACGCTCGACGCCCGCTTGTCGGCCCTGTTGGATGAGTTGCGTGGCAGGGAGACAAGGGGGGGGTGTGACGTGCCGCCTGTTCGGGAAGACGCCTATCTTCCGCGCCCGTGGCGGTTCGGCTTCCCGATCACCGCGCTGGCCGAGGGATTGTCCGGGCGGCTCGAGGAAGGCGGGCTCGATCCGGACACGGTTTGCCGGCTGGTGGCGCTGCTGGGGAAGGCGAGGGAGGCGACCGCGGATGCTCGAGAGATCATGGTCTCCTTGCCGGGGCTCGTCGAGGCCAACGGGCTGACCTCCGACCGGATACTGCGTCTTCCCAAGGACGAAAAGAACCGGTTCGTCTCGTCCCGGGCGTGGGAACCGGTACTCATTGGCATGCTCGATGCCACGATCGACACGTTGTAGGCGCGTCTTCCCGCCACGCCGTCTTTCCGTGGTGCCGGGAGCCGGGGGCGGTATCAGTGGAAATCCCGGCTCCTCACCTTGTTGGGCGTCACATCCAGTTTCGGAATCCACAGCTTGTCTGCGATGAGGTGGACCACCCCGTCCTGCTTTTGAATCCGGCCGCTCACCCCCAGGAACGCCGCGGTCTTGACCAACACCTTGTACCGCTCGAACACTGGCTTCCACAGCACCAGGTTGACGAAGCCGGTCTCGTCCTCGAGGGTCATGAACGTTACGCCCGATGCGGTGCCGGGCCGCTGCCGGCAGATCACCAGTCCGGCATATCGTGCGCGTCGGCCGTGGGGCAGTGCGGCGAGGGTGCGTGCGTCGGGCAGCTTCTGTCTCGACAAGGTCTCCCGCATGGCCTCCAGGGGATGGCCTCGAGCGGAGTGGCTCGAGGATTCGTAGTCCCACTGAATGACTTCCAGGGGAGTGGGGGGGGTGAACGGGACCGGGCGGTCCGGGATGGACAGCTCGAGGCCGGTGTTGCACCAGGCGGCGAGCCCCTTGACCGACCACAGGTCCTGCCGGCGGTCGGGGGAGAAACGCCCGAATGCGCCGGCCATGGCCAGGCGGTCCAGCGCCCCCTGGTCGAGTCGGGTGCGCCGGGCGAAGGAAGCGATGGCGTCGAATGGCCCGGCTGATCGAGCCCGTTCGATCCGGGGCCAGTCCCGGGTCTCCGACAGGCCCTTGACGAAACGGAAGCCCATCCTTACCGCGCACTGCCATCGCTGGGATCGAGTCGGCTCGAGGGTGCATTCCCAGCGACTCCGGTTGATGTCCACCGGGCGGATCTCGACGTCGTGCCGCCTGGCGTCGTCGATGAGGGTTGCTGGTGAATAGAAGCCCATGGGCAGGGCGTTGAGCAAGGCGCAGGTGAAAGCGTCGTGGTAGTGGCACTTCAGCCAGGCGGTGGCATAGGCGATGAGGGCGAAGCTCGCTGCGTGGCTTTCCGGGAACCCGTATTCCCCGAAGCCCCTGATCTGGTCGAACACCCGTTCGGCGAAGGCACGTTCGATACCCTTGGCTGTCATGCGGGCGATGAGCCGGGCTCGATGGCGCTCGATACGGCCGGTGCGCCGCCATGCTGCCATGTCGCGCCGGAGCTGGTCGGCTTCCCCGGGGGTGTAGTCGGCCGCCACCATGGCAAGCTGCATGACCTGCTCCTGGAAGAGTGGGATGCCGAGGGTCTTTTTGAGCACCGGCTCGAGGCTTGGGTGGGGATATTCTACCGGTTCCTCGCCGTTCCGGCGGCGCAGGTAGGGGTGCACCATGCCCCCGGTGATGGGTCCTGGCCGGACGAGGCTGATCTCGACCACCAGGTCGTAGAGGTTGCGGGGCCTGAGTCGGGGCAGCATGGCCATCTGGGCACGACTTTCGATCTGAAACACCCCTACCGTGTCGGCCCGGCAGATCATGTCGTAGGTCCCCGCGTCCCCTTCGGGTATCGTGGCCATGGAGACCTTGCGCCGGTGGTGCTTCTCGAGGAGCCGGAAGGCGTTGTCCAGGTGGGTCAAGGCGCCGAGCCCGAGCAGGTCCACCTTGAACAGGCCCAGGTCTTCCACGTCGTCCTTGTCCCACTGGATGACCGTCCGGTCGGCCATGGCGCCGTTTTCGATCGGCACGATGGTGTCCACGGGGTCGTGGCCGAGCAGGAAGCCGCCGGGATGGATGGAAAGGTGCCGCGGCACGTCCTGGATCTCCTCGGCCAGGCGCAAGAGGTGGTCCAGGGTCGGGTGGTCCGCGTCGAATCCGGCCTGCTCGAGCAACGCGGCGTCGATGTGGTCGTGATGGGACATCATTTTGGCCAGCCGATCGAGCGACGTCTCGGTCAGGCCGAGCACCTTGCCCACCTCCCGAATCGCCGACCGTCCCCGATACCGCACCACGACGGCCACCATGGCGGCAAACCGGCGCCCATATTTCCGGTAGACCCACTGGATGACCTCCTCCCGCCGGTCGTGCATGATGTCCAGATCGATGTCCGGGGGTTCATCCCGCTCGCGGGAAATGAACCGCTCGAAGAGCAGGTCGACTCGAGTCGGATCCACGGCGGTGATCCCGAGACAGTAGCAGACCGCGGAATTGGCCGCCGAACCCCGCCCCTGGCACAGTATGCCGTTGCGCCGGCAAAACTGCACCACCTCCCACATGGTCAGGAAGTAGCCGCAGTAGTCCAACTCGTCGATGAGCGCCAGTTCCTTGTCGAGCTGTTCGCGGATCGTGTCGGGGATCGGGTTGCCGAAGCGCCAGCGGGCGCCCTCCATGGTCAGTTGGCGCAGGTGGCCGGCCGATGTCTTCCCGTCCGGGAGGCGCTCCGAGGGGTACCGGTAGCGGAGTTCGCTCAACGAGAAGGTACACCGTTCGACCACCTCGAGGCTCCGGGCGACACCGTCCAGGTCGGTGGCGAACAGGGATGTCATCGCCTGGGGAGACTTCAGGTCGTACTCGGCGTTGGGCCTGAGCCGGCGACCCGCCTCTGCGAGGGGAACGCCGTGCCGAATGCAGGTCAGGACATCCTGCAGCGCCCGGCGGGATGGGGCGTGGTACAGCACGTCGTTGGCCGCAACGACCGGAAGAGCGGCGGATCGAGCCACCGCGCGGAGCCGCTCCTCCCACCCAACATCGTCCGCCCGCCGATGCCTCGCCACCGTGATGTAGAGCCGATCTCCAAAGGCCTCCTTGACCCGGTTCACGGTCGGTGATGGATCTCCGGGGCGCACCAGCAACGACCGTTCGCCCCCCCACAGGGCGATGAGGCCGGGTGCATGCTCGCACACCTCGTCCCAGGTGACCGAACTGCTCCCCTTGGGATGACGCAGCCGGCCTCGAGAAATCAGCCGGCACAGGCGGCCGTAGCCCGCTCGGCTCGTGGCCAGCAGGTGGATGCTCGAGGCATCAGTCAAGGTGACCTCGGCACCAACGAGCAACCGGACGCCCAGTTCCTTCGCCCGGACGTGGGCCCGCACCATGCCGTACACACCGTCGGTGTCGGTCAAGCCGACGGCAGCGATACCCATCGCCTGGGCCTGCTCCACAAGCTCCTCCGGACTGCTCGCACCGTGCAGGAACGAGAAATGGCTCTTGCAGGTGAGCGCCCCGTAGTCCATGCCTCCTCCAGCTCACTCCACCACACCCTGCAGGAACCACCTTCGCACGGGGCGATCGTAGTAGACCCAGAACACGCTCCCGTCTCGAGTTTCCGCGAAATGGTACTCCCGGTGCACCGAGGTGTCCCACCAGGCCCCCGACACGATGAACGGCCCCATGCTGTCCACCACGTGGCCGTGGCCAGCGCCGCGCAACAGCCACCCGTCCGGCTCACGACGGCTGCGAGGCGCGAGCCGCTCCGGAATCGAGAATATCCGCCGGACCATCTGCTTGACATGGCTCCCCCCAGGTCGCGGCAGCACGACCCGGTCCGCTGTCACCCAGGCAAATTCGGCCTCGGGCAGATAGCCGTCCCGCAATCGAGCCGTTACCACGGCGTCGTCACCGAATTCGGCCCGGATCCTGGCGAGCGCCCGGCCGGCGGCGGCCAGGTCCCGCCGGCGCCGATGGGCGAACAACTGGAGCTGCTCCCGCCCGGCCTTCACCCCCCGAACCGATACCCGAAGACGAACCACGCCCGCCTCGAGCCGGAGCCCCTCGAGGCGCAGGCGGGCAAGCTCGAGGAGACGGCCAGGGTCCAAGGTCGGGGCGCCGGGACGCACGCGCTCCACGCGGCGGGTCTCGAACGCCGCCCGGTGCAACGCCTCGGCCGTCCCCTCGCCCTGACGCGCGTAGGTCAGCTCGATCAGCAGTGCGGCGACGGCCAGGTCACGCGCGGCCAGACGGCGCACCAGGACCTCGAGGTGACGTTCCACGAGATACAGCAACGGCTCCACGCGATCGACCGGTTCGTCCAGGTCGGTCGTCTCGAAGAACGGCACCGGGTGGGGCGCCGGGTCGAAAGGTGTCTCCAGGGATCCGGCGAAACGACGATACTGGCGATAAGCCACATCGCCTAGCCGCCTGCGTACCATGCGGGCGGGCAGCTCGAGGAATTCACCGACGGTGCGCACGTCCAGCCTGGACAGGGTGACCTGGATATCAGGAGGTATCCCCAGGCAGGCAATCGGAACACGCCGGAGTAACGCCGCCTCGTGGCCAGGATCCTCGAGCACGGCCACCGAATCCAGGAGCAGTTCCTGCCAGGCCCGGGCAAGGGCGTAGGTGGCATGTCGCGTAAACCCCACCACCACGCACGCGGAGTACCCACCTTCCTCGAGCGCACGGTGGACCTCCCTGGCCCAGACCTCGAGAGACCCGTACAGGGGAACCAGGCCGGAAGCGTTCAGCCAGAAAACGCCCGGCTCCTCACGATTCGGCTCCACCTCAGGGGAATGGGCCTGAAGCAGGCGTACCACCTGCTGGACGCCGCCTTCGACCTCCGCTCGCGACACCACACCGGCTCGCAGCGTTCGGCACAGGGAGAGCCCCTGCGCATACCGCATCCCAGGCCGCACATGCACTCCTCGCGCCGTCTCGTCGGCCCACAAAATCTCGCCATGGGGCCGATCATGCTCCACGACCACCACGGGGGCACCTCGCCACTCCGGGTGACGCTTCAACAACAACTGTAGAGGAAACGCCGCCAGGTCAACACAGGCCAGCCGGTCCACGATATGCCTCCCGGCGCAAGAATCCCGGCCCACGGCGCTTGTCCTTCAGGATCTCCACCTGGCAAACATGGCGCACCTTCCCGGATACCTTCTTCCGAACAGCCTCCGCCCGCACGGCAATCAACGACCCCACCGACGGATGGCCGCGACCCTTCTCCGTCAGGAACACCACCGCCAGGTCATGCTGCTGCGCATGCCCGACCAGCGCGGTCAAGGCCGCGGCCGGAACGCGATCCCGGGCATCAAGATCGATGATAAGCAGTCCGAACGCGCCGGATCGGGCCAGGTGGACCGCCGCACGCAACCGCTTCAGAACATCCGCCAAACGCACCACCACCAGCGCCTCGAGATCCACGCCGGTCGCGGCCACGTCCGGCGGGAAAAACGCGCTCGCCGTGCTCGACAAAAAGGCCACCGGCTCCCCCCCTGCCTGGGCCTCGAACACCAGCTCGAACGCCAACGTCAAGGTGGCTCGAGAACGATCACCGGAAAGCTCGGACAAGCAACCCCGCAATGCCCCAAGGCACCACCCGGCCGGCCTCGAGACCGACAGCGGAATACCTCGAGAAACGCTCACACCAGGAAAACGACGCTGTATCTTCTCCGCAATCGCCGGCTCTCCCATCAGTGTCTCCTCGAGCAGTCACCGGCCGTTCAGCCTCCGCCGGACCTCCACCACCTTGCCGAGCACCATGACCTCCGGCCCCTCGAGCACAATGGGCGGATAAGCCGGATTCTCCGCATGCAATTCCACACGACCCCCGCCCTTCTTCAAACGCTTCACCGTGGCTTCATCTCCCACCAACGCCAGCACGATGTCGCCACTGTCCGCGTCCGGCTGCCGCTTCACCACCACCAGGTCTCCAGGTAGAATGGCCGCGCCCACCATCGAATCCCCCCGGACTCGAAGCGCGAAATAGTCGCCCTCACCGCGCAACTCGACCGGAATGTAGCCCTCGAGATCTTCCACAGCCACGGTCAAGGGACCAGCAGATACCCGGCCCAGAATGGGAACAGACCGCACCTGGCTCGCAACACCGAGAGGCAAAGCCCCATCCCCCGAACGCACGCCACCGCCAGGCAGCCGGTAGCCTCGAGCATGACCGCGAGACACCTCGAGACGGCCTTCGACGACCAGCGCTTCCAGGTGCTGCCGCGCCGTCTGCACGGACCGGAACCCGAAAGCACGCTGAACCTCCCGGACTGTCGGAGGATCCCCGGACGACAGCCGTTCTCGCATGTACTGGTAGATCCGCTCCCGGGTTTGGCCTCGAGGTGTCCGTCCCATGCCGCCTCCTACCTGGAACCTGTCCCAGTTTAGCAGACATTTGTATGGCAGACAAGGTTTTTTTGCGGCATACGCCATCTGGGCCCGGTAGGCAACCGACGACCTCACCCGCCGTTCTCCCCGCCTTCCGTGGCCTCGCCACGGCGCGCATCCGGGTTCTCCCACTGCACGATCGGCAGGAGAAGGCTGTCACCCGACACGGCCGATGCCGGGTCGTCCGGCTCGAGGGTTGCGTCGTGTGACGGGGCGAGACCATGGAGAGGATCGACGATACCGGGCACGGGC
>JAJRTE010000034.1 GCA_024278455.1 Myxococcota bacterium
CGGCGCGCACGCTGGGAAGGGGGTGCCGCCGATCCGTGGGGGCGAATCCACGCCCTACGGATCCCCGCCCTTGCTCCGCATCTTCTCACCGACCAAATCACCGAACGTGAGCAGGAACAAGGGCGAGGCTCGCGCGAGGCGTGGACGGACCTCGGATCGACGACGGGCCGGTCCGCCTGGGTCCGGTCATGGGTCAACCAGGTCTCACGCTCGAGGGGTCGGCCAAAGAAAAACAGAGTTTTCTTGAGACCCAAACCGGTTCGGCGGGATGTTAGTCCCTGAGGAGTCGCCGCACTCGGCGGCCAACGAGCTTTCTTGGGAGTAAGATGTCCCACCAGGCGGATGGAACCGGTGCGGGTCGCGCCCGTACGGGCGGAACTCGAGATCACCGTGTGTCCCTTGGGGAGCCCACGGAGGGGTGCCCCCCCCCCCCCCAGTGAGCCTGAGGGTGCGGGAACGGGGCGTGGCGCTCGTCCTTGCCTTCCTCGTTCTCCTCATCCTGGTCGCGGTTGCGGGGGAGATCACGGTGACGTCCGCGGTGGACCGCGGAATCGCCCTTCACGAGCTGGAAGACATGCGCTGCGAGTTCGCGGCGCGCGGCGCGGTGGAGGTCGCGAAGGCGCTTCTCATGCGCGATGCGCGGGAGAGGCCGCCGCCGGGCTCTGACCTCCGACCGGCGACAACCGAGAGTCTCGCGCTGTTTGCGGGCCTGTCGCGCGGGGGCGCGCCGGGGAGGTCCGAACCAACCCCCGAACCAGCCGCGTGGACCGTCGGCGCCCATGATCCAAACGAGCACCGGGTCGATTCGTTCTTGGACGCCTGGGCGGACCCTGTGGCTTGTCAGCGTACGTTCGCGGGCGACCTCCGCGCCACGATCCGGGTCGTGGACGAGGATGGGAAGATCAACCTCCTCTGGCTGGCGGCCGACGATGCGAGATTGCGGGATCTCTGGAAGGACCGCATCACTCGTCTGTTGGACGGGTTCCGGGAAGGGACCATCCATGACGTGATCCGCTCGGACGCCGAGCGGATCACGAACGGGATCTCCGATTGGATCCGGGGCCGGCGGAGCGGGAAGATGCCGAGACCCTGCCTCTCCACCATGACGAGGCGCGAGAGCCTCGCGGTGTTCGGAAAGGATCGCTTCCAGGAGGCGGCGACAGACGGCCCCGTGCTCTTCCCGCTCGGCCTGGACGAACTGCTGAACGTGCCCGGAGTGACACCCGACCTGCTGGACGGCTTCCTTGAGCGGGAAACCTACATCCCCGGCCTGCGCGACGTGACGACCGTGTTCACGAGCCTCTTGTTCGATCCCGGCAACGCGACGAGACGGGCGGGATTCGTCTGGGGGTTCATGAAGCAGCAAAGGGAGTGGCAGCGCCGCGACAAGATACGTCAAGAGGCCCGGCAACGCGCGCTGTCGACCCAGATCCTGGAGTCAGGCGCCGGGAGGATCAACGCCAACACCGCGCCGGTGGCCGTGCTTCAGGCGATCTGCCGCAGCGCGGGATTGTCGTCCTACGTCGTGTCATCCCTGGACGGGCTACGGCCGGCAAGAGGGATTGCCGTCGAGTCGATGGAACCATTCCGGGCCAGCCAGGGAATCCTGACGCGCCTCGAAGCGGAACACGGCCCGATCCGGACCATGCCGCAAGCCGACCGTGCTGATCTCGAAAACGCATTCGGTCACCAAAGCCACGTCTTCACGGTGCTCGTGCGCATTCGTGGCGCCCCCGCACAGATGCCCGCCGGAACCGGTATCGCCAAACCAAACACGCGTCTCCGGTATCGCACGGTGCTCTGGAGACGCATCGACCGCGAAGAAGAAACGCAACTCATCACGCTCGTACCGCTCCATCGCTGGAATCACCCAGTCGAGGGGGAGGAAGAAGGGAATACGCCATGATCGACTTCATGTCGCTCACGCTGAAAGTATTGTCCATCATCAAGAGGCACCGCAGCTTGCCATCCCCATCACAGTTTGAGCCCCAGGAGAAGCCCAAGCTGCGCACCCTCCTCCTGATCCCAACGGCTCTGCTGCTGCTGTCAGGCAGCTCGCTCTTGGGCCAGGGAGGTCCAGCGGGTCCTCAGTGCTGGGAGATCGAGATCGGTGCCAAGGATGACTGCAAGGGCCCAGGTTGTATCGGCGGAGGGGGTGGAGGAAGCCCGACTGATCCACCGGGGTTCTGGGACTACATCTACCCGCCAATGCCTCCACCAGGAAGTGGCGGCTATACTCCACCGCCCGAGATGATCGTCACCGCTCCGGACCTGGAACCGAACGCGCTGACAGGCGATCCCTACTTGGATGCGGTTCATCTCTGGAAGTGGGTGCCAACCGCGGCCTCCCTGATGGATCTCTTCGTATGGGAAGGCGAAACGACGGTCGGGAGCGACTTTGCACCATTCTCTGGTGCTCCTTCGACCCTCCAAGCAGCGATGGAAGCATTCGATGGGGATTCCTACGAGCTCAACGGCATGACCCCGCCCGGCGAGGCGACGCTGCACGACTTCTACGGTGTCAACCTCGCCACCGGCCAGTTGGAGGTGTCGCTGCCCACAGGGATAAGGCTCACCGGAATCAACGGAGACGATCTCGAACTCAAGATCAACATCCGAAGCGGAGTCCAGCGAGATGGTCGGCTGGGTCAGTTCGCCTCCTTGAACATGGAGGATTACCTGGTGATCAACAAGCTGATCCCTCTGACCGAATCGACCCCGGGCGCCTGCAACACCGGGCAGTCGGAGATGTGGAAGGTCCGGGATCTGGTGAACTCCACTCCGACACTGACCCGCCTGCGAGGTGGCAATCCGGAGATCTGGTACAACATCGGCCCGCCGAGTACCGACGAAACCCTGAACCTGATCATGAGCGACAGCGCCTTCTTCGCCGGCATGCCCTCGACGAAGTGGGCCATCCTCCACCAGAACTCGTCCCTCTGCAGGTGGAGTCACGTAGATGGCAGCCAGCCGATGTCCGCTGAGGAGTACGCCTGGAGGACTGGCGTTGGCATCCCACCGCCGCCCACCGACGTGCCACTCAACTTCGGCGCTGCCGACCCCTACCTGACCGATCTCATCGAGAACCCGCCGGACGTCTACAACGTGTTCCTGGCGAGCTGGGGGCAGCAGGAGATTCTGCGCTGGGATTGCGGACACGTGGCCATCATGGACGCCGACGGCACGAAGACGGTCTACTCCGGTTTTTACAAGCAGAAGGACACGCGGGTCTGTGTTTCGGATGCGCAGCTCCCTCACGGGGGACAGCAGGGGGCGTATCCTGGGCCACCTATCGGGTCGACTCCCCAGAGCATGGCCCAGGTCCAGCTCGTCGCAAGGTGTCTGTACAAGGAGACCCGGGACGGGCTGCGGACCTATTATCTCTACAATCGTTACGGTGAGTTGGTCGGATTCCGGGACCCCGCGGGCCGCGAAATCGGCTTCAACCCCGGTCGAATCGAGGAGATCCGGGACGAATTCGACCGGTCGTGCAACTTCGCATACGATCTGGAAGGCAACCTGGAATCGATCGCCCTGCCGGATGTCGACACGGGCGCGAGGGTCACCTGGATGTCAATCAACCCGGCGCGCTTGCCGAGCGGGTCCGGTTGAAGAAGCTCGAGATCGGCACTCCGTTGGACGCCCTCAAGAACCCGGGTGTCTACTCTTTTGAAGCCGATTTCATTAGGTATGGACTGCTCGACGCTGGCAATCCCTACACGGGGAATCGAGTGACGCAGGTGCGTATGTCGTCGGACCGAATGCCTTCCTGGCTCTCGACTCAGACGGCGGGTGGAACGACATACTACGACTTCCTTGACCTGATGAATTACACCACCTGTGGTCAGGACTACCAAGTCCAGGAAACCCGTCCGGACAACAAGGTCGTGATTCACACCTTTGACGCCATCGGAAACTTGGTCCGAATGGAAGAGCCGGCACAGCTCACCGATGGCGGGCCAGAGATTACCCTCACAACCAGAATCGTCTCAGATAGCGCCAGCGGCGCGGACGAGCTGAACCTGAAGACAAGCATGATCTATCCGGACAACACGCAGGAGGCGTGGGAATACCAGTTCCAGAGCGATGGAGGTTTGTCGAAGTACTTCCGCTACGTCGTTGGCTATGACACCCATCAGGACTTCTTCGCCAAGCACAACGTGTTGAAGGAGCGTCAAATGGGAACGCAGGGTGGGGAGCTGGTGACATCGTACACGTACGGGCAATACCGGCGCCTGAAGTCGAAGACTCCGCCGCTGCCTTTTGGCACCGATGGGTCGGGCATGGAGTTCGAACACACGTTTGACGACGAAGTCTCGAACTACCCCCAGCCGATCCGGCATGTCATCGTCGAAACGAGGTATCCGAACGTGAGCCTTCCGCAGCAGCATGCGGCCGGGGATGTGAAGAAGGCGTTCGAGTACAACGACTACGGGCAAGTCATGAAGATGACCGTCACCAACGAGGGCCAGGTCGAAGTCACCGAATACACGCGGCACGTGATCAACGACCCCGACGGGGACGGGACCGAGAACTGGACGGTTGACCCCTACACCGGATCGCTGCCAGGATACTTGAAGGACGAGATCTTCGATGCCGCCGGCCTCAACCTCACGACCTCGCACGCCTACGACAACTGGGGCAACGAGATCCAGACCACGAACCCCAACGGGGACATGGTCTACCGTCAGTTCAATGAGATGCACCAGGCGTATGCGATCCACGAAGGGAGTGTCACCGGAAGCCCGCCCGGGCCGGGCCCGGGTGCGTACGCGCGCACCGAGCAAATCTTCGACGCGGCCGGGAACGTGACCGCGGTCTGGAAGTACAACGACAACCCGGGCACGCGCGACCGTGGAACCAAGACCGACGCGGTGACCACGCTCTACGAGTACGACGGGCTCGATCGGCTCGTGCATGTCCAGCAGGAACTGGTCAATCCGGACGGCTTCCTACCGACGACCAGGATGCTGGAAACGTACTGGCTCCGGGATGCGCTGGGCCGGATCACTCTGGAGACCCGACCGGACAACTCCGCCACCAGCGTGGTCTACTCGCCCCAGGGAACGGTGTTGGAGTATCGGGAACATTTCCAGCCGAGCACATCCAAGACCTTGCCGCCCGCGACCGACGCCAAAGACCGGGTGATGAAGCTGACGTATGACGTCAACAAGCGGGTGGTCGAAGGGAAGGATGCTCTCGGGGAGAGCGAGCTGCTCTACTACGACGAATTCGGCCGGCTCTTCGGCCGCCAGAACCCCCACGGGACCGTGACCTATCAGGCGTTGAACGGGATGGGTCTTCCGGTCGCGGAAGAGGTCTACCCTCCGGGTACCGGTATGCCCAACCCCACGGGACAGCCGCTCAAG
>JAJRTE010000035.1 GCA_024278455.1 Myxococcota bacterium
CACCGTCCTCGAGCACCAGGGACCGGGGTGGGGCGTCCTTGAGTGCGAAGAAGATGTTGAAGGCCTTGCCAGCCGCCTTCTCCGGTACCAGTGCCAGCGGAAGCTGCTCGAACACCTGGGCCACCGGGTCGGACGAGGCACCTGCCTCGAGCCTGGACTCGCGTGTGGGAGGCTCGGGCTTCGACTCGGCAGCCTTGTCCACGGGCTCGGGCACCAAGCCCTTTTTGAACGCGAGTCGAGCCTTCCTGGGGTCCAGGACCATCCCCATCGCCATCAGGTCGGCCAGGTTCGTGGTGGTCAGTTGCCCGCTCACGAAGGCTTTTTCCGCGTTGATCGCCCCGGTGAACATGCCCACGACGACGTCAGCAGGCCCTTTCACGGTGCACCGGGGGTCCCCCACCTTGCCCTTTTCGACGCGGAATTCGCCATTCTCGAGGCGCACGGTATGGGGCGGGCCGCCATCGATATCAAAGTAGATGCTGAATGACTTCCCCGCAGCCTTCGCCTGCCGAAAGCCGAGGGGCAGAAGTCCGAATGTCCTCTCCACCGGGTCCGGCGATGTCGCTCCCGGACCGGGCGGGAGGAACGGCTCCTCTTCGATAGGGGTCGTTTTCCGCCGGGGTGCGGGCCTGACCGGCGCCTTCTCCGCCGGTTTCGAGGCTGCCGGTACCATGGCTGCCGGTGCGGGCGAAGCAGAGGACTTCAGGGCGGGATTCGGAGGCTTCCGCGGCACCGGTACCTTCTTGATATCCACCATGCGATAGGACACCTGTTCCGCCGTCCAGGGCACGGGGCCGGACTTCTCTACGCCCGGCGTGGTAGTCACAGTGTACGCGAACAGGTGCTGGCCCCGGACACCGAAGATTTCCCCGGTCGTCCGCTTTGCTGCTTCGGACGCGAGATAGAGGACGAGCGAGGTGACCTGGGCCTCGTGAAATCCCGTGCCGACTTCGGACTCCGCCTCCGGACCGGGCACTGCGACGGGGGCCACGGCATTGACGGTCACACCCTGGTCCTCGAGTTCCCTGGCGGTCGAGAGGGTAAGCCCGACCAGGCCCATGGTCGTCGCGAATGCGTGGGCCGGGACCCCACGGGTCGCTGATTGCGGAGGCAAGGGAAGCAAGTTGATGATACGGCCGCCGGTTCCCGCGCGGCTGACCTGCCCGGCGAAGGCTCGAGTACAGTAGAAAGCGGTCGAAAGCTGGGCCTCGATCACCCTGTTCCAGTCGCCGTCCGTCACTTCTGCCAGGGTCGCGGCACGCCAGGTCCCGGTGCTGTTGACCAGGATATCCACGGCCCCGAAGCGCTCGATGGCAAAGGCGAGGAGCGACTGGGCGGCTCGAGAGGTCACGATGGGCTCAGTGCTGGCCACCGCCTCCCCGCCCGCGGTGCGAATCTCCTGCACCAGTCCGGTCGCGACGGTGGAATCGTCCTTCGTGCCATCCGGGCTTGCGCCCGGGTCATGGACGACCACCCTGGCGCCCTCTCGAGCGAAGGCAAGGGCCATGGATCGACCGAGACCTCGACCGGAACCCGTGACGATGACCACCTTGTCGCGAAGAATGGGAGATGGCAATGGCATGACTCGACTCCTTGGCCAGCGTTTTCAGACGACGTGACGATGGACCGTGTTCCCCCGCCCCGCCTCACGCGGAACGCGGATACAGGCAAGATTACGCCGGGCAGGGCCTGGATGACAAGGGAAAAGGCTTGGCGACCGCCGCAACGACGGGGGGCGCGATCGTGCGAGGGTCTACTCCCTGTCGCTCTTGAGAGCGTGGATCCGGATGCCGTGTTTCTTCAGCAAACGCGTGATGGACTTTCGGTCGATCTGCGCCTCCCGGGCGGCCTGGGAGATGTTCAGGTTGTTGCGCTTGAGAAGTTCGACGAGATACTCCCGCTCGAACAGCTCGACCACCTTCTCCTTGGCGTCCTTGAACGGCAGGTTCTTGTGGATGTGCAGCCCCTTGATGGCTTGCGGCCGGGAGCCCGAAAGATGTTCGGGGAGATCCTCGAGCATGATCAGGTCCCCCTCCGCGAAAGAGCAGGCGCGCTCGACGGCGTTGTAGAGTTCCCGCACGTTGCCCGGCCAGTGGTAGTCCCGCAATCGATCGAGCACATCCTCGGATATGTCCCGAACACGCGGCGTCCCGTCGGCCTTTCTGTTCGTGGCGATGCGCTTCAGGAAGTGCTTGACCAGCGGTGCGACGTCGTCGATCCGCTCTTTCAACGGCGGAAGGACGATCTGCACGACGGCGAGCCGGTAGTAGAGATCTTCCCGGAATCGCCCCGCGGCCACCTCCTCTGTCAGGTCACGGTTGGTGGCGGCGACGACGCGAGCGTCGAACTTGCGGGTGGTATTGGACCCGACACGGCGAACCTCGCGCTGCTCGAGGGCGCGGAGGAGCTTGGGCTGCAAGTCGATGGGGAGTTCTCCGATTTCGTCGAGAAACAGGGTGCCCCCGTGGGCGGTCTCGAAGACCCCCGGGCGCGTCATGATGGCCCCGGTGAAGCTTCCTTTTTCATGCCCGAACAACTCGCTCTCGATGAGGGTCTCGGGAACAGCCCCGCAATCGAACACCACGAAGGGTCTCTTCGCACGACGGCTGTGCGTATGGATCGCCCTGGCCACGAGTTCCTTTCCCGTCCCCGTGTCCCCCTGGATGATGACGGTGATGTCGGTGGGCGCAATCTTCTCCAGGACGCCGAACACCTCCCGCATCTTGAGGCTTCGCCCTATCAGCTCGCCGAACTGCTCATACTTGGTGGGGTAGATCTGGAGCTGCTCCGACGTGGGCTCGAACCGAACCGGCGTATCGCCGATTCTGAACACCGTGTTGGGCTTGAGGTAGATCTCGCGCACGCGGAGGCCATCGACGTAGGTCCCGTTGGTGCTTCCCAGGTCCCGCAACAGGACATCCTGGCCATCCCGGAACAACTCGGCATGATAGCGAGAAACTGTTTTGTCCTGGATGATCAGGTCGTTGTCCTCCTTCGTTCCCAGCCGGATGAGATCCTTCTCCAGCACCCACTCCTCGCCCACTTGCGGTCCGTCTTCCACGACCAGCCTGACCTTGCGAATCTGCAATTCGCGAGGATGATAATCGAGGCGGCTGATCTGTGTGACCCTGTAGGGACCTTGAGCCTGGTCGGTCATCCCCTGCTTCTCCCTTTCCGAGTTCGGTGCCCCGTGCGCGCCTCATGACCATCTGCACAACACCACGCTGTCCTTCGGGAAAGACCCGTCAATTGTCTCCCACCATCCGGTCGATGTCCAGGTTGTTCTTCTTGAGAATCCGCTGGATCGACTTGCGATCGATCCCGGCCGATCGGGCTGCATGGGAAATGTTGAAATCATGGCGCCGGAGGAGTTCGGTGAAATAGACACGCTCGAAGACAGCCAGCCACCGGCGCTTCGCCACCTTGTACGGAAGTTCGTGGTGTACCTCCAGGCCCGGAACACCGGGCGGGCCGGTTGGCGGAGACATGTCGTCGTCCGCCTCGATGCCGCAGGTGCCTGCTGCTTCCTGCACCGCACGGGGCAAATCGGCCACCTCGACGCGCGCCCGGTCGGAAATGCTGACCGCATACTCCATCGCGTTCTGGAGTTCGCGCACATTGCCAGGCCAATGGTACGCTTCGAGTGCCCCCAGCGCCCCGGGTGTCAACTGGAGGTCTCCCCGGCCGAGCCTGTCGCCATGGAGGCGCAGGAAATGGTTGGCAAGCAACGGGACATCACCGTCCCGCTCGCGCAAAGGAGGCAGCCAGACCTGGATGACGTTTATTCGGTGGAAAAGATCCTCCCGAAACCGGCCCTCGGCGACGGCGGCCTGCAAGTCCCGGTTCGTTGCCGTAATGAGTCGAACGTCCACGCTGATCAGCCTGGAGCCGCCGACACGCCTGAACTGTCGCTCCTGGAGCACGCGCAACAACTTGACCTGCAAGGCGGGATCGAGTTCGCCTACCTCGTCCATGAAGAACGTTCCGCCGTGGGCAGCCTCGAGCAGGCCCGGGTGCGCGCTGACGGCGCCCGTGAAGGCCCCTTTTTCGTAGCCGAACAGTTCACTCTCGAGGAGGTGCAAGGGCAACGCCGCACAATCCAGCGGTATGAACGGCTTGTTCTGTCGTCTCGAGTTCGCATGGAGCGCTCGAGCAATCAACTCCTTGCCTGTTCCGGATTCCCCGCACACGAGGACACTGGCGTCAGTCTGCGCAATGCGCGCGAGGAGGGCGCGCACCTTCTTCATGGCCGGAGAGCACCCGAGCAGACTCTCGAAACTGAACTTGGCGCGAATCTGCCCGCGCAAATGGCGGTTCTCATCGGCCAGCGCCTTCTGCTTGAACGCCCGGTTGACAACGACCTCGAGCTGCTGGGGCGTGAAGGGCTTCGGAATGTAGTCGAACGCGCCCTTGCGAATCGCCTGCACCGCCGTCTCCACCGTCGCGTAGCCGGTGAACAGGATGACGAATGTATTGGGATGGTCCTGCTTGATACGCTCGAGCAGCTCGATCCCGTTGGATGCCGGCAGCATCAGGTCGGTCAGGACCAGGTCGATCGGCTGTTCCTCGAGCAACCCCTGGGCGGTCTCGGCGTCGGGTGCAGTGTGAACGGTATAGCCCAGGCGGTCGAGATACTGCTTGATGCCGGAGGCCATGTCCGGCTCGTCGTCCACGACGAGAATGCTTCCCTTCGAGGGATCCGCCCCTGCCTTGGTCTTCACGAGATCACTCCTTCCCATCCTGGCATGATCGCCGCTTGCACATCGTCATCCCGGCCGGCGGCCAACAGCGTGACCGTGAACACGGCACCGCCCTGGTCGCGATTGCACGCCACGAGCGATCCTCCCAGTTCTTCCAGAATCCCGTAGCTGATGGCAAGCCCCAGGCCGGTGCCCTTCCCCACCTTCTTGGTGGTGAAGAACGGATCGAATATCCTGGGCAACACATCAGGCGGAATGCCGGGTCCCGTGTCTTCGATGCGGACACGGACGTGTTCTCCGCCAGCCTCGACCACGCGCAGCAGCGTTCCGCCTGTCTCCTCCATGGCGTCGAGAGCGTTCTTTATCAGGTTTCCAAACACCTGTTCCAGCCCCCCCGGGTCCCCGGTGGCCATCACATTGGGCGGGATGTCTCCCTCGAACCGGATACGAAGTTCCTTGGCCCGTTCCGCGTAGGTGGTGCAGCTCCAGGCCAGGATGCGAGATACGTCGACCGGCTGCCGGGCCATCGGCGTCATGCGAGAGAACATGAGCAAGTCACCGGTGATACGGGAGATTCTGCGCACCTGCCGATCGATGACCTGGAGCGCGGCCACCTGGTCGGGAGAGAGGCCCGCCTCGCCGGCTGTCTCCAACAGCATCCCGGTGCGCGTGAGGATGATACCCGACGGGTTGTTGATCTCATGCGCAATCCCGCCCGCCAATCTCCCGATCGACGCCAGTTTTTCCGCCTTGAGCAGCTCTTCCTGCGTCCGCCGGAGGTTGTCCAACGCCTGCTCGAGTTCTCGAGTGCGGGCCTCCACCTTCGCATCGAGTTGCTCGTTTAGTTCCTCCAGCGAACGGCGCTGCTCGACAATGCTGCGCCGCATCGCCTCTATGGCCTCCGCCAGGCTACCGATTTCATCTGCCGAATCCACCGGAACCGGTTCGCGAAAGTCGTTATCCACCATCCTCGAGGTATAGTCCACAAGCGTCTGGACAGGGACCGTGATGTTTCGGTCCAAAAACAGCGTGTATAATAACCCGACAACGAGCGAGATCACGGAAAAGATGAACACCCAGGCGGTAATGTCGGCCCCGCTGGCCGTTCGCGTCAGATAGAACGACGCCAGCATGGACAGCACCACCATGGACACGGTGAAGGAGGATAGCTTGATGGACAGACGAATACGTTTCTTCATCGGCGACATGGGTGTGTTGTCGGCCCGCGGGGCGCGTCAGCCCTCCCGGGGACCCATCAGTCGTGGTACAATTCCTGTCCGGGACGCTCCATCCGCCCGCCCGGGTTTCCACCCTGCGGGGACGCTCGAGCAGCTTACACATTGGTCTTACTATGAAAGACACCCTTATCGCCACCTTGTTGACGCTCTTGAGGGTAGTTCGCGCGCAAAAGGTCGACGCCATGGTGGCTGCGCACGTGGTCGCCCTGGATTCGCTCGGCGATGACACGATGCGGCAGACGCGGCTGCTGGAAAAGCTGCTTCCGCTCCCCGACGAGGTTGCGGTCATGTTCATGGAACGCATGCTGGAGGGCGCACACGCGGACCGGCCGCGATTCCGGGGCGTGATGAACGCCTTCTTGAACTTCCAGGTGGTGCTGGACGCGGTGAACGAAAACCGGAAGCGAAGGTGGCGCAAGATTGCGCGCAGGGAGGGTCACGCGAGTGTTCTGGCCGTTCTCAGCGGGTCGCCGCCGCGGAAGGTCTACTATGCGGCGCGCCAGTTGGATGTCAACGAGCAGATGGAGGACAGGACTCTAGGTTATCGCAAGAGCCTGGCGCGCAGCCTGGACCGGCACGTCCTGGATCGACTCATCTACGACAAGCATCCTGGAGTGCTGGCGATCCTCCTGAACAACCCGCGTATCGTGGAGCGGGACGTGGTCAAGCTGGCGGCCTTGCAGCCGACCAAGGCCGAGGCCCTGCTGGCGGTGTTCCACCACCCACGCTGGATCCGGAGGTATTCGGTCAAGAAAGCGCTTGCGTTCAACCCGTACACGCCTGTGGCGGTGGCCAACGGTCTCCTCGGGCACCTGCGAGAACCGGACCTCGTGGCGATCAAGGAGATGCGACAGCTTGCGCCGGAGGTGCGGGACCGCGCTGCGGCGCTGCTTCTCCTCAAGCGAAGCCGCAGGAAGCGCGTGCTCGCCCCGGTGCCACCGCCTCGAGCGATGAGCGGTGACGGGAGGGAACGACCGGCTTCGCGGCGCGCGCCCGGTCCGGAGTTCCTCTCGCCTCTTCCGTCCGAGCCAGCCCGGAGCGAAGAGCCCGATTTCGTTGACGACCACGCCGAGATCGACGATCTGGCTGCCGCCTTTCTCGATGGGCTTCCCGAGGATCTTCCCCTGGTCCCGGTCGGTGGGCCGCACGGCGACTACTGACCGGGATTCAATCTCGCGCGGGCGATTCACCGGTCCACGCCGGACTTCTCCTTCGCAGCTTCGTCGCGGGAAGGGTCTGCGGATACCTTGCCCTCCTCGAGTTCCTTCGGGGTGACATCGATCTCGTCCCGGCTGGCAGATGCCTTCTTGAAGCTCTTGATGCCCTTGCCCAGTGCCTCACCGATCTGTGGCAGTTTCCCCGGGCCGAAAACCACCAGGACGATGACCAGGATCAGGACCAATTCCCAGATCCCCGGTGTCCACATCGCGGCGATTGCCCCGACAGGCCGGGGGGCCAGGAGAACCAACGTCTCCATGCAACGCCTCCAAGTCGCGTCGCGCCTGTTCGCCCCCACTCCCCGGACCATTCCGGGGGAAGCGACGGTTGGGCGACATCAGGTTTCAGCCGGTCCACACCACGGCGACCCTCCTCCCTCCCGTTGCCCCGTTCGCCCCACCGCCATGGCGATGGAACGCTCGAAAGGGGGCTTCACGAGGCCACGTTCCGTGATGACGGCCGTCACGTAGCGCGGTGGGGTCACGTCGAATGCCGGGTTGTGGACATCCACGGTCGAGGCGCCCACCTGGACACCTTCCACGAACCGGACCTCGTCGGCCGGCCGGAACTCGATGGGTATCTCGGCCCCGCGGATGGTATCCGGATCGAAGGTCGACAACGGTGCGGCAACATAGAAAGGGATGCCGTGGGCGGCCGCGAGGATGGCCAGGCCATAGGTCCCGACCTTGTTGGCGACGGAGCCATCCGCGGCCACCCTGTCGGCGCCGACGACCACCGCCTGGACGGCCCCTCCGGCCATCAACGACGCCGCAGCCGAGTCTACGAGAATGGTAACGGGAATTCCTTCATTGTCCAACTCCCAGGCGGTCAGCCGCGAGCCCTGGAAGAACGGCCTCGTCTCGCAGGCATAGACACGAAACCGTGTCCCGTCCTCCCAGGCCCGCCGGATCATGCCAAGCGCCGTGCCGTAGCCACCGGTCGCGAGCGAACCGGTGTTGCAATGGGTGAGGACTCCCGAGCACCCTTCCAGGAGTGGTGCCCCATGCTTCCCGATGGCCCGGTTGATGGTGACATCTTCGTCGTGAATGGTCCGTGCTTCTTGCTCCAGTCGGCGCGCCCGCCCCGCGGGCGACGCTTCCGGGCCTTCCTCGAGCACCTTGCACATGCGCTCCACGGCCCAGCGCAGGTGCACCGCCGTGGGCCTCGCCCTGGCCAGAATGTCAGCGGCCGCATGAACGTCCGCCTCGATGCCGCCCCCCCCATCCGCCACGGCGCGCCAGGCGTCGAGAGCGATCCCGTAGGCTGCGGCAATTCCGATCGCCGGTGCGCCACGGACGACCATGGATCGAATCGCCTTCGCCACTTCCGCGGCCGTTGTCAAGGTCACGGTGACACACGCTCGAGGCAGCCGCCTCTGATCGAGCAGTTCCAGGGACCTGCCGTGCCAGGCGATGGCTCGGGTCGTGCATGGGCTGGCAGAACTCATGGGACGACGATCCTCCCGTCCTTGATCACCATGCTGCAATGGTTGACGCCGAACCGGTACAGGATGGTGCGGTGGTCGGCAACGTCGAAGACGGCAAGGTCCGCTGCCATGCCCGGGGAAAGGGTCCCGACTCGAGCCTGTCTGCCCACGGCTCGAGCCGCCTGGACGGTCATCCCGGCGAACACGCCTTCGATCGGCAGGCCCATTCGAACCGCTGCCATCGTGCCCGCGAGAGGCAGGTTGATCCCGGGAGAGCTTCCGGGGTTGAAATCGGTGGATACGGCGAGCGACACGCCGGCGTCCCGGAAACGCCGAACGTTGGGGAAATCCTGGTTGAGGAAGAAGGTCGCTCCCGGAAGCAGGACCGCCACCGTACCTGCAGCGGCGAGGGCTGCCAGGGCTTCGTCACCGGCGTGCTCGAGGTGGTCTGCCGAAACGGCGCCGAGTTCTGCTGCCAACCGTGCTCCGCCGAAAGGCGTCAACTGGTCGGCGTGTACCTTGATCCCGAGCCCGGCCGACTTCGCGGCCTCCAGCACACGGCGACTCTCCTCCACGGAGAAGACGCCCTCTTCACAAAACACATCGCAAAAATCGGCGAGTCCCTCCGACACGACCGCGGGGATCATCTCCCGGATCACCATGCCGAGGTATCCTTCTCGATCGCGGCGGAACTCGGGGGGCAGCGCGTGCGCGCCGAGAAAAGTGGGGACCAGGGCGACAGGCTGCCGGCCATCCAGCGCGCGGATGACCCTGAGCATCTTCAACTCCGCCTCCACGGACAGGCCGTAGCCGCTCTTGACCTCGCACGTGGTCACACCGAAACGGAGCATGGTGGCCAGACGGGAGGCGCCCAGTTCGACAAGTTCTTCGAACGACGCTGCACGGGTCGCCCTCATGGTGCTCACGATACCGCCCCCGGCGGCCGCGATTTCCTGGTAGGTCGCACCGGCGACCCGCTGCGCGAACTCGCCCTCCCTGCTCCCCCCGAACACGAGATGGGTGTGGCAGTCGATCAACCCCGGCGTCACGACCCGGCCGTCCACATCGATCACGTCGATCCCAGGAGCACGCCGAACAGAATCGGGCAAGTCGCCCGAACGCCCACACCAGGCGATGTCGCCGCCATCCAGGTGGACGGCGGCCCCCCGGATGATGCCCAGCGGTCCCTCACCGGCTTCCGGGTCCATCGTGAGCAACGTCCCGATGTTGTCCACTACCAGGCTTTCCCTGTCTTCGGCGCTCATCTCGCCCCCGATCGTGCGTCTCCGTGACCCCCAGGCATCGTAGCGGGCACGCATCAGCCGTGTCAAGGGCGACGTCGGCGCTGCCGAACCCACGTGGAGGGATCTGCTTGGAGCCCGATCAACTTCACTGGTCGCGGTGGCCCAGTCCGGCTCATGCATTCCCACCGGGCATCCGGCCGCGGCGCGCGAGACGAAACGGGCCGATGACTGCGCGGAACATCCCGGTGCAGCGATTTGGGATGGGCACGGGGATCCGGGGCTTGACAGGCACCAATGGCAGGTGATAGTGTTCAAATGACACGTATTCGACTCGTGTCCCACCGGTAGTGGAGCCGAAACCGCCCATGAACAAACGTCATGTCATGCTGTTGTTGCTCGCTGGAGTGTGTCACTCCGCCCGTGGCTCCGACGACAACATCTATCTCACGAACTTGTTCGACGAGAACAACACCGATTACTACTGGAATGTGAAATCGTCGGAAGACCGGCAGGCCTTGTTCACGAGCATGTCGCGGGAGCTGGGCATAGCCATCAGCCACAAGAATCTCGTGCCGGGCGAGACGCTGGGGATCTACGGGTTCGAGGTGGCGTTGGATACGACCATCGCCTTTGTCAGCACGGCCGAAATGTGCGACGTGGATGCCTCCGTCCCGACGTGCCAGTACAAGCTGGATCGAGAGGATGCGTGGCGGGTGATGGATGCCGATCACCGCCTCACGTTCGGCAATGCGCTGCTTCTGCCGTCTTTGCGCATCCGGAAGGGACTTCCTTTTTCGACCGAAGCGGGCCTCGACCTGACCTATTTCTCCTTCTCCCACCAGGGAGCCCTTTCGGGCTACGTTCGTGGGGCTCTTCACGAAGGGATGTGGGACGGAAACTGGCGGATTCTTCCGGATGTGGGCCTGACCATCGGTGGCACGAAGTTCCTCGGCAACGACGAATTCGACCTCTCCGTCCTCGAGTGGCATCTTACCCTGGGGTGGACGGTTCCCGTAGGGGGGATCAAGGATTCGCACGTGGGAACGCTGTCGCCGTTTCTGGGACTCGGGTGGATGTATATCACCTCCATCCCGTTTGCCGGTGCCACGCCTGCCGACAACATACCGGAACGCCTCCTGGTGCTCGAGGGCGTCACGGGTCGCAACGCGAAGGTGACCACTGGTGACACGGGGGAGCGGGTTGTGGCGCTCGACCCGTCGTTCAGTCCGCTCAAGCTGAGCATCGGGCTCCGCATCGCCAGCGGCCGCGTGCGGCTGCTCAACGGCATGGAAGTGACCTACAACGCGAGCGAAGGCGGCTTCGATCCGCCGACAGTGACCGTGGGATTGGGATTCATCTACTGAGCACGACCTGCCCGCGTCCTGCGACTTCCGGGTGTCATGGATCACTTGCGCCTTCATCTTGTGGTGCTGCTGGGAGCGTCCTTCCTGGTCTCGGGGTGCCACGTCCTGCGCTATCCGAAACAGTGGCAGCCGGAGGGATACCCGGGCACCGTTGTTCCCGAAACCCCTTCCCCCAGGCCCCCGCCTGCTGGAGACGGCCCGTCCGCCGGACCGGAATCGCCTGTCTCCGCCGCTCTCGACTACGCCGTATCCCACCTGGGCGCCCGTCCCCCTTTGAAGGCCCGGGATCGCACGTTTCGTTTCGATTGCTCCGGTTTTGTGCAGGCTGCCTACTATCAAGCGGGCATCGACCTGTTCTCCGTGGACGCCGGGCGCATCCAGCGGGGGATGAGCGGCACCGAGATCATTTACCAGTACACGCTCGAGACCGGCGGCGCATTCACGCGCAACCCGGCGCCGGGTGACCTCGTGTTCTTCGACAACACCTACGACCGGAATCGGAACGGCAAGCTGGACGACACCTTCACCCATCTGGGGATCGTGGAAAAAGTGCTTCCCGGGGGAACGCTGCAAATCGTCCATCTCGGCAACGCGGGCATCGGCCGGATCCAGATGACCCTCTCGAGGCCGAACGTCTATCGCGACGCCGACACGGGCGAAATCCTCAACCACAAGCTCAGGCGGCAACGAAACGTCGATCCGGCCAGGACCCGCTACCTCGCCGCACAGCTCTTCCACGCTTTTGGCCGGCCCTACGTATCCCGGCACGGTGACGTGGCCCTGCCGTCTCGCCGCGGCGCAGACCGACCCTGAATCTCCTTGACGCGCGACATGCACCGCGGATACGATCCCTGGCAAGTGGTCATCTCGCCGGCGACGAAACCTGCCGCGAAGATTGAGGTTGCCGTGTTCACCCTGGTCCGACTGACGGGTCCGAGGAAGAACGAGAAGCTCAGGCTCGAGCAGGCCCGCGTGCGCCTGGGCAGGGCCAAGGGCAATCATGTCAGGTTCGACCGCGAGAAGGAGCGGGTCGTCAGCAACTACCACGCCGAAATCCGTGGGGAAGACGGGGGATTCGTCCTGTATGACCTGCAGAGCACGCACGGGACCTACGTGAACAACGAGCGCATCTCGAGGCGGCGGTTGCAGGAGGCGGACATCATCGGGCTGGCTCAGCAGATGGGCGGCCCGAGTCTGCGATTCAGCCAGAGAGCCACGGAACGTCTCCTGCCCAACCTGGCTTCTCGAGACGAGCCCGAACTCCCGCCTGGTCCAACTGGCGGCGCGCCACAAACACCGAGTCTGTCCGGCGGCAAGGCATCCACCCGGATTCTCCAGGCGGAAGCGGCTGAAGGCGGGCCGGAAGACCTCGCCCCCGGCGGTGCCGAGGGCACACCCGGAGAGGAAGCCCGATGGTACGAACCGGAGATCCCCGTGCCGGACGCCGTGCTGGACACCGGCGCGCCCGCCGGCGGAGCCGAGGATCCCACAAGTTGGCTCCAGGGGAGAAACGGGTCGCCCACAGGACACGATCCGGGCATGGGCACCGGTACGAACGGCGCGCCCCCCTCCCCGCCAACCAGCGATGGCACAGCCGCGGCCGCGAGCGACGATGACGAATCGACGTCCTTCTATCCTCCACCACCACCCGTGTCAAAGCCGGGGGACACCCTGTCGTCCAAGGTCGACCGGGCGATCGCGCAAGGCAGGCATGCCTTGGGGTCTGCCAGGGCTCGGATGTTGCCCCTGCTGGGCCGGCTCAAGCCCCGGCGCGGCGCGCCTCCGGTGCCCGAGCCCGGCGCATTGATCGACCCGACTGCTGGTTCCATCAGTATCGGCACTCGAGTCGGCAGTGGGGCCAGGAAAGCGGCCCAGGTAGCAAGAAATGTATCGCGCAAGCTGGTCTCCGGTGTGTCCCGCAAACGCAAGGCACCAGCCACGCCTGCGGAGCCGGGCGCTGACACCAGGGCCAGGCGCACCCGGAAGAAAAAGGCACCCAGACGAGCCGACCCCCTGCCCGCCCAGCCGCTGCCGCGCCGGTCGAAGCCGTTCGTGCTCGAGGAGGCCATCAAGGAGCCACCGCGGGCGGACTGGATCTGGATGCAGAAGCACCGGTGGTTCCTGAGGTTTCTCCTGGTCGGCATCGCGTTGTCCTGGTGGTACCAGGAGAGGATCTCCAACTGGTTCTTGCAGTTTTCCGCCGGCCCGGTCCCGGTCATCCAGGGGCGGAGTCCCGAAGAAGGGCTGGCCGCTTCCCCCGGCTCTGAGAATACGGAGTTCGTCGAGTTGACTCGCGAGCTGTATGAGCAGACGCTCTCCATGAAACCGATGCGGCGCTCCGATGGCAACCGGGATCTCCGAGCACTCCGAGCGGTCTTGTGGAAGGCGGGCGAAAAGAGTGCACTCGTTCCGGTCGACTTCCTCGAGGACATCAGCGGGGTCATCGATGAGGTTCGGGAGGAACGGGACTTCCGCATCGTCTACGCCCGGAGCATGCGCCACCGCCCCTACCTGGTTCGAATACTCCGGGAGCACCACCTGCCCGAACTCATGAGCTTCATTCCATGGATAGAAAGCAAGTACCTGCCGGACTTCCAGGACAACCGGAGCGGGAAGGCCGGGTTGTGGGGTCTGGATGTCGAGACGGCCCGGCGCCACGGACTCACGGTAGACAACCAGCGGGACGACCGGCTGGACTGGAAGCTTTCTACCCGTGCCGCCTGTTCCTACCTGGTCGAGTTGGTCGGCGAACTGCGGGGGTTGTCCTTCACGCTGGCCGTAACCGCCTATCCTGGTGGACCCCTCGCCGTCCGTCGCATGCTCGCGCAACGCAAGGCCTGGAAGCAAGACGAAATCAACCTGCGATACTTCTATCGAGAAGGCTACATTCCTTCGGACATGTTCGACTACCTGGCTCGAGTGCTCGCCGTGGCCTCGGTGAGCGAATCGCCGGAAGCCTACCACCTCCCGCCGCTCGAGGACGAGTGAGCCCGGCCTGTCCACCGACCACCCCGCACCTTGCCACGCAAGCTTCCCACGAACGACGTGGGGGAAGCGAGTAGGGAGTAGGGTGTAGGGAGTAGCGAGCAGAGAAGGGAGGATGGCTGGAAGGGCGCAGTGCGCCGCGCCCCTCCATGTCCGAACGGAACCCGTCTCGTCGGGCGGGTGCCGGGCACTTCTCTCTCACCGCGGCGCGCATCCGCCCTGCTCGAGTCCGCGTGTCTAGAGCGCGGACATTCGTCCGGAATGCGGACACACCCATCGAGACTCCTGGTGCCTGCATCGCGCAACCGCCTGACATGTTTGGAATAACGGTTGTGCGCACTGTGGCACAGGCCTTGCAGCTTGCGCCACGCGTGCCTGGGCCGTCTGCCGCCGCGCCGGAGGAACATGCTGGGGGTCCTCGGCCGGTCACCCGGACACGGCCCCCATCGCCAACGCAAGCCATCCCCTGCAACAGGAGCACCCATGCGTTCGAAGGTTTTCAGCGGAGCCCTGCACGGCGTCGAGGCCAGTATCGTCGAAGTGGAAGTCGATCTGTCGTCCAGCTTGCCGATGTTCTACACGGTGGGGTTGGCCGAAGGTGCTGTCAAGGAGAGCAAGGAGCGGGTTCGGTCCGCGATCCGCAACTCCGGGTACAGCTTTCCTTCGAAGAGAATCACCGTCAATCTCGCGCCAGCGGGTATTCCCAAAGTGGGGACCGGCTACGATTTGCCCATCGCGGTCGGCATTCTGCTCGAGAACAGCGACGTGGGCGCTCACCGGCTTCCTCACTACCTGCTCGCAGGCGAACTGTCGCTCGATGGTCGCATGAGGTCTATCAGGGGCGCACTCTCACTCGCCCTGGCAGCCAGGCGAGCGGGGATGCGAGGAATCATACTGCCGCCGGACAACGGCATGGAAGCCGGAGTGGTGGACGGAGTCGACGTGGTGCCGCTGGAGCGACTCCAGGATGTCATCGCCTTCTTGAACGACGAATTGGAAGCCGAGCCCTTGCGTGTCCCGCGGGCACGCGTCCTGGATGAGGTGCCGGACGATTCCTTCGATTTCCGTGATGTCGCGGGTCAATTCCAGGCGAAGAGGGCCCTGGAGGTGGCCGCTGCCGGCGGACACAATGTGCTCATGATCGGGCCCCCAGGCAGCGGAAAGACCATGCTGGCCAAGCGCCTCCCGACGATCCTGCCGCCCCTGAGCTTCGAGGAGGCGATCGAAACCACCAAGGTCTACAGCGTTCTCGGCCTGGTGCCGCCGAACCAATCGTTGATCACCCGGCGACCTTTTCGCGCCCCTCACCATACCATCTCACAGGCCGGGCTCGTGGGCGGTGGCGGCATCCCCGTCCCGGGTGAAATTTCCCTGAGCCACAACGGTGTGCTGTTTCTCGACGAAATGCCGGAGTTCAAACGCACGGCCCTCGAGGTCATGCGACAGCCGCTCGAGGACGGTGCGGTCACGCTCGCGCGCGCGAGGTGGACGTTCACCTACCCGGCTCGAGTCATGCTCGTGGCCACGATGAATCCGTGTCCTTGCGGTCACCTGGGAGACCCGAGGCGGCGTTGCCGCTGCTCTCCCGCCGAAATCCAACGCTACCGTTCGCGCCTTTCAGGCCCCCTGCTCGACCGCATCGATATCCATGTCGAAGTGCCGGCGGTCCGGTACGCCGATATCGGAACCACGGCGTCCGGGGAACCTTCCTCTGCCATTCGTGCGCGCGTGGAACGGGCTCGAGAAAGCCAGCGCCAGCGGTTCCAGGCCGGCCACAACGGTTCGAACGCGCGCCAGTCCGTCCATTGCAACGCGCAGCTTTCGGAACCGCTGCTCCGGGAGGCATGCCCGGTCGCCCCGGAAGCGAGACGGCTCCTGGAGGTCGCCATCGAACGCCTGGGATTCTCGGCTCGCGCTCATGCACGAGTGCTCAAGGTCGCCCGAACCATCGCGGACCTGGATGATTCTCCGATCCTCCAGGCAAGACACATAGGAGAGGCCATCCAGTACCGGGCGTTGGACCGCTCCAACGTCATCGGCGGGCACGTGGAGGCATGCGCATGAGCACGTGGCGCCCGAAGGGAGGCGGGACCCATCCAGCCCAAGTGGATCTTCGAGGAGCCCTCTCGATTCACCAGGCGACACTGGCCGCCTGCTGCTCGGTCATGCTCCTGGGCTTGACACCAGCCGGCTGTATGGCCGGTCCTGGCGACGAAGCATGCGCAACTGCGGCACGCCTGGCTGCCGCCGGGGCCGATGGCAGCAGATGTATCGACAGTGGGAGCGACGGCAGGATTGCCCGGTCCCGGGCCGGTACCAGGGACGGCTCGCGCGTGTCGCCGGAGACACCGGCAAACGTGCCCCCACCCGCACGACTCGATTCGGCCGAATCCGTTCGCCGCCAACATGCCCTCGCGCTGTTCACCGTCGACAGGCACGAAGAAGGCTGGCTGGTCCTGGTGAGCGACGACGACGCTGTCCCAGTGTTCGCGATCCCGTCCTCGCTTGCGCTGTTCGAGGCGAAAGAGGGAGATCAGGTCGAACTCGACGTGTTTCCCGGTCCGGGGAGGAGCGCCCCGGATGGCACGACCCGCCGGGTCTACGGCGAGATTCGCCGCTGGGACGAACGACGGGTGTATTGCGTGTTGCGAGGAGAAGCGGTGGAACTACCACGCGGACTATTCCTTCCATCTCTCAGGGTGCGAGCCGTTTTCGTTCTCTCGGGGCGAGCCGAGGCGACCCCCGCGAGGACCGCCAGGGCCGCGCGTTTGAGAGCGGCGCTCACGCCGGCGCACGCCAGTGGCGGCGCGATCACCCTGGAAACCGCACGAGCCACGCCGGCCGGGAAAGAGGCTCAGGCAAGCCTCGGCCCTGCACGATGGCCGCGCTTGCAATGAATGGTGACATGCAACGTACAACCTTGAACGCACAAGGAGGACCGGACATGAAGAAGGCAAGTACCACGCCGCTGGAGACGGCGCTGACAACCATCGAAAAGCAATTCGGGCCGGGCAGTATCATGTGCCTGGGAGAGGCGGGCCGGTCGGATGAGAACCGGCACCCCGCCCTGTCCACCGGTTGCCTCAGCCTGGACCTGGCCTTGGGGATAGGAGGCGTCCCGCGGGGGCGCGTGGTGGAAGTGTACGGTCCCGAATCATCCGGGAAAACGACGTTGGCCTTGCAGATGATCGCTTAAAGCCAAAAGAGAGAGGGGATCGCCGCGTTCATCGACGCCGAGCACGCGCTGGATATCACCTACGCCCGGGCCCTGGGAGTAGACCCGGCGAAACTCCTCGTCAGCCAACCCGATTGCGCCGAACAGGCGCTCGAGATTGTCGACATCCTGGTGCGGTCGGGAGCTGTGTCTCTTGTCGTGGTGGATTCCGTGGCGGCCCTGGTTCCCAGGGCGGAAATCGAAGGGGAGATGGGTGACGCCCACGTGGGCTTGCAAGCACGGCTCATGAGCCAGGCACTCAGGAAACTCACCGGGGGCATGTCTCGACACCAGACGACAGTGGTGTTCATCAACCAGATCCGGATGAAAATCGGTGTCATGTTCGGCAGCCCGGAGACCACACCTGGGGGGAACGCCTTGAAGTTCTTCTCCTCGGTGAGAATGGACATCCGGCGTGTCGGCACGCTCAAGGACGGGCCCAACGTCGTCGGGAACCGGACTCGAGTCAAGGTCGTCAAGAACAAGCTGGCGCCTCCTTTCACGGTCGCGGAGTTCGACATTCTGTTCGGACGCGGCATCTGCCCCTATGGCGACCTGCTCGATCTCGCCGTCGAGCGAGGGCTCATCCAGAAAAGCGGTTCCTGGTACAGCCACGATGGGGAGCAGGTAGGACAGGGCCGGGAACGGGCCAGGGAGGCACTCAGAGACAGACCGGAACTCTTCTCCCTGCTTCACCGTGCGATCCTGGAGTCCGAGGGCGTGCTCGCACCCGAATCGAGCGCCGATGTCGCACTTGCGTCGTAGAGTTGGCCGGGAACACGGGCGCGGCGGTCACCGCACGCGTGGAGGCGTATCGCTGGCGCTGCGGAACGGGGCTGGAAGCGCGGGTTGTCTACCGCGCGTGGAGGCGCGCGTCGCCCGCGCCAGGGTCGGTCCGCTGTCACTCCGGCGCAGCCGGCACGTGAGCCCCTTGTGCGATTGCGGCGCGGCGATAAGCATCGAGCAGGGCCAGGGCGGCCTCGACCAGCAGCATGCGCGGCCGGCAGGATTTCCTGTTGCCACGATTGGACCACCCGTTGTCTCTCAGGTGCTGGCAGGCTGCCCAGTGGAGGCCGACCAACTGCTCCGCACCAAAGCCATGACGAAACATCTCCGCCACGAGCGCACCCAGCTTGTCTCTTGCTTCCTGTCCCTCGGCAGGGGTTCCGACCCACTTCTGGACGATCTCCTCGTACCTGCGAACCAGGTCTGCCTCGACTTCGCGCCGCATGTCGCCGTCCATGGTACTGGCAGCTTCCGTCGCCCCGGCCAGTCCACCAGCGCCAATGGCTGCCTCGAGCTGCGCCACCCGGCTTTCGAGGTTGGCGATGATCTTTTCCGCCTTGCGCCGCAGGTCCTCGGCACGATCCCGGTCGCGCACGGCGCGTTCCGCGCGGCCACGCTCCGCGGCCGCGACCACGGCGCGAACGAGCGCAGGGGAAAGGGACTCCTCCTTGGACAGGTAGTCCACCGCACCCGCCTGCAAGGCCGACTGCTCGACCCGTTCATCACCGACGGCCGAGACCAGGATGATGGGGGCGCACAGGTCCTGCTGCGCCACCGTCTTGAGGAAATCGATCCCGTTCTGGCCTGGGAGGAAGTAGTCGAGAAGAACGACATCGAATTCCTCGACCCGCAGGCGGCGCTCTCCTTCTTCCGCCGTGTGGACGCTCTCCACGATGGCATCGAGCCGTCGTTGAAGCATTCGCGAGACCAACTCGATGTCGAGGGGATTGTCATCGATGATCAGGATACGCATCCTGGCATTCTCACTGTCTCATTGCGGTCCGGTCTCTGTTTCTCTCCATCGGCCCGATTATCCCTTCTCGATCTCGTACTTCTTGTTGCGCGAGATGCGTTCCAATAGGAGCATCGCGTCGTAGACGGTCAAGGAACCGTCCATCGTCAACACGTCGAATGAGTAGACGCCGGTATCGTAGGAGAAGAACTCCCAGTCCATGTGCCACAGATCCCATTCTGGCAACAGGGTTTCCGGGGACGTCGGTATCGACGGAAGGATCGTGGTCGTGGAATCCGGTGACTGGTACAGGTCCCAGAGCAACGTCTGCCGCACCGTCGTGTTCTCGGGAAGCCGGAACCGGTACGACATGACGGTCCGATACAGGCTGGTCCCGGCCACGGGGTAGAAGGAGTAGGTACGTTCGAGAATGTTGAACGCCTCCGGCTGAATGAGGTCGAGGAAGTCGGGGGTGACGATGGCCTCGGTCTCGCTGGTCTTGCGACCCATGACCGCCACGTAGGCGCCTTCGTTGCCGACGCCATACTCGGAAGCGAGGATCATGGCATAGAGGGGACGATCCAGGAACTCCTGAGCGTGGAACACGGTGGCCGTCGTACCTCCGGTGGCACCGTTGACGCCGACGGGCAGGAAGCCGCGTTCCCCGATGTCGGCGATGGCGAACACGGCTGGCGGGTATTCCGCCGATACGCCGCTCGGCATGGCCGGGATCTCGACCGTCAGCGGGTAGTCGGTCACGCCTGACGGCGAGACGATGAACGTCTCGTTCGCGCAAGGATCTCCGTCCTCTCCGGGCTGGGGAGGAGGTACGTCCGGATCGATGGAGACATCCGGGACGTAGGAATAACTGAATTCGTACATGTTCGGGATGAGCATCATCATGAGACCGAGGTTGTAGAAGATGTCCTGGTCCTCCTCCAACCACCCGAAGACGGTGTCGAGTTGCAGATCTCCGGCCAACATGTAGGCACTGTAGGTTCCGGGCGGCCCGGGCACTTCGAAGTTCGGGATATCGGCGCAGTAAGCCTCCCCGACGATATTCGCCGGCATGTCCATGGCGTAGCCGCAGACGTCGACTTTTCTGAAATCCCCGAGCAGGGTGTTGATATCCAGAGACAGCGGGTTGCCATAGAAGCTCCGGGTGATGAGACCGATCCGGAGGTCCTTGAGCGCCAACGATCCCATCTGATCGAAGTCGACGCAACCCGTGAACTCATCGTAATCCGTGCTCGTCTCGCTGCGCAGGGGAACGATGATGCGGCGGCTCTTCACGTCGAACACCGTGGCATGGTAGTAGTCGGGATGATAGGCCGTGACCGTCTGAGGGCCGTCGAGAGAACCATCGTCAGCGCTGATCGTCGCAACGCCTTCCTCGTCCGCGGCATACGTCGTCACGGTCTCGACGCCGAGGTAGATCTCCGCGTTCGGCACCGGCTCCCCGGTGTCGGCGTCGACGGCCTGGACCGTCAGTGTCGAGCCGTCCGTGACCTCGAGGACGACCGGATCACTGCTCAGCTCTTCCATGGTCGCCGTGATGATGGTGGTTCCCACGGCGAGTGCTGTGGCCAGACCCGTCTCATCGATGGACGCCACCGTCGGGTCGGCCGAGTTCCAGCCGGCGGCTGCCTCCGTCGCCTCTTCGCCGGATGCGAGCCACCCCTTGGCAACGAACTGGATCTCCGCGCCCGGCACGACAACGGCCGAGCCTGGAAACACCTCCACCCTGGTCAATGGGTCGTCCAACGGCGTCGGGGTCGGAAGCGGAGGCAACGTGCCCGCTGTCATGTCGTCGTCGTCGCCCCCCTGGATCACCGTGACATCGTCGTCATCGGACTCCGGTGGTGGCTCCTCGCCACAGCTTTTGCACCCGCTTATCCCCATCGAGCCCAACAGCAGCAAGAGCATGATCCGTTTCATCACTGTCCAACTCCGTGGTACGAACGGCGGCGACGTTCCCGGTGCGAGCCTGACTCGAGACCCGTGCGCGCCCAGACCTCACGACATTTGTGTCGCATTTCCGCTGACTGCCCCCTCTCCCATCGCGTCGTGCATGCTCTGTGCCACTCGGCGGCATATTCGCTCGCCTCGCGCGGCTCCGCCTCCCCGCCCGATACCGCTTGCACACTGCCCCGGTTCCCATGACGCCGGTGCCGACCTGCCGCCTACGTGCGCTCCCCGGGTCCCACGGAGAAGCGGCCAACTACCTCGTACCCCGCGGCCGCGATAGCCTCATCGACCTGCCCGGACAGGGACGCATCAGGCATCGCCACGATCGCACTGCCAACGGACACATCCACGATGGTCAAACCGTCGATGCGCTCCAGGGCGCTCCGCACCGCGCGCACGCAGTGGTCGCAGCCCATCCCACCAATTTCGATCCTGAACTCCAGCATGACAACCATCCTTTCAGAGACCGGTCATCGGCTCTTCTGTAAGATATCATTGATGTTCCGCCGGTCAAGTGCCATAACCAGTAGACGGTAGCAGCAGGTGAACCACGGCCCTGTCCACGACCCAACCGAATCCAATACGAGGAGTGGCCATGCACTGGAACGTTCGCGACGACTTCCGCCTTCATCTCGTCCAACGGGTTTTCGGCCCCGCCTGCTACCTGTGTGCAGTATGTATCTGGGTGATTCCCGGCCCGGTCCGGCATGCCCAGGCCTCGGAGCCGAACATCGCCCCGCCGCAGGCGCAGGCCGAGACTTCCGTGGTCATCCCATCGTACCCCTTCTGGCCGAATGACGCCATGGTCGTCGATTCCACCCTGGTCTCGGACATGGCCGCGGACTACTGTGCCAGCAACGCCGATCCCTCGAGCGAAGGTTTCTTCTATGGCGACCTTCCCCTGGCGTCCATCGATGCGCTGTGCACGACCCCGGACGCCGGCGTCCCGTCGCTGCTGGGCAACCTCTACCTGTCGGGATACTTCGGTGGTATCTGGCTCCGGGACAACCTGGATGACGACGCGGCTGCGCGCGCGCCCACGACCCGGGTATTCCCCTGGTTCACCGCCGCGGCACAGGCACTCGACGGTGACGACAAGGATCTGGGCGCACGAGGCAGCATACGCCCCGCACCGGCTCCGCCGGGCGACCTCAGCGGCTTCGGGGAGGCCCCCGGGCTCCGCAACGGCTCCCTTTTCCAGTGGGCCATGTTCCAGGCCATCGCCCGCGCAGCGGGGGCACAAACGAAGACGGCGCAACAGGGAGGGGCGCTCGAGGTCGTATTCGCGAACCGGGCCAGCCTCCCCCTGCTGCTGTCCATCTACGGGTACAACCTTGGCTATACGATGTTTTTGTTGGACAGCCCGCCAGATGGGGCGGAAACCATGCAAGGTATCCTGGTCTGCGACGACTACGTAATGGCCTGCTACAGTCCTGCCATCGACCTGGCCTTGCTGGACAGGTTCTGGCCCGCTATCACCAACCTCCAGTATCCACCCAGTCCGCGCTGGCAAAGAATGGACGCCTTGGTCCAGGAATTCGCTGCCGGAAGCGTCCAGGCGGGAGAAGACGTCTGGGCCGACATCATGTCCGACACCACCATATCCGCGGAAGCATACCCCATGCTGATGACCTTGAGCACGGGGTTCCTCTTGGTGTCCGACGCCGCTGCGCTCGGGGGCATCGGGGCCTGGGCCGCGGGCGACACCGCCGGGGGGCGTTGCGCTCTCCTCGCACAGGCAGGGTTGACAGTCTGGTCCGGCTCCTATTTCATGGGCCTGGTATCCGACGCTCCCCCCGGAACGACCCCCACGCTCCAGTGTGCCGGTGACGTGGCTCGTCCGGAGGAGGAGTGATCCCGGCTCTCGCGTGATCCCTTCCGGAATGGCCACCGGGGACTGTTCGGCGCGTTCAGCGCGCCCGTGGGATCGAGGCGACACGTGAGGAGAGCGCCATGGAACAGCTCCTGACACACCCGGACGGTATTCGACTCCTCCATGATCGCGGGCGCCGATTCGACCTGCGCATCCACGATCAATCCGTCCTGGGCATCTTTTCGCTTTCCTGGTCCTTTGTGGGCACCCACGAACGGGAAGCAGAGATGTCGTCTCTGCATCTTTCCGTTTCGGACATCTCCTTCGGCCGCCGGGGCGATACCGTCAGGCTGGCGTACCCGCCCTTCGCGGGGGCTCGGGTGGGCGTGCACTTTCGCCTGCGCGGGAACGGGTTGGAGATTCGACAGTACCTCCGGAAGTCGGCGGGCAGCCCGGGTTCGACCCTGGCCGTCGGGAGTTTCGCGCTTGAAGGCGAGGATATCCGGGAGTCGTTCCTGAAAGGCTTCGGGCGTGATCCTGGATGGTGGTTCTTTCCACTCGGGTACGGCTCCTTCACGCCCGTGTGGGCTCGAGACAGCCGTGAGGTCCAGAAGGTACCGCCGTTCCCCACGGCGGCGATATTCAACCAGCACGTGGATTCTGTCTACTGGAACAGGGCCGACGTGCTCTCCACGCCCTGGATGGCCACCATTCAACGCACGGGCATAGACTCGACCGTTTTGCTCGGCTTCCTCGAGGCGCGGGTCGGCGTTGGAGAAGTTGCGATTCTCCGTGGCGATCCGACCAGAGTCGTATTGCGTTCGGACTTTGGCGGCAAGACGCTCGTGGGGGAGCAGGAGTTGGCGAACGACCCGGCGGTCATCGCGTTCGGACAGGACGGCGACGAGCTGATCCGCACCTGGACCCTCGAGACGGCGGAGCGCATGGAGGCCCGGCGGAAGCACCAGAAGGCCGCTTCCGGCTGGTGCTCCTGGTACTACTACTACACTCGAGTCACGGAGGGGGATGTTCACAAGAACCTCGAGGTCCTCGCCGAGCAGCGAAAGCGGCTTCCGGTCGCCTATGTCCAGTTGGATGATGGATACCAGACATTCGTGGGGGACTGGCTGTCGACGAATCGGAAATTCCTGGGGGGGCTGAAGTCGCTGGCGGCCCGTATCGAGGAGCAGGGATTCATTCCGGGCATCTGGACAGCCCCCTTCTTCGTTCAGCGCGAGTCTGCCATATTCCGCCATCATCGCGACTGGCTCATCCACGATGAGCGCGGGAAGCCGGTCTGGATGGGCTACCTGCCCACGTGGGGCGTCCTGAGCGGTCACCTGTACGGTCTCGACCCGACCCATCCCGGAGTGCTTGGCTATCTCGAGGAGGTTTTCTCGACGCTGGTCGATTTCGGCTTCCAGTACTTCAAGATCGATTTCCTGTTTGCGGGTTTGAAGCCCGGCCGCCGTCACGACCCTGGGAAATCGCCGGTCGAGGCCTACCGGCTAGGTATCCGCCACATACGCGATGTGGTCGGCGACCGTTTTCTTCTTGGGTGCGGAGCCCCGCTGCTGCCTTCCGTGGGTATCGTCGATGGCATGCGTATCTCCCCTGACGTGAAGGAATCCTGGCGGGACCCCGTCATTGGCTTTCTTGCTCGAGGTGCCGGGCACCCGTGTGCGGAACTGGCCCTGGTGAACTGCGTGACCCGGGCCCATCTCCACGGTACTTGGTGGATCAATGACCCGGACTGTCTCCTGGTGCGCGAACGACGAAGCAATTTGACGCTCGAGGAGGTCCAAACGCTGGTTTCCGTCCTATCTCTTACCGGGGGGATGCTGTTTCTGAGCGACGATTTGGCAGAGTTGTCCCTGGAACGGCGACAGATGGCGGAGTTGGCCCTACCTCCACGGGGGAGTGCGGCGATGGCCCTCGGCGCGCGGCTGTCGTCCCGCCCCGAGCGCTTCGTGCGGCGCTACACGGGCCCGTCGGGCAAGCTCGAGGCGGTGGGAGCTGTGATCAACTGGTCGGACGAGTCGGCCAACCGACGGGTCGCCCCCGCGGACTTCGGACTGCCAGACGTGCCCTGTCATGCTTTCGAATTCTGGTCTGGCAAGTACCAGGTGGCGTCTGCCGCCCACCCCATGGAGATTCGCTTGAAGCCGCACCAGGCAGCGGTGATCACGCTTCGGCCGCTCGAGGACAGGCCGCAACTGGTGTCTGTCACCCACCATCTCGGCCAGGTGAGCACCGTTGTGAGCGGCGAGGCCTGGTCCCGTGACGGGCGCCTCGAGGTGGGGCTGGACACGGGCGCCGACAGGGAGGGCGATGTGCTGGTCGCGGTACCATCGGGGTACCACGTGGCCGAGGCGTTGGCAGGGGGCGGGGCGAAGGTCGTCGGCCACGGCTCCTTCGCCGGGGGCGTCCGCTACGCCGTGCCGGTTTCTCACGCCGGAACCCTGACCATAGGATTCGCCCGGGAGCCTGGGACAGGGGGCTGAAACCTGCTTGACGCCACGCGGGAATGCGTATAACACTCGTTCTCGAAGACGCACTGGGACCCCGCGACGACGGAAAACAGGCCGCTCGAGCAGGGTGTGTCACGAGCGCTGGAAACTTCCATGCAGAGGAGACGATACCATGACAGAAGCCGAAGCCAATGCCGAGAGAATGGAGCAGTTGAAGAACCAGGCCCGGGAAGCCTTCGACGACCTGAAGGTTCGCGCCCAAGGCGGGTACGAGAAGGCATCACAGACCTACCAGGAGACGGTGAACCGTGTGAAGGCGACCAGCATCGGTGATATCAAGACGACAGTCGTGAACTACGTCAAGGACCACCCCGTCAAGTCCGCCTCGTTCCTGGTCGCCATTGGCGCTGCGATCGGTGCGTTCGTCGCCTGGAGGAGGAAGTAGCCGCCCACTCCGCCCGAAGCAGGACGAACACGGCGCCATGCCCCCTTCGAGGGTACCTGGCGCACCCTACGGGCGGCGCACCTTCCCGGTGACTCGGCAGGCTTCGGGTAGTGTCACGCGCGGCTCCACGGCGAGGTCCGCGCAAGGATCCTCCCCGGCAATCTCGACGGTCAATTCCCCTCCCTTCTCCACAACGAGACCGTCCCCGATACGCACATCGAGTCCATGAACGACGAGCGTCGCTCCCGGCTCGAGAGTGCCGCCTCGCCCGACCCGGCGCGCCAGGTCCCCATCGGTGAGTTCCAGCAGGCCGTCCAACTCGATGGTGACACTCGAGGTGTCCGGGATGTTCCACCCTATCTGTCTCAGGCGCCGTGCGGCGTGACGATTCATCGCCGCACGGACCATGGCCGGCGAATCCTCGCCTCGAGCGTTCTTGGTGGGGGCGAAGCAAACGTCGCGCTCCTCCGCGACGACCACGCCGTCGTTGAAGCCGTCGAAAAGGAAGGTCTCGAATTTCAGGAATTTCCTGTCGGGGTCGCCCGGTCGCCCATCCTGGTCGATGTGGGACGCCGACTTCCTGGCCACCAGTGGCGCGTTGTCCTGGGGATGCGCAACCACCGACTCCAGGGTGACGACCACGAGGTTGGGATTCACGGCCCCCCAACGATACTCGAGCCCATCAGCCAGGTCCGCAGGAAGGTCCGCCAGCCCCACCAGTTCGTCCTCCGGCCCGCGCTCGCCCGGAGGGATGAGAGCTATCGTATCGTTTCTCCGCACGCCCAGCCAGGGCTTGCCTGAGCGGTCGACAAGCAGGTGCTGATTGACCTCGTCGATGTCGCTGTATTCCCAGACGGCGAGTCCACCGCCTCTCCTCACCAGTACACCGGCCCTTTCGGTCGGCATCTTCTTCGGCAGGGCAATGAACGACATGGCGATGGCCCCGGGATCCAGGCCCGGCTCGGCCCGCCGGTGCGCGCCGAGAAGATAGCGGTGGCCAATGGTTGCGAGCGGATTGTCGATCTGGAGCCACTGCACGTAGCGCGTCCCGAAACGCTCGAGGAACTCAAGCACTTCAGGTTTCAGGAGGACACATTTGGTGAAGTCTCCGTGACCGTAGCCCCCCACGGCGACACGGCCGGGGTGTTCCAGCACGAGATCGTACTCCCCCGGCCCGACTTCCTCGATGTATGGCAGGCTCCGCTGACGAACCACCAGCATTTCGTCTCGCAAGCCGAAATAGTCTCGCTCTTCGAAGAACCTGCGCGTGGCGGTGTCGGTCGCGTCGCTTACCATGACGATGTAAGGAACCGGTTTCCCGTAGCGCCTGCGCAGCGCAACGAGACGACCCACCCGCGCCTCGAAGAAGTTGTGCGCCCTTGAGGGCGAGATGGGGAACAGTCCCTTCGGACGATTCCCCGCCGCCTCCGCAAACCTCGACCCGGCGCCCCCCGCCCCCTCCACGAGTGCCAGCCACCCCTGCTGGAGCACCTCTTCGCCGAGTTTCAGGGCGTTCTCGAGGTCGGGGTCGTGCTCCGGGCGCAGGATTGCCGGCGGGGCCAGCTCGCCCCTGGTTCGCGCCTCGAGCCGCTCCGGGTCGGCGAGCAGAGCCAGGTTGCGCTCGAGCAGGTCCAGGTCGATCCGGCTCACTTGTTCGAGCAGCCGCTGGCGTTCACGTAGTGACAATTGGTTCCAGAACCGGAAGATGCGTCCGCGATCGGCGTCGAAGAGCCGCAAGGCGTTCTGCGCGAAGGCCGGGTAGGTGGCGAGGATGGCCCGGCGCACGTCGAGCGCCTTCTCGCGGGACCCGAACGCCATGGCGGTGCGCTTCAGATTGGCGGCACTGCCGGACGCCCCGGGCGGAGCCGGTCGCTGGTCACGTGTGTCCTGCCGGTCTTGTCGCGCGTGTTCGCCGGCCTTTTTCGTGAGATTCGGGTCGCCTTGGCTCATGGAACGGGTCCTTTCCTGTCGCGTGCCAGATGTGCAACCATACCCTGAATTCGAGGTCTGGCGCAAGCGCCGGCGGAAGCCGGAGCGACTGGCGGTCCGTTCGTTGAGGGCGAGCCGTCTCAGGTGCGCGCCCACGCGATGCCTGACACGGCTGTTCACGTCCGGAAACCCGGTCGAGGGCACCCGGTTGCGGCCGATAGTGTGCGTGGCCGCGCCGGTGTGGCGGGGGAATCCCTGTCACGTCATCGTGTAGTTCGGTCCGCCGCCCCCTTCTGGCGGGGTCCAGGTGAGATTCAAGTAGGGACACTTGATATCGCACGTCTTGCAGTGGACACAGTTGGTGAAGTTTATGTGCAGGAGCTGGTTGGGCCACTGCTGTCCCGGCACCGAGGGTGCGCCATCCTTGACGCCTCGATCGTGCTCGCCGGGAGCGGGGACGAATGCCTTGGACAGGTTGCCGTGTCTCGGTGTGTCGGGTCCGATGGACAAGCCGGCCAGCCGTTTTTCGACCTGTTCGTCGACGTCTTCCGGCATCTGGTAGACCTCGACAGGACAGAACCGAGTGCAGGGCGCTCGGTACAGGCGCCAACACACGGCACACTGGTCGGGATTGGAAAGGCGCAGGTGCGATGGCTGCTTCTCCTCGTGCAAGGTGCCGGAAAGGTAGGCGTCGGTGAGCTTGTCGAGGAACAGCTCGCCGTCGTACTTGATGCCGTCGGAGAGCTGGTCGATGTGGGAGTCGTCGGGATACATCTTCGAGATCTCCACGGTCCTGAGATGATCCTCCGAGACGGTCTTGTCCTTGTTCATCAGTCCGAAGAGGTACTGGAACCCGACCTTGAACATCCCTGTCGCCATGCCATTGTCGAGCGCGGAGTGGAAATTCCTGACCTTGTAGAGTTCCTCGTGGATGTAGGACCGCCTGACTCGAGTCTGGTAGGTCTCGATCTGGCTCGCGGACAGGTCGTTCTTGACGAGACCCTCGAACAGGGTTTCGGCGGCCAGCATGCCAGCCTTCATGGCGGTGTGGATGCCCTTGAGGCGCATGCCATCGAGCATGGAAGCGGCGTCTCCCACGATCATGCCGCCATCGAAGGCGATCCGGGGCATGGCCAGGAAGCCGCCGGCGGCCAGTGCCTTCCCGCCATACTGGACCACCTTGCCGCCCTCGAGCAGCTCGGCCACCCAGGGATGTGCTTTCAGCTTCTGGAGGTCACGGTGGGCATCGATGCACGGGTCCTGCCCGTGGAGATCGACGACCAGCCCGACAGCCACCCTGTTGCCCGTCATCCCGTAGAGGAAGCCTCCCCCCACCGACTGGAGGCTCAGGGGGTATCCCATGGTATGGATCACCTGCCCGGGAGCGACTCGAGCCTCCGGAAGCTCGACGATCTCCTTGACCCCCATCTCGTATGTCTGCGGATTCTTTCCCTTTTGGATGCCCAGTTCCCGCTCCAGCTCCGTTGTGAGGTGACCTCGAGGCCCCTCCCCGAAGACGGTGACCTTCGCGACCAGATCGATGCCGGGCTCGAAGTTCTCCTTGAGGTTCCCGTCCGGGTCCATGCCCTTGTCCCCCGTTCGGACACCGATTACCCGCTGGTCCTCGTCGAACAGGACCTTGACACCGGGGAATCCGGGGAAGATCTGGACCCCCGCCTCCTCGCACTTCTCCCCCAACCATCTGCAGAACCTTGCCAGACTTATGACGTACATCCCGTGGTTGTCGAGCGGGGGGGGGGTGATGGGGAGTTTCATCGCCCTGTTCGCAGTCAAAAACACGACCGCATCGTCCTCCACCTCGCCCTCGACCGGGCAGCCCTGCTCGAGCCAGTCCGGCATCAATTCCTTGACAGCGACCGGATCCAGGACCGCCCCCGAGAATCCGTGCGCGCCGACCTCGGAGCCTTTTTCGATCATCACGATCATCATCTCGTCGAGCGGGAAGATGTCGCCATGCTTGAGTCCTTTCTCGACAGCCTGGTTGTGCGCGTTCAAAAGATTCATCAGGTGCAGGGCGGCGGACAAGTTGCCGGGGCCGGCACCAACGAACAGGACGTCGACTTCCATCTGCTCGCGTTCGATTTCCATGTATCCAGTCTCCCAGAAGCCGTGAATGTTTCGAGAATGCTGTGAGCCGGTTTTCAGACGCCATGAGCCAGGCGCAACCCGCCCGGCGTTCGGAACGAAAATCGATAGTACACGATCCATTTCGGTGGTTTCAAGCAAAATACTCGCCCCTGCCTCCAGGCCAGGAAGGGTCGGAACTGCGGGCGGCGACACCGGCGCCGTCGATACACTTGACCCAGGCATCGCGATCGCGTATGTCTGAGTCTGCTTGTCGGTGCACGAATGGATTTGACTCGCAGCAAAGGAGTATCGGCATGTTCGACAATGTTCTGCTCGAGATCGATGATCGCATTGCCATCCTGAGCATCAACCGCCCCAAGGCGCTCAATGCCCTCAACCAGGCCACCCTCCGGGACATCGGCGCTGCCCTGACCCACATCGAGGCGGAAAAGGCAGCGGATGTTCTCATCATCACCGGTGCTGGTCCCAAGAGTTTCGTGGCCGGGGCCGACATCGCGGAGATGAAGGACATGACCCAGGCGCAAGCCAGGGAATTCGCCTGGGTGGGGCAGAACCTGTTCAAGCGGCTCCAGTCCACCCCCATGCCGGTCATCGCGGCGGTGAACGGGTTCGCCCTGGGCGGCGGCTGCGAATTGGCGATGGCGTGCGACGTCATCCTCGCGTCGGAGAAGGCACGATTCGGCCAGCCGGAAGTCAACCTGGGCATCATTCCCGGATTCGGCGGGACGCAACGCATGGCCAGGCTCGTCGGACCCCAGTGGGCCAAGTACCTGTGCATGAGCGGCGACCTGATCGACGCGAAAGAGGCGCTTCGGATAGGACTCGTGGCTCGAGTGTATCCCCCGGAGGAACTGCTCGGCGCCGCCAGGAAGTTGGCATCGACGATAGCGGGCAAGGGGTTGATTGCGGTCGGCCTGGCCAAGCAGGCCATCAACGAGGGTCTCGGTCTGCCTCTCGACAAGGGCCTCGAGATCGAGGTGGACAAGTTTGTCGAAGGCTTCGGTAGCGAAGATCGCAAGGAAGGCATGCAGGCCTTCCTCGAGAAGCGAAAACCCGAATTCAAGGGTCGGTGAGGGGAGGCTACATGGCGGAACGGATCTGTCGAGTCCTGATAGCCAAACCCGGCCTCGACGGCCATGACCGCGGCGCCAAGGTCGTGGCTCGAGCGCTGAGGGACGCGGGGTTCGAGGTGATCTACACCGGGTTGCACCAGACGCCGGAAATGATCGCGAACACCGCCATCCAGGAAGACGTGGACGCGGTGGGGCTGTCGGTGCTGTCCGGGGCCCACAACCGGCTGTTCCCGGAAGTGATCCGCCTGCTTCGAGAAAAGGGTGCGCCGGGCGTGCTGGTATTCGGAGGAGGCGTGATTCCCGAGGACGATGTGCCGGAACTCGAGGCCGCGGGCGTCGCGGCGGTGTTCGGGCCAGGCACCGATACGAACGACATCGTGACGTTCCTTCGCGAGCGGATCCGGCAGCCATCCAGATGATGGCCGGCGGGCGCTGTTCCGTCCTCCTGCACGGTGCCGGCAAGACGGCCTGAAGCCGTGTACTCCGAGCGGGCAACCTCCCGATCTTGCACAACACCGGGCGCCACCGTCCTGGCGGCAGATACCCGGGATCCACGGAACCCATCAGGCGGAATCCGGCTCAGAGACCGACGGGCTCGCAAACGAGGGATCGAACCGGCTACGGGCTTCGTTGAGCTTGTCTCGATGCCTCAGGTCCTCCTCGTGCAGCCGGTAAACAAGGTCGCCGATTGCGCTTCGGTCCACCATCTTGAAGCTGTGCGACTGGGCTTCGACGACCTGGTTTTCGATGTGGTCGGCGAGCGCGAACGCCTCGGCGACGGTGGGACGCCACGCCCCCCCTTCCAGCCGCTGCAACTGGCCATCCAGGTAGGCGATCATGGTCTCCACATCCCCCCTCCAGTCATCGATACGCTCGGGCGGTACCATTCGGCAATCGACGAGATGCTTTTGCAACTGCAAGATCAAGGAGTGGTAGCGTTCGGCTTCCGCAAACAGCGTCCAGAAACTGGACAGTGCGGGGTCGTCCTTGAACACCGCCGACAGGGCGTCGTATATCCTCGCCACCTTCAGTTCTACCATGCTTGACCGATCCATCAACTCCGAGATTGCTGGATTCATTGCATCTCCTCACCAGCGAACGCGGCAGGGCGTCACGACATGAACTCGATGGCTCCTATTTCGTGCATCCCCACGGCCATGTCGCTTCCATCCTCCGGATTGATACCATGAAACACGCGACGCCCGACGCCTATCTGGATCCCCCGGTAGAGTTCCTTGAACATCGATACCTCTCCGCGCTTCAACTCGGGCATGGTGGCGAACCGCGAACCGTAGTAGAAAGCGGGAACGACGGCCTGGCGAGATGCCGCGCGTATGTCCTCGAGCCGGACTTCGGTGAACTCCCCGAACCGGCCGAACCGGACCCGCTTGAGAGACCCCAGGGGCACAAACTGCGTCCTGCCGCCCTCGATGATCTCCAGGTGGCTGCCGATGAGGTCATCTCCGTCTCGCAGGTCATCGACGACGACGCGCGAGCCGTCCCGGAGCGCCACCATCGCGCGGTTTGGCGAACGGGTCCCCACTGGATCCCCCCGATGACCCATGGCGCGGACCACCTGGTCCAGTATCCTCCGGCTTTCGTCAAGCTGCCTGCCAAACGCACGGGCGGCCCGCCCCTTCATCCGTTGCCGCATCGCCTCGAGGTTGTCGAGTACGCAGGACTCCATGTCATCCGAGTCGAATCGGCCGATCTCGTACCAGACCTGCGGCGTGATGGCCGCGCCGACGGCGCGATGAAGTTCTGCCACCCCCGACCGAGTTCGGTCGTCCACTTCCAACGAACGGTGCCTCGAGGAACGCCGTTCGTCCATTCCCGGCTGCCAGTGCTCATCCCGGCAGAGATGGAAGAAACTGACGCGGCACTGGTAGAAGTCTGGCTTCAACTCCAGTCCTCTTGCGAAGTTCTTCTTGCCTTCCGACAACTTACCACGCTTGGCCTGGATCCTGCCCAGAAGATAGTAGGCGGTGCTCGACGGCGGGCCTCGCCGGGCGACCTGCTTGAACACCCATTCTGCCCACAGAAGGTGGCCGAGACTCTCGAACTCGCGTCCCAGTGCAGCCAACCGCTGCGTGGCACTGGTCGACATGAAAGACGATGTGGACATTCGAGCGGTCCCGTCATCTGTTCAAAAAAAGGCTTGACGGATGGTATTCTAACCTGATTTGAATACGCTTGCTAACACCTTTCGGGTCCGAGTGCAGACGAGACCTCCCAGGCGCTCGATCTGGCCAGGGCGCCGGTCGAACGCCGGGACGGTCTGCTATTCTAAGGAACAAAGGGTGCCATGCGGTGTCAGGAAGAATACAGAATGGTCGATTTCATCGAGGTCGAAGCTGGAGGCAGCGACATGTTGATCCCAGATGGCCGGGAGCGGGAATCGCGCAGAGAGCGTGAGCGGCGGCGCTCGGAATGGCGACCCCAGCCGCTGTACATAGACGCGCCGGCTCCGGACGGGCCACGGCAGGATACCGGGCGCACCCGGGACCGCAACCAGAGACGACGTGTGATCATCATCGACGAAGGTGCGGATGCACGTGACGAGTGAGCTGCTGGGTTCCACTCTGATGCACGCGATGAGCAAGTACCCGCGAGCCGATCGACCCCTCCCCTCTTGGGACCGCCATGCACGCACAGGCCGGTGGGCCAGGTCGCGAAGACTCCCGGCCAACATGCCGGCGTCGCCGTGCCCGTGCAGGCCGGTCGCTCCCTACATGGGCCGGCACACCCGGAATCACGCTACCACCGGTTTTGAGAACACATCTGTTATGACAAATGCGGGGTGGACAACCTACCAGCAACCAGTCTATACCACCTTTCATGCTCCCAGGTGCACCCTTCGGCGCACAAGATCGCCCGGACCAGATGGCGGGCGCTCGAGGCGGCCACACGAGCACCTGCCGTCCTGACATGGATCAACGCCTTGGAGGCGCCAAATGGCCAAGAAGAAAAAGCGAAAAAGCCGGCGACCAGCCCCGCCGCCGAAGCGGCCGCGTTCAAAGAGCAAGCGCCGCCAGAATTCAAAATGGTGGGTGCCCATGCTTGCTGGCGCGGCAGCGTTGGTCGTCCTTGTCGTCGGCGGCAGCGCGCTGATGGACACGCTTTTTCCAAGGGACGAGACGCGCCCGACCAGGCCGAGCGAGCGGCATCCAGCGAAACCTCCAGGGACACCGAAGCCCGCGACACCGCGTGGCAAAGTTTCCGGCGTCCTGGCCCACCTGCCTCGAGGCGATGTCGCGGGGATGTTTTCCGACGCCAACCTGGTCAGAACGTTCGAAAAAGCTCGTGATGACCTTCAGGCCGGCAAGCCGCCGATGCCGATTCGGCGGCAACTGGAAAAGGTCCTTCCCGCGTCCCAAGGTGACCCTGGCCGCGAACACCTCCTGGTCGCCGCGGCGTACACTGCCCTCGAGACCCGTGACGGCGACGCGGCCTCCCGTTACCTCGAGACCTTGAGGGAGGAGTCGCCAGACAACACCTATGGCTCGCTGGTCGATGTCATGGCCCTGGATGCCACGATCGTCCAGGAGGCCCGGAACCGCCGCTCACAGGCTCTTGACAGCACACGAGTCCGCGACACGATCGAACGCGCGCAGGAGATCGCGGCGAGCGGGTTGGGCAGCGACACCACCGCCTATGCCCTTTTCGTTGCTGCCAAGGGGTACGGACTGCTCGGCGAAGCGGACCGGGCCGCCACGGCATACCTCGAGGTTGCCGGCAAGTACCCGGAATCGACCCAGGCTCCGTCCGCATTGTTGCGCGCGGCGGACATGCTCCGAAAGCAGGGGAGCATCGAGCGTGCTATCGAGACCCTGGACCGGCTGATCGCCTCATATCCTCGAGCCAAGGCGACTCGAGAAGCGCGGAAGACGATTCGCGAGCTGCGTCTCATTGGCAACCCTGCCCCGGAACTGCTCGTGGAGGAGTGGGTGAACGGAGAGCCCTCCCCTCTGTCCCGGCTCCAGGGGAAGGTCGTTCTCCTCGCATTCTGGCAGACCTGGTGTCCCCACTGCCGCGAAGAGTTGCCGAAACTGTCTCGCTTGTATGATGAGTATCGGGACCGCGGCCTGGTCGTCATCGGCGCCACCAAGAACGACAGGCGCCAGGACGAGGCGAAGCTTGCCGACTTCCTGAAGGAACACCCGGTATCCTTCCCGGTGGCGAGGGTGAATCCCCGGTCCTCCAACGACTACGCCGTGACAGGGATTCCGGCGGGCGTACTGATCGACCGGAAAGGGGTCATCCGGGAACGAGCCCACCCGAACAGCTTGACTCGAGACATCATCGATTCGCTGCTGGCAGAGAAGTAGGCACGCCCCCGCCGGCGTGTCCGCTCACACGTCCGCCCCCTGTCATGGGAGATCGATGTTTCTGACCTGACGCCCCGAGGTCTCCCGATGCTCGCGCGGCGTGGGACTCGGCCCGAGTGCTTCCGGCCCCGGACGCACCCGCCTCGCCGCCTCCCATGGTCCCAGGTCCCGGCTCCTCGAGCTTGCCCAGGTAGTGCAGATTGCACAGGTTGATGGTTGCGTGCGCGACGACGGGGCCGGTCAATGTGCCGCTATACCGGTACAGGAGCCCGATCAACAGACCCACAACGAGCGCGAAGACGGTCCACGCGAGGTAGCGCGGGGCAGGGCCCACGTGCAACCCACCGAACAACAACGTTGCCCCGATGAGTCCGATTTCCGTCTGCAGCACGCCTCGAAACAGGGCCTCTTCCGCAATACCCGACAGCACCGCGAATAGCACCACCTGCCGGACAGTCGTGCCTTGCAGGAGCCTCGAGAACTCACGAGCCAACACCGCGAACCGTTCGACACGCATGCACAGGCGCGAAGCCAGAACGACGGCCAGGCCAAGCCCCACGCCGCAGGCGGCGTGCAGCGGCGCATGCTCGCCCGGGATCCAGTGCGCGAGATACCCGCGCCACCACGCGATACATGCCGCAAGCAGGAACATCGAGCCATAGAAGACGACAACCAGCCTGGTAGCAGATGCCAGGGGGCCGGGCGCCACCTCGCCCAGGACGTCGTTCGGATGTCCGGAAGGAAGCATACACCTGCCAGATTACTTCTTGAACTTGCCAAAGAAGGACGAGAAGAGGCCACCGCTCTTCTGCTCGCGTCGCGTTCTCAATTGCTGCAGTTCCCTGCCGGCCTCGAGGTTCGCGGGATTGATCTTCAAGGCGCGCACGAAATACCTCGCAGCCAGGTGGGGATCGTTCTTGGCCAGGTAGATACGCCCCAGGAACAGGTTGGCCCAATCCAACTTCGGGTTCTGCCGAATCGCGGTGTGGAGCAGTTTCTCCGCCTCCTCGCACTTCTTCTTGTCCCTCGGATGATGCATCCGAAACAGCGTGAAGCCGTAACAAGCGTTGTATTCGGGTTCCTTGGGATACAGATCCCGCGCGCGAGCAAAGGCTGCGTGGGCGCCGGGGAGATTCCCGGCATTCAACAGGCCGATCCCGGTCTTGAAATGACGGTCGGCCTGCAGCACGGCCTGAACCTCCTCGATCGCAGCTTCCTCGTCATGTGCCTTCCCGTAGAAGGTCGCATCGACGTACTTCTCCCTGGCCTCCGGATCGGTGAGTGTGTCATACGCCTTCTGGATCTTGTTGAAGATCTCCGTGCCCAACTTCTGCACCGGCTCGGGGAACTTGACGAGTCGGTCCGTGTGGTACTCCTTGGCCAACGCGAAGTAGGCCTTCCGGATGTCCGCCGCCTTCGCACGCCGATCAAGACCGAACATCTCGAAATAGTTCTGCTTGTGGAGCGTTACATAGGTTTCCTTGAACTGGTTGGCGATTTCTCGTTCTCGAGGCGTGAACCCGCTCATGTTGAAGTCGAGGAGCGGGTCATGCTCGAGCTTGACAGGCACGAAATCCGCCTCGTCGAGTTCCCCCACTTCCTCGGCAATCATGTCCTCGATGGACAGTCCGCTCGATGCGCCCTCGGACCCCGGATCGGCCTCCGGCGCCGCCTTGACCGCCTCCACATCCCCACTCATCACGTAGCGCCCCACCGAGCCCTCCCCGCCCTCACCACCAGGCGAAACGCCTCCCGTTCCGGCAAGCGCCGGGGCCGGCGTCGAGCCAGGGGAAACCGCTGCTGCAGGCGGCGGTGCCGCGATGACTCCCGGGCTTCCTCCCTCGGGCGCGGGCGGCGCGATGGCGACCGCGGGGCTGCCTCCCTCGGGCGCGGGCGGCGCGATGGCGACCGCGGGGCTGCCTCCCTCGGGCGCGGGCGGCGCGATGGCGACCGGCCCCGGAACCGAACCAGGAGCCGCGTCGCCTGATGCCGTGCTGCCGCCCACACCACCGCCGAGCGTGCCGGAGACGCCGAGCGTGCCCGTTTGCGCCCGGTCCGCTCCCGCTGGCGCGGGTATCGATCTGGCCGCGTCCTCGATCATGCCGCTCAGGGAAAATGCAATGATGAGCCTGGCCACTTGTTGAGGGGGAATGCCGCTGAAGGCCAGGATTTCCCCCAACTCCCTCTTCCCGTCCAAGCTTTCATAGAACTCCAGTTCATCCTGGGCCAACTCGAACGCGGCGAGAGAGAAGGGCGGCGAGTCCACGGCACGCGGGCGTTCCCGCCGTCGTGGTTCCAGCGACCGCAGAAGCGACGCAGCATCTGGCATGCGCCGGACGAATTGCAGTATCGCTGCCGGGACAGGTAGTTCTGGCGCGGCCGGCACCTTCTGCCGCGTGAAACGATAGGTGCCCTCCGTCCAGGCGTACAGGCCCACGAGCCGAAGCTGGCTGAGTGCGGCCTTGAGCTTGGGCAGTTCCTCCTTCTTCAGAGGGCCCTCTCCTACCAGGAGTCGCTCCAGGGCCTGCTTCGTGCGCACCGCTTCATGCCGGAGGCGCGGCACATCCTCACTCGAGATACGCCGTGCTGACTCGAGCAGTTTCAGCAGGCTCTCCGACATGGCATTGGATTGAATGGCGACCGGACATCCCTTGGAAAACGCGACTTGTTTCCTGAGCTTGCCCCGGACCACCTCGAGGACGCCCGACTCCCCCGCGCGCTTGATCTCCAGCAGCAGCTCGGCAATCGGGATATCGACCAATGTACCTGTCAACGGAAAGGACATGCGTGGCACCTCTACACAACGACCGGGTCCCTGCGCGCGATGTTATCGATGCCGTCCATAATACACTTCGATCCAGCGTGCGCAATCGACAAACACGTTCGAATTGCGTCAGATTATAGGCGGGAAGAGGGTGACGGGCAAGCGTTTCGCTGGAGCCTCCCTGGTTGTGCAGGCGGTGCGGCCAATAGCAGACACCCCCGGGTGTAACACCCCCAGCCTGTTGCAAGCATAACCACTGAAAACCAAAGGCGAATATTTGTGGTGAGTTTTTTGTTGTTACCTGGTATGCTATCTCAAGAAGATAGGGCGAACGTTTTGGTGACAGGTTTATCGGTGGCCCCTCGGAATTGGACCTCTCGGTTTAGTGTCGACGGCTATCTACGGTTCGGTTTTCTGTTTCGCGGGTCGCGCGAGCGGTCCGCGGCGATGCTCGAATCGGCTAGACGGGGCTTCCGATTTTTACGCGACCTTGCACGTGAGGCGAGCGTCGCGGTATGGAGCACAAGGAGGTGCTTGTCAGGCTTTAGAAGACCCCTAGTTCCCCGGAACGGAAAACGGTCGGTGTCGGTTTCCGGTTTATGGTGGGATATCGCAGATTGGGAGGCGGATACACTTTGGCGATAGGGGCCTTCTAAATTCTCAGATAGTGGGACTGGCGATTTCGCTCGTTCCCTGGCACGGAGGGATGGAGAAACCACACGTTGCCGAATGGCTGGCGAATGGCGTTTGTGGTGGAGTCAGCGAGAAGTTCGGAACCTGCTATCTAGTGTGCGTGCCGAGGTGGAAGGTGGTGTGGCGACCTCGAGTTGTGGTCGGGTCATCCACTGGACCTCCGGCATCAAGAGAGTGTGCCCCGGCGTTTCAGGCGACCGGGGCATTTTTTTGTTCGCCGGCGCGGCCTATTTGCGGTCCGCCCCGGGTGTTTCCCTGACAAGGGGAGCGGTCTCCGAGAACCGGTTGGCCAGGGGGACACGCCTTCCCATGCCGAATGCCTTGGTGGTCACCCTGATGCCGGGGGCAGCCTGCCGTCGCTTGAACTCGCTGCGTTCTATCAGCCTCAGCACCAACTGCACCGAAGCGCGATCGTACCCCCGTCCCACGATTTCCTCCAGGGTCCGGCTCTCTTCCACGTGGGCACGCAGAATGCCGTCGAGCACCTCGTAGGGGGGAAGCGAATCCTGGTCCTTCTGGCCGGGACGCAACTCCGCCGACGGCGCCTTGGCAAGGATGGCACCAGGAATGATGGCCCTCTTCGCCTGCCGGTTCACCTCCCGGGCGACCTCATAGACCAGCATCTTGGGCAGATCGGCGATGACGCCGAGTCCCCCGCACATGTCGCCATAGAGCGTGGCGTATCCCACCGCGTATTCTGACTTGTTGCCGGTTGTCAGCAACAGGTATCCGAACTTGTTGGACAGGGCCATCAGCACGATGCCCCGGAACCTGGCCTGCAAATTCTCTTCCGTCACGTCCATCGGCCGGTCCCCGAAAACGGGTTTCAAAGTATCCAGCCCGCACTGGAACAGGGGATCGATAGAAATCGTTCGGTATTCTATGCCGAGATTCTGGGCCAAGGTCGCCGCATCTTCGAGCGAGCTGCGGGAAGAGTACCGGGACGGGAGTGCAACGCCGAGCACGCTGTCGGGCCCAAGCGCCCGCGCGGCGACAGCGGCGGTAAGCGCGGAGTCGATACCTCCGGACAGCCCCAGAACCACGCGATCGAACCCACACTTGACCACGTAGTCGCGCAAACCCAGCTCGAGCGCCTCGAGGATGTCGGCGGCCCCCTCGGTCGGCGCCGGTTCGACCCTGCCTCCGACACACGACGCCTCCCCGGTCAGCACGTCGGCCCACACCAGGTCTTCCCGGAAGGCCCCCGCGCGACAAAGCAAACGCCCGTCAGGCGAAACCGCCATGCTTGATCCGTCGAACACCAGTTCGTCGTTGCCCCCGACGAGATTGCAGATGAACACCGGCAGGCCATGTCTTCGCGCTGTCGCCGAGGCCATCTGTTCCCGCAGGCGAGGTTTGCCCGAATGGAATGGCGACGCGGCAAGGTTGAGGATGACATCGACACCTCGATCGACAAGGCGTTCGACCGGGTCCAGGGAGTATCGTCTCATCGGCCAGTAGGTACGGTCGTTCCAGAGGTCTTCGCAAATCGTGATGCCGAACCGGGTGCCGCGGTACGAAACGAGGAACTCGGAGTCGGCGGGGACGAAGTACCTCTCTTCGTCGAACACGTCGTATGTCGGCAGCAACGTCTTGTGCCCCATCCCCACAACTCGCCCATCCGCGATGAATGCCGCCGAGTTGCGGGCTGGCCGGGCGTCACCGTCGGAAGACCGCGTGGCCAGCCCCACGACAGCGGCAATCCCCCGGACGCCTGGGCGCAGCCGCTCCAGGGCCTCATGGTTCGCACGCAGGAAACTGCGTCGCTCGAGCAGATCCAGGGGGGGGTACCCGCAAAGCGTCAGTTCTGGAAAAACCACCAGCTCCGCACCGGAACGGCGTGCGGCCTCGAGAGTCTCCAGCACTTTGCCGACATTTCCTTCGAAGTCACCGACGATCGTATCGATCTGCGCCATGGCGATTCGCATGAGCACTCCTCCGAGCGTAGACTGCCCTTCATCTACCTCACGTTGTGCAGCGCGTCAAACAGGATTCCTCCGGCTCGATGATACGGCGGTCCCAACAGCGTCGACGAGCACCGTTCCAATACCCAGTCCGCGGAACAACATCCATGCCCCCCGGAGTCGCGGGCAATCGACCTGGACGACAAGATGTCTCCTGACCACAACGGCGCCACCGCGCTCCGTCCTGCGGGCCGTCATCGCGCGCGATCTGGGACACCCTCCGAACACGCTCCGAAGCGCCGGCGCGCCGGCGGCTCTCAGTTCCTAGTGAAGAATTCGAGAAAAGTTGCCGATCTCGTGTGTGCAGGATCGATGCGGGACGGCGTGTCCCGCGGGTCGCTGCATGATACATCACGAGTGTACGCATCCGAGGATTGTCCATAATGTTGCATAGCCATACACATAGTACGCACATACCCAGGCGGCAGTCTGGGCCAGGACATGGGATCGATACGCTGGATGGGCCTGGCCCGGACCTCGAGTTCCCGGTGGGAAAACAGGAAGGCGCCGGCCCGGAACACCTGCGCAAGCTCGCCGTGCACCGGCTACTGTCGTTGATCGAACGGGGGGGGGAACTGCCCGATGGCGGAAGGCGTGGGGTTCTGCTTCCGCCCTTCGACGAGGCGTTCCTGGCTGCCGAACTGGGGTGCCGGCCTTCTCAAGCCGCAAGCATCCTGAACGATCTGGCCATGAGCGGTACCATGGCAAGAGACGGGGACCGCTGGCGGGTACCCGAAGTCGAGGCGCTCCACCGTCTTCGTGCCGGATGATGCTGGCAGGGATCGCCAGACGTGAGGCTACGCCTGCTACGCCTCGGGCGACCACCACCCCACCTGGCGGGTCACGAGATATCGAATCGGTTGTCGACCGGCGGGGTCTCGACCTGTCCTCCCGAGCTGTCTCAACAGGAACCCGACGGGCACTCGTACCGTCTCCGGGTTGAGCGGGAACGGGGGGGCGACCCGTGATGTCGGCCCTGGTGGCTCTGGCAGGTGTGGGGTGAGGCGATGGGCCACGCCCTTTCCGGTCGATGCGGGCTTCCATTGAACGCGGAGAGATGCTACCAATGAGGACTGCCGGGCCTCTCCGGCGTCAAGGCCGTCGGGCTCCGATTGCATACGATGGCATACGATGGCATGGTGGCAAGCTGCCTCGACAACCGGAATCCAGGATGCTTCCTCTTCGTTCTGAAGACCCGTCCGCGTCGCGGACGGGATGGCAGAGACTTCTCGATGGGGGCGTCACAGCCGCGTCCGTCACAGCCGGAGTCGCGGCCATCACCGCCGGTGCTCGAGTCTCTTTCCCCTTGCCGGGAGCGCTCGCACCCGCTACGGCCCAAACGGTCGCCGTGCTTCTGGCCGGGGTGGTCCTTGGGCCTGGAAGGGCCGCATGTTCCGTTGGCCTCTACATCGCCCTCGGCGCTCTGGGCTGCCCGGTTTTCGCTGGCGGCGCAGGGGGGGTCTCCAGGATCACCGGCCCCACCGGGGGGTACCTTGCCGGATTCATCCTGGCTGCGTGGCTGACCGGATGGTGGTATCGTACCGGCCGCTGTCGCCGCCTCGTATCGGCCGTCGCGGGGATGATCGTGGCTCACGGGATGATTCTCGCTGCCGGCTGGACACGCCTGGCGATGCTCGTGGGACCTGCTCGAGCGTGGCAGGCAGGCGTGGCGCCGTTCCTTGTTGGAGGTATCGCGAAGTCCATTTGCGCCGGTGTGCTGGCAGCAGGATTCGCCAGCGTGGCACACCGCATCCGGCAGGCAGTTTGAACCGGCGTTCCGGCATGGCAGACATTCAGATCGCTTTTTGCGAGACAACCAACTGCGTATGTCTATGTCCCAAAATGCCCACAACAACCCTCTCGATGCTTCCTTGCTCGACCAGGTGGTCCTCGGGGACTGCCGCGATCACCTGGAGTCTCTCGAGGACCGGTCGGTGCACCTGTTTCTCTCGGATATTCCCTACGGGATCAACCTGGATACCTGGGACGTGCTGCACAGCAACACCAATTCCGCGCTCCTGGGGCAGTCCCCGGCTCAGCGAGGGAAGCCGGCATTCAAGCGGCGAGGCAAGCCCATCAACGGCTGGTGCCGGGCCGATCGTCGAACCGGCACCGAGTACCAGGCTTGGTGCCGGAGTTGGGCACGACTCGTGCAGCCGAAAATGAAGCCCGGAGCATCGCTGTTCGTCTTCGGCGCCCGCAGGACCCTCCACCGTCTCATCATCGCCTTCGAGGACGCGGGCTTCCTGCTCAAGGATGTGCTCGCCTGGAAGAAAGGAGCCGCCCACCACCGTGCCCAGCGAATCAGCAAGGTATTCGATCGCCGGGGACTGCCCGAAGAGGCCGCTCGATGGCATGGCTGGCGCCTCGGGAATCTTGCCCCCGCCTACGAGCCGGTGGCGTGGTTCATGAACCCCTATCGCATCGGGGGCACACTCGCCGACAACGTTCTGGAACACGAAGTGGGCGCCATGAACCTGATCGCATCGGCCATCGATGGAACCAGCCCGACCAATCTCCTCGAGTTCGATTTCGCGCCGGGAGAGATCCGCTGGCACGAGGCTCAGAAGCCGCTCAAGCTCATCGAGTTCCTGGTGAAGCTCACGACTCGAGAAGGACAGGTCGTTCTCGACCCGTTCATGGGAAGCGGCACGACGGCCGTGGCCGCCAGGCGGCTGGGCCGGCACTTTATCGGGTTCGAGATCGAGCCGGCAACCCACCGAACCGCGGTCGCCCGCATCGAGCGCGAGGCTCCCGGGCGCCAGCCGTGATCGGGCCGGTGCGCCCGGAGGTGCGGACATCCCGTGGAATCACCGGGAGGATTCGCCATCACGCAGTCCACCGGCACTGTCCATTCGAGCCAGGGCACGCCGCCATGCCGCGAAGCCGCCGCCGTCCTTCCATGCAGCGAACGCGGCTTCTCCGGTCCTCGATGTGCCGGTTGCGAGCCGGTATTCGACCCAGGCCCATCGCGCACTGGCTGGCCTGAGCGTGGCTCGAGGCCCCAGTTTCGACCCGAGCCGTCCGAGGCGGCGGGAGAGTTCCTTGATCTCCTCGAACGGCGCGCCGGCGAGCGGGGTTCCGCGCTTGGGCACGAAGAACGAAACCGCCAGCGTCACCTGCACGCTCTTGCCCATGTCCTGGACAAGGCGGACGAGTTCGTCGATATCCTCGTCGCCCTCGCCGGGAACCCCGAGCATGGCGTAGACCTTGATCGACGACATCCCTGCTCGAGAGGCCAGTTCGGCGGTTTGCAGAAGGTGTTCGCGATCGACACGGCGCCCCAGCCGGCGCCGCAGTCTCTCGGACGCCCCATCCGCTGCGACGGTCAACTGGTGGTAGCCTGCCCGGCGAAGCAGGTCGACCAGGGCCGGGGTCATTCGGTCGGCCCGCAGGCTGGACACGCTGGTGCCGATCCCACGTTCCAACAACGCTTCCAGAATCTGCGGAAGTTCCGGATGGTCGCTCACGGCAGCACCGACCAGCCCGACTCGCCTGGTCTCCTCCGGGATCCTCGAAAGAATGCGCTCCGCCGGCACGACACGCATGCCGGACCGGCGATTTCGCCGCATGACACAATAGGCGCACGCCCTTGAGCAGCCTCGAGATGCCTCCACGAGGAACATGTTGCTGAGGTCGGTCTCCCTGGTCACTCGGCGCGAGACGGCGGGGAGGGCACTCGGGACGGCTGCCAGCAGGGCCGGCACCATATCGCCGTGTTGCGCCGGCACGTACACGCCTGGCAACTCGGCCAGCACGGCCAGCACATCCGCTCGGTCCCGCCCGGCTTCATCCCGAATCGTGCTGGCAACCCGCTCGAGCACGGGCTCCGCCTCTCCCATCACGATCGCGTCCACGAACGGCGCCAGCGGCAAAGGGTTGGACCAGGTCAGCGGTCCTCCGGCGATGACCAGGGGGTGATGCACGCCCCGGTCGTGCCGGAACGCCGGGATACCACCGAGTTCGAGGACCTCGAACAGGCCAGGCAGCTCGAGTTCGCAGGCGATGGAGAAGGCCACGATATCGAACGAGGAGATGGGGGAGAGACTCTCGAGACTGAATAGCGGTGTTCGGGTCCGCTGGTAGGTCCGGGGGTCGTCCGGGAGGAACGTGCGTTCGCAAGCCACGTCTGGAATCGCGTTGAGCATCCCGTAGACCGCCTGAAAGCCAAGCGATGACATGCCGACGTAGTACCGGGTGGGTGTGGCCAGCACGATCCGGATACGGCCGTCCGTCGAGTAGTGCACGCCCCATTCACCGTCCCGGCGGGCGGTTGCCTCTTGCACGAGATCCCAGTTCATGCCACCAACGTAGATGCACGCACGACCGGCATTGGCACCACCGCGTCTTCATGGCAAAGTGCACGAACAGGCAACACCGGGCTGCAGAATCATCCAGCGCTCCCCAAATGGAACGCCGATCCGGTACATTCTGGCCCGAAATGTGCAAATTGCCAGTGCGATGTGTACGCGGGACATCCACACGGGAGGAGATCATGACAACCGCAAAACGGCTTGGCGCCGGCGTGGCCGGCCTGTGTGCCCTGGCGGGTATCCATGCCGCCGCATTCGCGACGCAATGGCCCATGGAACGGCAGAATCCTCAACGGACCGCCCTGGCCCCGGGCTCCGGCTCGCTGACCAATCCCGCCGTGAGGGGCCGCGTGTACCTGGGCGGAGACGCCGACGCCCTGAGCACCTGGATGGGCGACGCCAACCAGGACGGGGAAATCGACATCGTCATGGTCGTCGGCGGCAAGGTCATCATGAAGGACAGCCACGACCGCGTGCTGTGGGACACCGTCGGTATCCAGGCGGAAAAGCTTTTCGGGGCCTACGACTTCGACGGCAACGGCGATCTCGAACTGCTCGTGCTCGGCTTTGACGGCCTCCATCTGCTCGACGGCCGGAGCGGAAACGTGATCTGGCACGTTACGGACTTCATGGAGGGCAACAACCGGGCGCAAATCGGAGGAACTCGAGTCGCTGACATCACCGGAGACGGGTTGCCCGACATCGTCCTCAAGGCCTACTGGACATCCGACGGCATCGTGCACGCCTACTCCTTCGCAGGCGGCATCTACACCGACGACCCGGAGGCGAACCAGGTGTGGGAGCACGACATCGAGCCGAACTACGACAAGGGCTACTTCCCCACCATCGGCGACGTGGACGACGACGGCACGCCCGACGTCGTCAGCTCCACCGGCACGATCCTCGAGGTATTTCCTGCCAGCACCGGCGGGGCGTCCACCTTTCTCGTCGACCTCGGTCGCTCCATCTACTACGGCAGGACCCAGATCCTCAACCTCGACGCCGACCCCCAAAACGAAATCGTGCACATCACATCGTCGAGTTCCAAGTCGCTGGAAATCTTCGACCTCGTGCGCGTTCCGGACGCGCCCATCGTCGAGGTCGTGTGGGACGACCAGGACCGTATCGCGGTACCCACCCGCGCCGTGGAAGACCTCGACGGCAACGGCACCTTCGAGATCGGCATCAGCCGGTACGACGTGGCTGCCGGCAAGTGGGAAGCGCGCCTGTACCAGTACGTCGAGTTCTCGCAGGACCCGCCTAGCGCGATGCTCGACGAAGTCGTCCTCCTCGAGAACGAACAAATCGTCGATTTCGCCGACATCACGGGAGATGGGAAGCTCGAAATCCTGACCCGCGTCACGACGCCGGGAACCCCCACCGTGCCCGCGTTCTACACCATCCGGGCCTATGCCTACGAGAACGGAGCGACCCTCCTGTGGGAACTGGACCAGGCACGCTGGCACTTCCTGCGCGACCGGGGCGAGGCCGACCTGAATCCGGCCCAGTCCACCGGGACCGTCGCCCGCCAGGACGTCGATGGCGACGGCGACGAAGAACTCTACGTCTCGAGGGATGCCGACGGGGACCAAAAAGTGGACAGCTTGGCACTCCTGGAGACCAGCCACGGGACAGTGCAGACGGTCGCGGAGAGGGGGGTGGATGCCGACACCAGGATGACCATCATCGGGTTGGCGCACGACATCTCGGGAGTGGGCGGGGGCGCCGAAGCCCTGGCCATCGATGTCAGCGGCCGCCTTTGGATCCTCGGACCGGGCCTCGAGACCGCCGGGCCGGGCCCTCTCGAGGTCGGCGGTTTCTACACCCATCCGGCCCAGGTCGTCGACCTCGACGGCGATGGCACGAACGAACTGCTCGTTCGGAAGAGCAGCGGGCTGCTGACAGCCCTTCAGCCCGAGGGGACCGACCAGACCGGCGACGCCGACGCGACCCTGTGGAGCTTCGACGGCAACACCTCGAAGCAATACACCGTGGTCCTGGATGTCGACCAGGATGGTCGCAACGAAGTAGTCGTGCGAGACAACACCGACGGCCTGGCCCCCCGCCTGGTGCTGCTGGACGACACCGGTGCGGAGATCGAGAGCCTGACCCTGGACTCATCGCCATTCAACCTGTTGGCCGCTCCGTTCCATGGGTCCTCCGGTCCGGACGTCTTCGGCATACAGTGGACCCCGGAGGGCCAAATCGAACTCTTCGTCGTCGACGGCGACACCTGGTCGCTCGGATGGAAAACACTCGCCCCCTACCAGGATGGCGCGCACGCAGATGACAACACCGCGATGGCGGTCGATCTCGACGGGGACGGCACGCTCGACATAGGCTTCGGCCAGGACCGCTATTTCTGCGTGGCCAGCGGCGCGACCGGGGACATTCTGGGATGCGCGAACCCACGGTTCTACGGCGGCGGAGCGATGACAGGGCCCCTGGACGACGGTGCCGCGGAAGACATTGCACTGGTCTCGTCGGACCACGTTTCCGTGCTAGACCTCGATCTGAACGAACAATGGTCGGTGGACTTCGAAGGCATCGCTGGCTTGAGTCGCCAGGCTGCCATGGCGGACGCCGACGGTGACGGAACGCTCGAACTCTACTTCCTTGGGGACAACAGTGTCTACTGCTACGACAACGGCGTCGAAGCGTGGGTGACCAGCCTCCAGGGAGGCACGAACGGTGAACAGAGCACGAGCGTCGGGCTCAACGGCATGGCCATGGGGGACATCGACGGCGACCAGGTGCCTGAAATCGTCACCGGGTCCACGGATGGGTACTTGTATGCCCTGGACGGCCAGACTGGTGACATCGAATGGGCGTTCGAACTCTACTACGACGTGGGCCGCCCGGTCATCGGGTGCGTTGACGACGACGCGCTCCTGGACATCGCCGTGCCGGTCGGCGACGGACACCTGTACCTGTTCAACCAGGCCACCCTGGAGACGCCGGGGAATGTGCGCGACGTGGCAGTCCAGGCGGACCTCACCCTCGGTCCGAACCTGGACGATGACGTGGACGAGAGCGAGGTGGCGGAGAGCCTGGGTGCAGCCTGGGACCCGGTGGCCGGTGCCAGCGGATACCTGGTGGCCGTCGTCAGCGAGCACGCCACCTACGTCGTGGACTGGCAGGACGTGGGCAACCAGACTTCCGTGCTCATCACCGAAAGCCGCCTGCTGCTCGGCCAGCAGTACCACGTGCTGGTCCAGGCCTATGACTCGAACCACGATGGCAGCCCCTGGGCGCGGTCCGACGGGGTGCGGATCGAAGACGTGAGCCCCCCGGAAGTGGACGATGTACACGCGGATCCCGACCCGTTCAATCCCGACTTGACAACGACAACCATCACGGGGAACATCCATGACCTGACCGGCCTCGCCGGATACACCGTGTCCGTCCAGGATGGCGATGACGTCCTGTTCAGCCATGCCGCCACGACTTCCGGTACATCCAGGCAGGTGGCCGTGACATGGGACGGGATGGACACCGACGGCATCCGCGTCGCCGACGGTATCTACGACATTCAGATAACGGCCACCGATGTCGCCGGGCAGGAAGCCTCGAGCACGGGCACCGTCGAGGTGACATCACGCATTCCCACGCCCACGCCTGTCCCCACGCCCACGCCCCCGGCGGAAACGCCGACCCCTACCGCGGCGTTCCCCACACCGACCTTTCCTCCCACTCCCGCGGCCACCCCATCCATCGACGAAACGCCCTTGCCCGGAGACGACGACACCGGCGAGGTCGAGCCCACGTCCCCGGATCCCGGCGGCGAGGCATCGCCCACCGATGAGCCGGACGGCACCGGGTCGTGCAACTGCCGGGTCGCCGCGCAGCCCGGCCCGAATCGTCTCGGCCTCGAAGGCCTGTTCCTGTTGTCGCCTGTCACGATATGCGTGTATCGTCGCCGAACCGCGCACCGGGACCGCCGCAGGTGAAGGCCGGAGCCGAGCCGCCACGCTCCCCACGGGCAACGCCCGTTCGCCACAACCTCCCTGGCACAGGCAGCGTGGCTCGGCCCGGGTGAGCCTCTCCCCGTGCGGCACGGATGACCAGCGCTACCAGGAGCCGGTGGAACGACCGAACGGGATCGGTTGACAGCAACCTGCTAACGGAATAATGTCCTGGATGTGCAACAGACCGGGAAGCGACCCCTTCGCGGCTTTCGGCTTCGACGGGCAAGGACAACGGAGGCGCTGTGGCGGTTTCGAAGAAAGGTGAGGCTCCCCGCGATGAAGCCTCGGCGTCCCAGCAGTACACCGAAATGCCGATGTACCACGGGAACGAACCTGACCCGGGAACCCTGCCCGCCGGTGGGGGCATGCAGCCCGCGCACCTACCGAATCCTGGTGCGTCCGGTGACGCTTCCGGACAAGAGGTGACGGACACCGCGCTACCGGCCTTCGCCATGTCTCACGGGCAGGTCAAGGACTGGGTGGGGTCAGCCTGGCGTGTGCTCCGTGCATCGATGGCCGACTTCGCGATCGCACAGCTCCTGGTCACGGTGGGCGCCGTCGTGTCCTGCGGCCTGCTCATCGGTCCTCTTGCCGCCGGCCTGCTGCGTTTCGCCAGGAAACGCATGGCCGGCATCGATGCGGAACTCAAAGAGCTGTTCGTGGCTTTCGACAAGGAGACTTTCCTCCCGGCCTGGCTCGTCGGGCTCGGGTTCTTCGCAGCCACGGTACTCATCCTGACCATACACATGGCCGGGATCTACGTGCTCGGCCTCGTCCCCGGACTCGGCATGCTTCTCGTCTCGAGCGCCTACCTCGCGGTGGTCGTCGTGGTCGCCGCCCTGGCCGGGGCATGGCTCTTGACCCTCTTCCTGGTGAACGAACTCGAGCGCCCTGTCGGCGAGGCGTGGGAGACCGTCTGGAGGATGTTCCTCGTCGACTGGTGGGGCGCTTCCGGGCTCTTCATCGTGACAGGTGCCGCCCCTGTTCTGGGCGTGCTCCTCGCCGGCGCCGGCGTCTTGATCGGCGGGCCGCTCGGCGTGCTCATCGCGGCCCACGCTTCACGGGAGTTGTTCGAACAGAACTGAAGAACGTGACATCGCGGGGTGATGGGCTCACCCCTGCAACTGGAGGAACGGATGGAAGGGAAGACCAATCCGGTGGAAACCCCCACAGTAGGCGTCATCGGCGGCAGCGGGCTGTACGAAATGGAAGGACTCGAGAATATCAGGGAGGTGACACTGACGACTCCATTCGGGGAACCGTCCGACGGTTTCATCGTTGGAGAACTGGCCGGCCTGACCATGGTCTTCTTGCCACGGCACGGACGGGGGCACCGGCTCACCCCGTCGGAGATCAACTACCGAGCCAACATCTACGGCATGAAGTCATTGGGGGTGACGCATCTCGTCTCGGTGAGTGCGGTCGGCAGCATGAAAGAGGAGATCCATCCCGGGGACGTGGTTGTCGTGGACCAGTTCATCGACCGCACCTACCGGCGTGAGACATCGTTTTTCGGCGGCGGCGTGGTCGTCCATGTGTCGATGGCGGACCCGGTCTGCCCCATCCTCGCCGACTGCCTCCATGACGCGGCTCTCTCGTTGGGAATACCCGTGCACCGGGGCGGGACCTACGTGTGCATCGAGGGACCGCAGTTTTCGACCCGGGGGGAGTCGCTGGTGTATCGCAGTTGGGGCGTCGACGTCATCGGCATGACCAACATGCCGGAGGCCAGGCTGGCCAGGGAGGCAGAAATCTCCTACGCCACGCTGGCGCTGGCGACCGACTACGATTGCTGGCACGAAACCGAGGAAGCCGTGTCCGTGGAGGCCGTGGTGAACACGTTGCGCGAGAACGTGTCCAGGGCGAAACAGATAATCGCCAAGGCCGTCCTCGAGATACCCGGCAGCAGGCGAGGGTCGCCGGCATGGCACGCGCTAGAGAACGCGATCATCACCGACCCGTCCCACATTCCCCCGGAGGCTCGAGACACGTTCTCTCTCCTCCTCGGACGTTATTTCGAGGGGCACGAGGATTGACCGCGAACGCCTGGCGGTTCGCCGTGGTGCGCGCAGGGAGTGACATGATGTCGAGGACAAGACATATTGTCGTGCTGTCGATTGTCGCGCTGGTCGCCAGTGGCTGTGTCAGCGTCGAAGAGGCGAGGCAGGCAGACGCCCTGCGCGAACTCGGCACAAGTTACCTCAACGAAGGATCGACCGAAGACGCGCTGCGGGAACTCGAGAATGCCAAGGACCTCAACCCGCGGGACGCCGGTATCCGGCACGCGCTGGGCATGGCGTTCTTCGCAAAGGAGTTGTTCGACAAGGCCGAGAAGGAGCTACTCGCGGCCATTCGAATGGACCCCGACCTGACCGAGGCTCGCCTCAACCTCGCATCGCTGTACATCGCCGAGCAGCGCTACGAGGAGGCCTTGACCTATCTTCAGCAGGTTGTCGATGACTATCGCTATCGGAGTCCGGCTCGAGCTTACAACAACATGGGTTATGTCTACCTGCAAATGAAGCGCTACGATGAAGCGGTCGCGGCGCTCAAGCAGGCCCTTCGTATCGCGCCACGCTTCTGCCAGGCCCAGTACAACCTGTCGCTGGTGTACGAGGCCATGGACAGGCTCGATGACGCCGGCCGGCACCGGGAACAAGCCGTCTCCCTGTGCCCGGACGACCACAAGTATCGCCTGGCGCTCGCCACGCTACAGGTGCGCCTCCACCGGCGAGGAGAGGCGATGGAGAACTTCAAGCGTGTCCTTGAAGCGGATCCCAACGGCGAGCTTGGCGCGGCAGCCCGGGAGCAGCTCGAGGCACTCCAGTAGACCATGACCACCGAAACAGGCCAGGTTGAGATGCGAAAAGCTGACGAAAAGACCAGTCCCGAAGGAGAAACGACGCCGACCCAGGCGCACCGGGAGCAAATCGGGACATATCTGAGGACCCGGCGCGAGGCTCGAGGCTTGAGCCTCGACGACATCGCCGCACAGACGAAGATACGAAAGAGCTATCTCGAAGCCATCGAGGACAACGACTACCGTGCGCTTCCCAGCGGACCGTTCGTCAATGGGTTCATCACCAGTTTCGCCCGGGCACTCGGTGTGAACCTCGACTAAATCGCCCCGCTGATTCCAGAGCTAGAGCCCCCACCGATAGTCGATCCCGCCGTGCGCCAGGACCCGGAATGGAAAGGTCCTCCCTTGGAGATCCGGGAGTTGCCCGTTGGGCGACGAGGTGTGGCATGGTCTGCATGGGGGATTGCCACCGGGGTCACGCTGGTCATCGTCGCCATCGCGCTCTGGCTCAGACCTTCACTCAGAACCTGGTTGGGCATCGATTTCGCTGTGCCGGCCGGTGCCGTCGGGGACCAGGATGAGGGGGACAGCGGCCGCACCGAAGACCCGGAAAACAGCCGATCCACCCCGGCAGGCACCGCCGAATCCCGTCCCACCCCCCTTGCCACCGCCAACCGTTCCGGCGCAGATGACCGGCATGTCCAGGCTCTCGAAGGCGACAGCGACACGACAGGAGTCGAAATCGACGCAGGCAGCCTGGAGCCTTCCTCCACGGCCGGCGATTCCTCCGCCGCAGCGGACCGCGGGACCGGCCCCGGCATCCGGCGTCTCGCGCCGATCGTGGGTTCCGACGACCAATCCTACCTCGTGTTCACGGACGATTCCCTGCCGCCCGGCCAACCGCAACAGGTCGAAATCGTGGCACGCAACAAGAGCTATTTGCGGGTCTCGAAAGCGCTCGAGGGCGAGCCGGTCTTCGAGGATATCCTCAAACCCGGTGACAAGAGCATCCGGTTTTCCCATGTCGGAGATCTCTGGATGATCATCGGGAACGGAGGAGGCGTCGATGTCTACTACAACGGCAAACGGCTGCCCGCACCAGGCAAGTTCGGCGAACGAAGCGGCCTCGCTTTCCGGTTCCGCGCCCCCGAGTAGGACCGCGAGCCTGGAGGAACGCCCGTCCTGGAATGGGACGCGCTCTCGAGAGTGGCCGGCTCGCGCGCCACGGGCTTTGCCCCGGACCACCGTATCGGCCCCGCCGGATGCCGGGGCACCATGGAGGATGCGTGGAACCCAACCTGCTGACGCACAAACAACAGTTGATGCTGGATGCCGTCCGAAAACTCATCAGGCGGGGGGACACCACCGGGCTCGAAAGGCTCCTGGGCAAACGCCGCCCGGTGGAGGTCGCCGGTCTCTTCCCCCACCTCAACGACTGGGAGGCACGCAACCTCGTGAACACCCTCGTCGCCCGGGACCATGCGTCGGCGGCTCGAGTGCTCTTGGAGGTGGACCCACCCGTCGCCCCCAATCTCCTGGCGTGGGTCGAACGCGATGACCTGGTGAAGATGGTCCAGTCCCTCCCGTCCGGAGACGCCACGGCCCTCCTGCGATACCTTCCCGAGGAAACCGCCACCGAGGTGGTCCAACTCCTCGAGACGACCGTATCGGAAGAGGTCGAAGAACTGCTCAGCTACGACCCGGACACGGCCGGTGGACTCATGAGCACCGACGTCTTCGTGCTCAAGGAGGATGTGACCATCGGCGAAGCCATTGCCGACCTGCAGCGGAACAGCGACTCCATGGCCATGGCCTTCTACCTCTACGTCGTGAACGACGCCGACCAGTTGGTTGGCGTGCTCTCCCTGCGTTCGCTCCTCACCCATCCGCCGGAGACACGCCTGAAGGACATCATGATCACCGAAGTGTTGCGCGTGAAGACCTATACCGACCAGGAAGAGGTTGCGCAGATGGTCGCCAAGTACGACCTTGTGGCAATTCCCGTTGTGGACGACTTCAATAAGCTGGTCGGTATCGTGACGGTGGACGACGTGCTCGACGTCATCCGCGAGGAGGCAACGGAAGACATACTGAAAATGGCCGGCACCGACGAAGACGACATGGTGAGCCGCTCCATGTTCACCGCCGTGCGCGCGAGGATACCGTGGATAGGCGTGACGTTGTTAGCGGGCCTGGTGGCTTCGGAAATCGTCCGTGCCTATCTGTCCACACTCGAGTCCCTGGTGCTTCTGGCCGGATTCATGCCCGTCATCGTCGGCCTGTCCGGCAACGCGGGCAACCAGTCGGCCGCACTGGTGGCGCGCGGCATCTCTCTCGACCAGATGGAAGCTCGAGCGCTGACCCGGTACATCCTGCGTGAACTCCGGGTAGGGCTTGCGCTCGGCGTCCTGTGTGGCCTGGCGCTCGCCGGGTTCGTGCGCCTGCGCTACCCCGATACCCTCGTCCTCGGGCTCGCGGCAGGTGGCAGCGCCACCATCTCGATGGTGGCGGCCATGTTGTTCGGTGCGCTGAGTCCGTTGGTTCTGCGGCGACTTCACCTGGACCCCAACATGGCGACCGGCCCGCTGGTCTCGACCATCGTGGACGTGCTGGGGATTTGCGTCTACTTCGCCCTCTCGAGCGCCCTGCTCGAGTGGTTTGCCGAGTGACTGGCGCCAGCGATTCGGGGGGCACGGGCGGAGGAGAAAGGGCGTCGCCGACATGCTAGCGCGAGTCCCTCGCCGGCGTCGTACCTGGCGTTTCTCACCGATCATGGTGGCACCCCGTGGGGGATGTGTCTCGAGGAGGTTTCGTGGGCAAGCTGAGTGTCAGCCCCGCATTGGTGTTGCGGCACGTGGACTACCGCGACGCGGATCGCGTCGTCACCTTGTTCACCCGGGATCTGGGGCGGATATCCGGGCTGGCTCGAGGCGTGCGGCGCAGCACGAAACGATTCGGCGGCCGTCTCGATCTGTTCACCCTTGCGGAGGTGCAGTTCCGGGAGGGACGTGGGCTGTACCATCTCGAGTCCGCGACGCTGTTGTCGGCCCACCTGGGCATTCGGGCGGACCTGTTGCGAATTTCCTGGGCTGCCCATCTCTCGGAATTGACGCAGAAGTTGTGCGCGGAGGAGCAGCCCCACCCGCGAGCGTTCCAGGTGCTTGCTCGAGCCATGGCGTTTCTTTCCGATGCACGGGAAGTGGACGAGGGAGCGCTGCGAGGTGCGGAGTTGGCGTTGCTCATGGATGCGGGCTACTCTCCCGAACTCGATGCCTGCGTCGTCTGCCGCCGTCCCGTCGGCGGTGGAGGTCGTTTCCACTTCGTGGTGACTCGAGGCGGCTGCGTGTGTGACCGGTGCATGCCCGGGCCGTCCGGCATTCCGGTGGCCGAGGAGGTGTGCACCCGGCTTTCGGAAGCAGCGCGCGCCTGGCCGGACGAAACGAAGGTGCTCGGTCTGGACGAGGTGTCTCTCCGGCAGGCGAGGGAAATCCTTGACGCCTTCGTGGGCTACCATGTGGGCGGGCGGATGAAGTCCGCGCGGATGTTGCAGGACCTGCTCTCGTCTCCGGGAAGATAGGCAGGGGAGCGTCGCGGGGTGCGGGGGGTGCCGGTGGAACCGGTCGCCCATCGGGGTGAGGCGTCTCTCGATACCGGGAATCGCACGTGTAGTGGGCCGGGGGCCGTGTCAGCGCCACCGTCTCGGCGCGTCCTTCTCGAGGAGGTCGGCAAGGACTCGAGCCGGTTCCTGGAAACGGGTGAGGAGAATCATGGCGGCCATGACGTAGGGTTTGTGCTCTGCCTCGCGGTAGGTCGGCCAGCGATAGCGATCGAACACGGACGCGGCCACCTCGCCCGCCTCGCAGCTCACGCCGGTGATGTCTGCGGGGAGGCAGTGCATGTAGAGCGCCTGCCCGTTCTTCGTCTTCGCCATCATCTCTTCGGTGCATTCCCAGTCGCGTTGCTGGTAGTTGTCCTCGAGGCATCGCTTTTCCAGTTCATGGAGTTCCGCGGCCTTGCCCTGTCTCAGGAGCCGTGTGCGCTCCTGCATGACATGGAAGGGGGCCCAGCTCTTGGGATAGACGATATCGGCATTGGCGAAGGCGTCTTCCATGCTGTGGGTGACCTCGAACGTGCCACCGGCGGCCTTGGCGAAATCGCCGGCCTTGGCGACGATATCCGGCATCAGGTCGTAGCCTTCCGGATGGGCCAGGCTGACATGCATGCCGAACCGGGTCATGAGCCCGATGATGCCCTGTGGCACGGAGAGGGGCTTTCCGTAGGAGGGGGAGTGGGCCCATGTCATTGCGATCTTTTTGCCGCGAAGTGCCTCGACAGACCCGAAGGTCTTGATGAGGTGCATGAGGTCGGCCATGGACTGGGTGGGATGGTCGCGGTCGCACTGCAGGTTGATCACGGCCGGGCGCTGCGGCAGCACGCCTTCGGCGAAGCCGGCATCGACCGACTGGGACACCTCGAGCATGTACTCATGGCCCTCGCCGATGAACATGTCATCCCGGATACCGATGACTTCGGTCAGGAACGAGATCATGTTCGCCGTCTCGCGGACCGTCTCCCCGTGGGCGACCTGGGACTTGGTCTCGTCGAGGTCCATGAGGGAGAGGCCGAGGAGGCTGGCGGCGCTGGCGAAGGAGAAACGGGTGCGGGTGGACTTGTCCCGGAACAGGGACACCGCCAGGGACCCGCGGAACGTTCTGGCGTCGATATTGGCCCGGTAGAACGCCTCGAGGATCTCGGTGGCGAGCAGGACGGCGAGCAGGTCCTGGTCGGTCTGGTTCCATGTGAGAAGGAAGTCCTTCTGGAACAGGCCGGTCTGAAGTCCGGCGAGCCGGTCGATGAGTGGTCTGACTTGTTCTTTCATGGTGCTGCTCCTGTGTCGATGGGACGCGTTGTTCCGCGGCTCAGAGATTGGCGAGCAGGCCGGTTGCCTCGTTGAACTGTTCGATGAGGCGGTCCCACTCGTCGAGTTGCTCCTGGGAGAAGATTTCGGCCCAGAAATCGTCGTCCCAGAGTTCGTGGAGTTCCTCCGAAGTCCGTCCCTGCTGCTCGATCCAGGTGAAATACTTGAAGTTGTGCAAGCATTTACGGTCGTGGTACGCCAGTTCGCGCATGTGGTCGGTGCTGGTCGCGTCGAGGTACCGGGCGGCGTTGACCAGGGCGTCGGTCCGCGAATAGGGCCCGTATTGGTCCCTGGCCTCGCGGAACCGGGAACCGTACAACTCCATGGAGTCGGTAAGGGGGGTGAACAGCACGTCCCTGCCGTCCATGTCGTAGTACTTGGCCGTCTTGATCGCGGCGACCACGTTGCAAATGCTGGAGATTCCCAGCAACGGAAGCTGCTTGACCAGGGACTCGCCGACGCCCCGTTCCGCAAGCACCTCGGCCCCTGCTTCCTCGTTGAACAGGCGCAGGAGCTGCATGGTCTGCTCGTCGTCGACAGCGCACACCATGTCGGTATTCTTGACGTTGTGAATCCAGGGGACATGCTTGTCGCCGATACCCTCGATCCGGTGTTCGCCGAAGCCGAACTGGTACAACGTGGGGCACTGGAGCGCCTCGGTGGCCGTCACGCGAATGGCGGGATAGCGGGTTCTGAGGTAGTCCCCGGCTGCGATGGTGCCCGCAGAGCCGGTTGCACTGATGTATCCCGAGAGACGGCTGCGGTCGGTCTTGATGTGGCGTTCGTAGATCTGCTCCACGATCGAGCCGGTCATGTGGTAGTGCCAGATGGCGTTTCCGAATTCTTCGAACTGGTTGAAAATCACGATGCCGTCGCCACGTTCCTTCCGGAGTTCCCAGCACTTGTCGTAGATCTCCTTGACATTGGACTCCGTGCCGGGCGTCGCGATGATCTCGTCGGTGCCGATCTCCCGGAGCCACTCGAACCGCTCCCGGCTCATGCCTTCGGGCAGGATGGCGATGGCCGGGCAAGCCAGGAGTGCGCAGTCGTAGGCGCCGCCGCGACAGTAGTTCCCTGTCGACGGCCACACCGCCTTCTGGGTGGTGGGGTCGAAGTTGCCCGAGATCAACCGGGGAACCAGGCAGCCGTAAGCCGCGCCCACCTTGTGCGCCCCTGTCGGGAACCACTTGCCCACCAGTCCCACGATACGGGCATCGACGCCGGTGAGTTCCGGCGGAAACTCGATCCAGTTGCCCTCCCCGAACCCACCGCCTCGAGGCTTCGGCTCGTTGTGCCAGGTGATCCGGAACAGGTTCAACGGATTGACATCCCAGAGGCCCACGCCGGCGAGCCGTTCCACGATCTTCGCCGGCACGCTGGCGGGATTCTTCTGCTCGGCAAACTTCGGCAGGATGATGCCCCGTTCCCGTGCCCGCTGAACCGACTTCTTCAGTACCTCTTCGTTGATCGATTCGATGATTCTGTGTTTCATGGCACTCCCTTCGTTCCGATGATCTCGAGACCCCTCGAACGGCCTTCTTCCGGGGCCCCGGTGCACGTTCGCCTCTGCCCCGGACGGATACGGGCCAGCCCCGTCGCTGGATCGAGACCGGTCGGCCGCTATGTCGGCCGGGTTCGCAAAGCTGGTAAGGTAGCACGAGAGAACGGAAATGTAACAGGAAAAATGGGGCGCGCCGGATCGCTGCTCCCGCCGCGGTCCGGCCGGCACGCTTTGGCTTGATTGTTTGTCCGATTTCGGAATACTAGTCACGCGTTCCATGTCCCGCCGGCAGAAGCGCAGCCCTTCCCGGCCTGCCCGGCGGGGTCCCTGCGCACGATAGCAGAAACAGCCAGGCCTCGAGGCTCTGTTCGTACGTTGTCCGCTCCGGTTTCGATGCGCCTGCCAGCGGCCACAGCCCTTATCCTGCCGGCCGTAGCGCGGAGGGGCGCGCTGCCAGCCCCCCTCTCCCGGCCGGAGGGGTGACACGAACCGCCGTGCATGGCCTCGAGGCAACACCTGAAATCCAGGGGGAGTCGTCACCATGAATGCCAGCCACTTGCTCACGATTCGCGACCTTTCCTTCGAAGACGTGGAAGAGATCCTCGAGCTGACCCGCGACGTGAAGGCCAATCCCTCCACCTACGCCCACCGGCTCGAGGGGAAGACCCTGGGCATGCTGTTCCAGAAGTCTTCCACGCGGACTCGAGTCTCGTTCGAGGTGGGGATGTTCCAGTTGGGGGGCCACGCCCTGTTCCTCGGTTCTCGAGATCTCCAGCTCGGCCGTGGCGAGACCATCGCCGATACCGCCCGCGTCCTGTCCCGCTACGTGGACGGCATCATGGCTCGAGTGTTCGCCCACCAGGACATCCTCGACCTGGCAAGCTACGGCAGCGTCCCGGTCATCAACGGCCTCGACGATGACGTCCATCCCTGCCAGGCCCTGTGCGACTACTTCACCATCCGCGAACACAAGGGCGACCTCGCCGGACGCAAGATCGCCTATGTCGGAGACGGCAACAACATGGCCCATTCCCTGATCGCCGGCGCAGCAAAGGTGGGCATGCATATCTCCGTCGCATCGCCAAAGGGCTACGAACCGTCCACCGCCGTCCTGGACGCTGTGGCCGAGGATGCCCGGCGGCGAAGCGTGCGCATCGAGGTGACCAACGAGCCGGCGGCCGCCGTCGCCGGAGCGGACGTGGTCTACACCGATGTCTGGGCATCCATGGGCCAAGAGGAGGAGCGCGAGAAGCGCCTGAGGGATTTCGCCGGCTTCCAGGTCAATGCCAGCCTGTTCGACAAGGCGGCTTCGGACGCCATCTTCATGCATTGTCTCCCCGCACACCGCGGCGAGGAAGTGACCGGCGAGGTCTGTGACCACGAACGATCTGTCATCTTCGACCAGGCCGAGAACCGGCTGCATACGCAGAAGGCCATCATGCTGCTGCTGATGGGGTGACGCTGCGCCCCGTCCAGCCCCTCTCCGCCGGTGGGAGAAGGGGCTCCCGTCGCCGCCAACACGGAGCGCGCCGGCAAGCCCGGCAGGAACACCGGCTGAGGCGAAATCGCTCGCCAACGAGGAGGCATCATGCGAACCAACGAAGATATCATCACCCTGACCGAACGATACAGCGCCCACAACTACCACCCCCTCCCGGTGGTGATTGCTCGAGGCCAGGGGGTGTGGGTGACCGACACCGAGGGCAACCGGTACATGGACATGCTGAGCGCCTATTCGGCGATGAGCCACGGGCACAGCCATCCGGAATTGATCGCCGCTCTCGTGGAACAGGCGGCTCGAGTCGCGGTGACCTCGAGGGCCTTCCACAACGACCAGCTCGGGCCGTTCGCCCGGGAACTCACCGAACTGTGCGGCATGGACATGATGCTGCCCATGAACACCGGCGCCGAAGCCGTGGAGACCGCAATCAAGGCCGCCAGGAAATGGGGCTATCGGGTCAAGGGCGTTCCCCGGCACCAGGCCGAGATCATCGTGTGCCAGGACAATTTCCACGGACGGACGACCACCGTGATCTCCTTCTCCACGGAACCCCTGTATCGAGACGACTTCGGCCCCTTCACACCTGGGTTCAAAGTCGTGCCCTATGGCGACATCGACGCCCTCGAGGCCGCCATCACACCCAACACGGTGGCATTCCTGGTAGAGCCCATCCAGGGCGAAGCCGGGGTCGTGGTGCCCCCGGACGGCTATTTGCGCAAGGCTCGAGACCTGTGCGACCGGCACCGGGTGTTGCTGGTGGTCGACGAGATCCAGACCGGGCTCGGCCGAACGGGCAAGATGTTCGCCCACCAGCACGAAGGGGTGACCGTGGACCTGATGACCCTGGGCAAGGCGCTTGGCGGAGGCCTGTTGCCGGTTTCCGCGGTGGTGGGCAGCGCCGAAGTGCTCGGACTGTTCACGCCCGGCGAGCATGGCTCCACCTTCGGGGGCAATCCGCTGGCCTGCGCGGTGGGCCGTAAGGCGCTCGAGGTACTGGTTCGCGACGACCTGGCCGGACGCGCCGGCGAACTGGGCCGTTACTTCATGGCCAGGCTGCGAGAAATCGACAGTCCCCACGTGGACCACGTTCGTGGAAAGGGGCTGCTCATCGGCATCGTGCTGCATCCCTCGGCCGGTGGCGCCCGTCGCTTCTGCGAGGCCCTGATGGACGAGGGCATCCTGTGCAAGGAGACGCACGAAGACGTCATCCGGTTCGCGCCCCCGCTGATCGTGACTCGAGGCGAAATCGACAGGGTGGTGGAGAAGGCCCGGCAAGTGCTCCGCGCTGTTTGAGCAACGTGTCCTTGTCCGCACTGGACGCCGCCTACCGGTGGACGGCACAGAATACCACGTAGGTCCCCTGGAACTCGGCCATCACGGGCGACGTGCAGGAATCGATGTCCGGATAGTCTTCGGGCATCCAGAGTTCAGCAGGCTCGGAGAACGTGTCGTCATCCTGGAGGACACGCAGCAGCGGTGGACCCCATCCGCCCCCGGTTTGTCCCAGGAGCCACAACTCCCCATCGTTCACCAGGCAGAAGGGGACCTGGGAGTCCGGCCAAGAGAAGGTGGGTTCCGTGTAGTAGTTATACGGATCCAATCCGATCGCGTGAATGATCGATGTCTCGTCCTGAGTCACGAACAGATGGTTCGTACCGTCGAAAGGGCATGTCTTGGGATCCAGGAGATTGGTGTTGAGATAGATGATCTCAGGCGACTCGACCCAATCCTCCCCGTCGCGGTAGGCGGCTCGGATGGGGTGGTTCCCGTCGATCCCTGCCATGCCGCTGTAGTAGACAGCCCGGATGGTGCCGTCCGGCAGTTGCTCCAGGGATGCGTCAGTCAGAAACGGTGACGCGGTGTCTTGCACGTACCAAATGTGGGTGCCGAAACGCTCGAGGTCCGGCGTGGTGATCGCATAGAGGTGTTCCCCGCCGTATTCGAGATAGTTGAAGTCGACCATGTTGAGCCCCCCCAACAGGATCAGGCCCGTCCGGTATACGAATACGTCCAGCGAGGAGATTGTGTGGGCCAGCGTTGTGCATGCCATGTCGATGCCGTACCCCTTGGTCGACCAGCACATAACGACCTCGAAGTGGGGCCCATCTGGCGCCTGGTCCCAGTCGAACACCAGGTCGAGAGCGCTGGATTGGAGCCAGTAGTCCGGGTCGTCCCAGGGGTCCGCTTCGGGAAATCCGTCGCCAGTGGGGGTGGGGGTGATGTCTCCGGGAAGATTGCCCGGCGTCGACGTCGGCTCTCCAGGGGGATCGGCCGGCGTCGGCGTCGGCTCTCCAGGGGGATCGGCCGGCGTCGGCGTCGGCTCTCCAGGGGGATCGGCCGGCGTCGGCGTCGGCTCTCCAGGGGGATCGG
>JAJRTE010000036.1 GCA_024278455.1 Myxococcota bacterium
CAGGGTAGGAACCGGCGCCCAGGAGGCGCGGACAAGGCGCTGAGGTACATCGCGAGACTTTACAACCTGGAGCGAAGCTGGCGTTCTGGAGTGCTTGGCCCGGAGGCGCTCCGCGAGCGCCGGCAGGAGCATGCCCGTCCGGTGCTCGACGAGTTCTGGAGGTGGCTTGAGGACCGAGAAGGGCGAACGCCGCCGAAGGGGCTTCGCGGAGAACGCGATTCGGCCTGTTCGAGCGCTTGCCGCTGGCGACGAAACTGGAGGACCACGAGGCGCTTCTGCCATGGCGAGTGGCTCTGAGCCGGTGAGCGGTGGTGTATCGAAGCACGTGCACCATGCGTGACCGGGCCAGTCCGGCCCGTCCCCCTACCAAAGCCCAGGCACCTGATACACTCCCCCACTACCAAGACACAGGACAAAGCAAGGGTGGGGTTTGTTGAGCACTTACGTTTATTGAGCGCCTACGCAGCCTTGACCCCCCGCTCGAGCTGCCAGCCTGGTTCCTTACTCCACCTTGCCCAGCACGAGGGCGAGGAGCGCCATGCGCATGACGACGCCGTTGAAGGCCTCGATCCAGTAGCGGTTGTGGCGGGTCCCGTCCACGTCGACGGTCAACTCGTCCATGCGGGGCAGGGAGTGGAGCACGATGGCGCTCTGCTGGGCCTTCTCCCGCATGAGCTTCGCGGTCACCTGGTACTGGGGAGGCGTCACGCCCTTGTCCTCGGTGGCCTCGTCTCGAGGCTTCGTGTAGTCGGGCTGGACGACCGGCTCCATGTAGATGACATCGGCGTCCTGGATGACGTCACGGACATCCTCGGCCTCCCGGAAGCTCACGTTCCGTTCGTTGAGTTCCGCGCGGAATTCGTCGGTGGGAGACATGTTGTCCGGGTAGACCAGGGTCAGGTCCATGTCGAACTGGCTCGCCGCGTACCCGATGGAATGCATGGTCCGCATGCGCATGTCGCCGATGCAGAGGACGTGGATACCGTCGAGGGTGCCCAGTTCGTTCCAGATGGTGTACAGGTCGGTCAGCACCTGGGTGGGGTGCTCGCCCCAGCCGTCGCCGCAGTTGATGATCGGCACCGACGACCATTTCGCCGCCTCGGCCGGCGCACCCTGCTGGAAGTGCCGCATGGCGATCACATCACCGTAGTACTCGAGCATGTGCACGGTATCCTTGATGGACTCCTGGTAGAAGTCCCCGGCGCGGGTCATCTTGGCATCGGAGAACCCCAGCACGTGGCCGCCCAGCCGGTGCATGGCCGCCTCGGTGGCCATCCGTGTACGGGTGCTCGGCTGGTAGAAGGCGGTCAGCAGGGTCTTGTCGGAACACATGTCGGTATTGCTGCGGTTCTTCGCGATCGGAGCCAGCTCCTCGCACACCTCGAATACCCGAAAGAACTCCATTCGCTCGAAATCCTTGAGCGAGAGAATGTCACGGCCGTTGAAACTACGCATGGTCTCTCCTTCCTCAGTATGCCTTTCGAAACAGCGCCTTCGAAATGGCGGAGCCGTTGTTACAAGGGACGGAACAATATCCGGATCCGCGGGGTTGCGTCAAGTGCCAAGTGCGTGGAAGGTGGACGCGCCGAAGCGCTCGGCAACCCTGTCACATCCACGACACCTTTCGTCCCGGAGCCTGGTGGGAGATTCCGAGGCGCTTCTCTCGTTGACACGCGGCCGGAGCCGGGCTAAGAAAGGAGTACGGAAGCAGTTCCGGCACTGGTGGCCGGTCCGGTCTTCAAAACCGGTGGGGTCTGGTGAAAGCCACGGCCCGGTGGGTTCGATTCCCATCTGCTTCCGCCATCTTCCTTCCCCCCTGTCGATTCTTGTAGGGGCGCGGCGCGCTGCTTCGCGACAGACAAACGTGTAGCCGCATTTGTGGCTCGGAGTAACTTGGATCGGCCAGCGAGCGGACGTGCAACATCGGGAATACATAGAACAGAATCGCGCCTTGAAAGAAGGATGACCCTATGAAGACGATTGAAGCCGAAGCTCCGGTGACGCCAGAGGGGCTCCTTACGGTTCAGGCTCCTGGAGTGCAGCCTGGCGCCCATCGAGTCGTCATCGTCATCGATGACTATCGGCGGGAGAAACAGGGCCGTCCCCCGCTGCGCTTTTCTTCTCATCCGGCGACATTCGTCAGCGAACAGTTCCGGTGTCGGCGCGAGGAGATCTATGATGACGACGGCCGATAGCCCGGTGTTTGTGGCCAAGCACGTAGCCCGTCATTCGTGTTCGGACAACGGGTATCGCGTGGGTTGACAGAAGTGACAGGCACACTCGGCCCTCGCGCCCCCCCCCGGCAGAAGCCGCCTGTCATGTCACTGATGATTGCCATCATGGAGGGAGAGCCGCATAATCACATACGAGACATTGGCGTCATCGAGTTTGGAGGGCACATGCCCGAGAATACTGTTCAGATCGATGTTGAGTTGGAGGAACGGCTCAACAAACTCGCCGCCACCACCGGGCGCACCAGAGCCTGGATCGTCCAACGCGCCCTAGAGGAGTTCCTCTCTCAGGAGGAGTGGATGGCGAAGGCCATCCAAGACGGTATCGAAGCCGCTGATCGAGGAGATTTCGCCTCTGACGCCGAAGTGCAGGCCACCTTTGCCCGTTGGGGGGGCGATGCCAAGGGTTAGGTGGACCAAGCCGGCCCTTCGTGATCTCGAGGATGCCGTAGACTACATCGCCCAGGACAATCCGGATGCCGCGCAGGCGGTGGCCCAGAAGATCCGGGCCGCCTCTCAGCAGCTCGCGGAGCATCCGGCGATGGGTCGGCCCGGTCGAATAGCCGGGACCCGCGAACGGATCATCGTAGGAACGCCCTACCTGATCGCCTACCGGGAGGTCGGTGAATACGTGGACTTGTTGCGGCTCCTCCACGGACGCAGGAGATGGCCTGGAAGGATGTGACGCCTCTGCCCTCAATCGAGGATGGCGAGGTTCGCCCGAGGCAAGCAGCGCGTCGAGGGCGTCGGGGCCGCCCCGCGTCGGCTTCACCACCGGGCCGCCGTCAAACACGTCCCCATCCACGCCGTGATATCCCGGACAGCCGATGAAGGTCAGGTCGCCGCCGAAGAAGGGCGCGTGGCAGCAGTTACAGACCAAACTCCACCAATTCAACATTCCTATCCGATCGCGGATGGCGCCGGACGGGACCTCGGCGCGAGGAAATCCATGATGACGAAAGAACGTGCACGAGTCACGGCCGCGAGTAGATTTCCACGTTGCCGGCGCACGCCCCCGCGCCGAAAACGTCCGGCTGGTCCTGGCAGATGGTGCAGCGTCCGTTGGCCGGATCCTTGTTGTAGATCGGGAGGACCTTCCACTGGTCGCCGCCCCCGTTGCTGCAACCCACCCCGAAATGCCCGCTCTCCCGGTCCACACACCCAAATGACCTCTCATCGGATCCCGCGTTGTAGTAGTAGGTGCCCTCGAGAGGTTGGTAGGCGGCCCAGTTCCACACCAGGTGTGTCACAGGCGACCGATACCAGTTGCCGTTGAGATAGTACAGATATTCGCGAGACACCGACTGCAGGGTCGGCTGGTACTCTGGAGACAGATGGGTCCAGCCGCCCCCGCTGACGCTGAACAGGCAGTGGACCTGGAACGCCTGCCCGTCCTGCTCCGGGTCGACATGGTAGTACCCATCCTCGGCGCCTGGCACGCTGTCCCGAATCTCGAGGCAGTTGATGGCCGGACATGCGATCTCACCCACATCGTAGCCTTCGTCGATAACGCCATTGCAGTTGTTGTCGACACCGCAATCGTCCGAGGCGTCCGGGTAGACGTCCGGATTCGTGTCGTCGCAATCGTCCGAGGAGGCCACGTATCCCGAGGGCGGCGCACAGTCGACGACGCTGTGGTCCGGATCCCCGGCCCCATCACCGTCCGAGTCGAGGTACCACTCGGTCATCACCCCCTCATCGACCTCACCGTCGCAGTCGTCATCGACCAGGTTGCAGGTCTCGAGCGCACCGGGAAAGGCTCCAGCATCCGTGTCGTCGCAATCTCCCGCCGTGATGGTCATGCCCTCCAGTGCCGTGCAGCTCGAGGTGGCGGGGCCGGCTCCGAAACCATCTCCATCTGAATCCACATAGTAGTCCGTGAAGTCCAGGTCTTCGTCTATTGCGCCATCACAATCGTTGTCCGTGTCGTCACAGGTCTCGAGCGCACCGGGAAAAGCGCTGGCATCCGTGTCGTCGCAGTCGCCACCGACCTCGACGTATCCCTCGGGCGCGGAGCAGGCGTCCACGGGCTCATCTCCGTTGGCCGGAGGCTGGGACGGGTCGGAGCGGCCGAACCCGTCACCGTCGTTGTCGGGGTAGAAGACCTGTGTCACGCCCTCGTCGACGCCCCCGTTGCAATTGTTGTCCACCCCGTCGCAGGTCTCATCCTGGCCCGGGTGCCGGTTCGGGTCGGTGTCGGCGCAGTCGAATTCTCCCGACCCGGACGCCACATAACCATCAGGCTGTGCACACCGAGTGACCGTGGCGGCAGCGTTGCCATATCCATCCTGATCCACGTCCTGATACCACGTGGTGGCGTCGATGGCGTCGGATTCATCGATGCTTCCGTCGCAGTCATCGTCGATGGTGTTGCAGATCTCGTTGGCGTCCGGGTTGACGGACGGATTTCCGTCGTCGCAATCGCCCTGGGGAAGCGAGAATCCATCCCCATCTCGATCCGGCGGCACTGTTGGCGTGGACACGGGCGTGGGCGTGGACACAGGCGTGGGCGTGGGCACAGGCGTGGGCGTGGGCACAGGCGTGGGCACAGGCGTGGGCGTGGGCGGCGCAGAAGGCGTCGGCGAGGGACCCGGGATGATGGACGGTGCCGGCGCCTGCGTCGGGGTGGCCGGTGCACCGAAAGTCGGCGTTGGTGTGCCCGACTCTGGCGTAGGTGACTCGGGGGCGAGTGATGGAGACAGTGGTGGTGGTGTCGATGGGTGATTGCTGGCGTCATCGTCATGGTCCGGACTTGAACAGCCAACCACGGCCACGGAGAAACAGGTCGCAAGACAGATCCACCACCGCGTTTCATTTCGCTTGCTGGTCACGACACCCCCGCGCAGCCGGATAGGATTCCCAAGCCTGCCATCGCACGCACGCCTGCCAGGGGCAGTATACCACATCCTGGAAGGTGTGGTTGGGGATGAACGCTTGTGCTGCACCGGGGGGTCGATTTCCGGTGCGCCGACACCTGGTGGAACAGCCAGGTCCCGTTCTGGCGCATCTTCGGAAGACCCGAATCCGGCACCAAGAAAAGTAAAGAACCTCGTAGATTCTGGATAGAGCTATTGCAATACACCGTGTTGCAACGGTTCGCGACCATGGGGCTGAAGGAGGTAGGAGATATGCTGCAACTGACCTCCTTGAAAGAGACGGCTGGCGGCAGGGAACTCATTGCCATCGGGCGACAAAAGGGGCTCCAGGAAGGGCTCCAGAAAGGGGAACTCATCGGAGAGATCCGTGCCTGCCAACGGGTGCTCAAGATGGTGGTGACGCCCCGGCAAACGATGCGGAAGATGTCCCTTCGAGAGCTTCGCGCCCTCCTTTCGAAACTCGACGACAAGCTGTAGCATTCGGGGGCGACACGGGCGGCGCGCCCGCGGGGGCTGGAGGGCGCGGGAGGGGCGCAGCACGCAGATTGGGGAAGACAGGCCGCGTTGACGCAGCGCTCTCGTCGAGGTACATTAGGTCACTACCTGCTGCTGAGGCCGTCTCGTTCAACAGGGTCTCGAGACGAAAGCCCGGGAAGAGGATTCGGGTGGGTTCCGTGACCGGACCGTCGCGCGGGCGATCTGCTCGAGGCGAACGGATTCGGCCATCGGGTCCCGGCGGAAGCAGGCCGCGTACACCAATCGAGGGCCCTCCATCCGCCCGGGCCCGGTGGACCTGGAGATGGCCCGGGACCTGGAGAATCCATGGAACGCCTGGTTCAGCGGGTGCCTGCCCGCCTTCGCCTCCTCTGCTGGGTCGTCCTGTTTCTGCTTCTCGCCACGGCAGGGACCTCCCCGGCCGGGACTCCCCCGCCGGACGAGGGGGACCTTCTCCGGGTGGCCGTGCTCGACGTCGGCCAGGGCGACGCCATCGTCATCCAGACCCCGGGCGGGAAGACAGCGCTCATCGACGCGGGGCCAGGGAAGAGCCGAGAGCTGCTCCTGGCCCAGTTGGCGCTCCTCGGGGTCGAGCGGATCGACGCGGCCTTCAACACCCACCCCCACGAAGACCACTTGGGCGGATTCGTCGCTGTTCTCGAGCGGTACCCGGTTCGCCTCTTTTCCGATTCGGGTGCCGTCCACACCACCCGCGCCTACGAGAACATGCTGCGCGAACTGAAAGCCCGCCAGGTGCCCGCCCGGGTGGCACGCAGGGGCCAGGTATACAAGATTGGGAGCGGCGCGACCCTCGAGGTGCTCGCGCCCACGGACGCATGGTTTCAGCAAGCGGCGGGCGAACTCAACAACACATCGGTCGTGCTCCGATTGACCTACCATGAGTTCAGCATGGACCTCATGGGCGATGCCGAGGTCGAGGTCGAGGACCACCTGCTCGGGGCAGGAGTCGCACCGGCGGTCGTGCTCAAGGTCGGCCACCACGGAAGCCGTTCCTCATCCACATCGGCGTTCATCGACCGGCTCCAGGTCCGGGTGGCGATCATTTCGTGCGGCGCGGACAACAGGTACGGCCATCCCCACCGGGAGACGCTGGATACCTTTCGCAGCCGGGGGGTCCGCGTCTTCCGCACCGATCGGGACGGACAGATCCGGGTGCTGAGCGACGGGAGCCGGATGTGGGTGGAGACCTTTCCTCGAAGCCGGTGGCAGAGCGCGGGGGCAACAGGCACGCCGAAGCCGGCGAACGTGGAAGGGCCGTTCGACTTGGAGGAGATCCGGGCACGCCCGGTCGCCCCCCTCGGAACGGCTGCGCCCGCGCTTTCGCAACCCGCCACCGCTGGAGACGGAGCGACGGCCGCGCCAAGGGACGCCCCTGCCGGCTACGTGGCCAGTGCCAAGTCCAAGGTGTTCCACCTGGCCACCTGCCCCTATGCCCGCCGAATATCTCCACAGAATCTCCAGCACTACGCAACCCGCGAGGCCGCTATCGGCGCGGGCAAGTCACCCGCCCGTTGCTGCAACCCCTGACGTGACGTTCCTCTTTGTTCACATTTCTGTTGCCATTCGGCTTCATTTGGCGTTTTTTTCTTCCAGTTTTCGGCTTTTGATGCCACCCTGCGCCCCAAAAGGCCGGCGATTTGGCGAAAGAGGTTGCTCGAGGCACACCGGCACAGGGTTCGCGACGTGCTCGCACCAGCGCCCCGGCAACCGTCACGGCTGCCTCGAGTCCGCGACCGCTTCCAGGAGAAAAGCCATGGTGACCGATTCGCGGGTGGACAAGTTTGCGGATGTCTTGATCAACTATTCGATGGGGATCCAGCGCAACCAGCGGGTGATCATCCAGGGAACGACGCTGGCCGAACCGCTTCTCCGCGCCACCTACACCGCCGTGCTCCAGGCCGGCGGCCATCCGATGCTGCTGATCACGCTGCCGGACCAGGACGAACTTCTCTTCCGGTTCGCCTCGGACAACCAGCTTCAGCATGTCTCCGACGTTCACCAGCACGCTATCGGCACCTACGACGCCATCCTGGTGATACTCAGCACGGCGAACACGCGGGCGTTGAACAACGTCGATCCGGCCCGATCGGTGCTGCGTGACCGGGCGCGGAGCAAGCTGACGGAGACCCTCCTGTCGCGGTACTCGGCGGGGGAACTGAAGTGGACCGGGACGTTGTTTCCCACCAACGCATTCGCCCAGGACGCGGACATGAGTCTTCACGACTACGAGGACTTCGTCTACGGGGCCTGCATGCCCGACCCTGACGACCCGGTCGGCTGGTGGCAACGGCTTTCCCGGCGGCAGCAACGTATCGTGGACTGGTTGAAGGGCCGCAAAGAGGTCCATGTCCGCGGCCCGGAGACCGAGCTGACGCTGAGAATTGACGGCCGCAGTTTCATCAATTGCGACGGGCACGAGAACATGCCCGACGGCGAGGTCTTCACCGGCCCGCTCGAGGACAGCGTCAACGGGCACGTGTTTTTCTCCTACCCGGCCATCCACGGTGGAAGAGAAGTCTCTGGGGTCCGCCTGTGGTTCGAGGACGGCAAGGTCGTCAAGGCCACGGCGGAAAAGAACGAGGCGTTCCTGCTCAAGACGATCGACACCGACGAGGGTGCCCGTCGCGTCGGCGAGTTCGCCATCGGAACGAACGCCGGGATCAAGCGTTTCACGCGCCAGTTGCTCTTCGACGAGAAGATCGGGGGCAGCTTCCACATGGCGCTCGGCGCGGGCATCCCCAGCACGGGCAGCAAGAACCGGTCCGCCATCCACTGGGACATGATCTGCGACCTGCGGCGGGGAGGCGAGATCCGGGTCGACGGCGAACTCCTCAACAAGGACGGCGAATTCGTCATCTGACCACGATACCCTGCCGGTCGTGCGTGACGCCCCCCCCCTCAGCCCCCTGGACCGTAACCGCACCCGGACCCTCCGCCGTTCCGTTCTCGATCACCCGCGACGGTGCGGAAGGACTGCTCGAGGCATCACTTCGACTCTTCGTCGGCACCGCCCTCTTCGTCGGCACCGCCCTCTTCGTCGGCACCGCCCTCTTCGTCCCTGGCTTTGCGCCGTGATACTTGCTTGCCGACGTCCACGCCCATCTTGGATGGATCGAGTATCCTGGCCGGGCGCAGGTGGGTCCGGGTCTCGTACAGGTCGATCTCCTCGGTCGCATCGGAGAAGGTCCCGTCGGCCTCCCGCACCACCCGCACGAGGGGCCAGGAAAACCGTTCCTTGTCCCTGGCCCCGGAGACACTGAGAACCCAGCGGCCGTCGGTCAGCTCGAGCAGTGTGCCTGGCGGGAAGAGCCCCAGGACCTGTGCGAAGAGCGCCAGCAAGTTGGGGTCGTACTCGGTCTCCCGTGCGGACCACATGTGCGCGAGCGCCATGGAGGGCGACATGGGTGGGGGCTGACCCGGGCGAGGCGACACGAGCAGGTCATAGTCGTTGGCGATACGCAGGATCCTGGCGAAAAGGCAGGGCATGCGTTCGGAACGCCTGAGACCCGAAGTGCCCTCCTCGTCGCGCGGGGCATAGGGGTCGTGGTGCTCGAGCACCATCAGCAGCCGGCGAATCTTGGCCTCGTGGAAACCGCGCTGCCGGAGCAGCAGGCGCGCGCCGGCGGCGCAATGGCCCGTCCGGTCGGGGACCTTCGTGTAGCCGATGTCGTGGAGCATGGCGGCGACGCCAAGGTCGCTGATGGCACCCTCGGGCAGCTCGAGGGCTTCGCCGATCGTGAGGGCGAGGCTGGTCACGGACAGCAGGTGCTGCTCTCCCGCCCGTCCCGTGGTCTGTCGGAAGGGCTCCAGACTGCCGTCCACCGGATCTTCTCTCAGGCTGGTCACCATGTCGATAACCACGCGGCGTATGGGCAGCGGGTTGGGAATGCGGTCTGCCGCCAGGTTCTGGACCGCCTCCGCCACCACGCTCGCCCCGCGCTTCATGGCCTCTTCGTAGTCCTTGCGCTGCTGCGTCGGCTCTCCGCCGATCCGGAACCGGTGGGTCCCGCTCAGCGCGATGTCACCGAGGCCGGACAGCTTGTGTTCCAGCGCGGCGCGGGGACTCTCGTCTCCCGGTTTCCCGGCCACCGCCTGGGCGATTTCCCGAACCGCATCCGGCTGGAGCGCGCCATGGAACGATATGCCGCCGACACGGTGCCGCGCGAGTTCCTGGACGAATGCCTCGATCATCTGCTGCTCTCGAGGATTACCGCGGAGGCGAATGTCGTTGACATAGATCTGGTCCTCGACGCACACCACGTGCACGGCGCCGAGAAGATCGAGAAGCGCGTTAAGCGTGGTCGCGAACTCCTTCGACGGTGTCTCGAACGCGGCGTTGTCCTTGTCGTGGAGCCTGCTGGTACGGAGCAGGCCGAGGAGGATGAACACGAGCCGGCGTCCGTCTTCCCGGACCCTGCCGGCCAGTTCCCTGTCGTCGGCCTGGGCCGCCGCTTGCAACGCCTTCTCCAGACCCTGCTGCATCTGGTCGACGGTACTCATGAAGCCTCCTTCCCCGCGCCGGCGCTGCGATGATGACTCAGCGCCCGCCCGATGAACGGCTGAACCGCGGTATCAGCGACCTTCAACGCCCCGCGCAGGGTCTTTTCGGCAAGCTCGACCGGAATCTCGGACAGGGCCACGGCGGCCGCAATCTGCTGGGCCGCCGACCCGCCCAGGTGCTTTCTGATCCACCCCTTGGGTGTCAACCATGCCTGCCACTGCTCGAGGTATCGCTCGCCACCCAGTTGGCCCATCAGCCGGCCGATCTGGACGGCGTCGCTCGAGGAGATGCTGGAGCCCTGCTTCTCGAGGAGTCTGGCCAGGTTGTCCACGAACCGCCTGTCACCTGTATGCTTCATGATGTCCAGGAGAGCTGTGCGCCGCTCGCTCTCGGCCGTCTTGAACGCCTCGAATATGGCCCTTCCGACCTGTCCGGAATAGGGCATCGCCTTGAGATGCCTCATGGCTTCGCCCTGGATTTCGATGTCTTCGTGCGAACATTGCCTGGCCACGAAAGGCGCGGCCTGCTCTCCACCGATACGAGCAATGACGCGGAGCAGGTCCCGGGCCACGTGCCCTTCGACCGCATCGAAACGCTGCTGCAGCTCCTCGACCCGCTCCTTGCCCAGCTCCTCCAACATCTGGCGGCCGATGGCTCGAGAGGCACTGCCATGCTCCTTGGCCAGGCCGTCCAGGACCGCGTTGAACGGGTCCGCACAGGCGCGCTTGATCACGGCCAGCAGCTCCGGGTCGAGCTGCCGCTCCTCCACCGGGATGGAGTGCAGGAGCTTCCGCACGGCGTGGTCATCCCCGCACCCCCTCAGAAGATCGTCGAGGGCCATCCGTCTCGTCTGGTCCCACGGGGGGGGTTCGGCCTTGGCCATCTCCGCGACGATGTCCATGAAGCGCTGGAGAGGTCCCAGGTGTTCCGAAACCAGGAGGAACTCCCGGATCTCCTTGAACAGGTGGGCGATGTCGCCGTACTTCCACCTCTCCTGCGGGTCGTCGAGCTGCCTGCGCATGTGCCGGACGAGTCGAAGACAGTCGGAAGGGAGCGCGGCCGCCGACACCTCTGAACGGTAGCGGGCCTTGATATGCACCGGTACGTCCACCCAGTCCGGCTTCACCTTCTTCGGAAGGTGGGGCGGCGGGAGATCGACATCGTCGGGAAGAGGTGCCGCCTCCGGGTCGGCACCCGGCCCACCGCCCACCCGCTTCCCGGGACCTCCCGCTTCTGCATCGAATCTCAACGACAGAGCGCGCAAGTCCTCCTCCTCGTCCTCCTCCTCGTCCTCCGGCACGAACCCCTCCACCGCCACGATCTCGAGGTTCTTGAAATTGGCCTTCCACAACAGGGTGACCACATCGTCTTCGTGCTGGTGAACCCCGGTGTAGCGGATGGAGAGAATCTCGAGGAGCTTGGCGAGTTCCTCCCAGTGGAACCCGGGCAGGAAGTGCAGTCCTCTCACCCCGTCGCGATAGAACCGGAACGCCAGGCTGCGCTCGCGATCCCGGTTCAGGTACACCACTTCCCCCTCGTACCAGAGTTCGAACGGCTGGACCATGAGCTTGATGGCACCATCTTTCAGGCAGGAGACGAGATTGTCGAGCAGGGATGTCAGGAAGTGGTGAATGGCCTTGTTCCGCGGGTCGTAGAGCAGGAACGACCGGGCGACTCGTGCCATCTGGGTCAACACCCCGGATACTTGCTGGTGGCGCTTGCTCGTCCCGCGCTGCGCCTCCTCCCCATCAGCCATGGACAACACGTCATCCAGTTCATCCGGGGGGGGGATCCCCGTGTCATCCGTGCCTGGAGGAACGCCCCCCTCGTCCGTGCCCGGAGGAACGCTCCCATCGTCCGGCACGGGAGGAACGCCCCCCTCTTCCAGAACGGGCGTCTCGAGGTCGGTCTCTGTTGCCGTGGAAAGGTTGTCCTGCTGTTCGTCCATGATCGCCCTTTCCCCGCAGCACGCCACAGCCGTGCCTTCGCCATGACGCCACCTCGTGCGATGGCGTGACCGCAGTGCACTCGTGCATCGATCTCGCTCGTCGGGCCTCCGCCGGCAGGCCCCTCCCTACCACACGATTCTACCACCGATCGGCCCGGCAAGGAAGACTCTATCGGAGACTCGAGGCGCGCCCGGACGGTCACACCCGGAAGCTCAGACTGCCCGAACGAAACGGTCGCACCGACACTTCCGTGAACCCCAGTTCCGACAACAGCCGCTCGGCCTCCCCCCGAACCACCGCCAGCCGCGGCATCCTCGAGGGGTCCAGCTCGATGCGCGCGACATCGCCCGCAAGGTGACGAACGCGGAGATTGTCCTGCGGCTCGAGCGCCAACAGGTTGCGTATCCCCGCCTCGGCCGCTTCGATCCGTGCCAGGTTGGCCGGCGTGGCCCGAACACCGGGTTGCAGCCTCGAGCGCAGGCAGGGACTGGCGGCGAATCCCCAGTTCGGGAGACCGAGATGGCGAGACATGACCCGCACTTCCGCCTTGCGCCACCGGCGGAGCGGACTCTCCACGCCGAACTCCTCCGCGGCTCGAAGACCCACTCGAGTCGGATCCTCGAGATCCTCGGCGTTGGTGCCGTTGAACACCACGATCGCTTCCCCGGACCGCCCCTCCTTGTCCAGAAGGCGCGTCCCCACCTCCCAGATGGCGGCATACAGGGTCCGCTTGCAGGCATAGCAACTCGAACCCTCGTTCTCCACGTAGGACTCCAGGCTTCCTTCGTGGGTCTCGATCTCCACCAGCGGAATCTCGTGGCGACCGGCAAGCATGCGGGCCAGGTCGAGCTGCTCCCGCGGGAGGGAGCCCGACACCCCGATGACCGCGTGCGTGTTCCCGGGAAACACGCGGTGCACGATGCAGGCGACGAGCGCACTGTCCACTCCCCCGGAGTAGGCGACCAGGTTGACCCCGCGCGACGTCCCTCGAACACGAACCGCTCTCGCCGCTTCCTCCAACATGACTTCAGGCTTCATGCGACCAACGACCTCCTGCAAATCCTCGAAGTATCCGGGATTGACATGCCCGGAAGTGACCTACAAAATATAGCCGTCCGTGCAGCCGGGACAATCCAATGCGACGATCCCGGCACGGCTGGACCTGGTGCTCGAGCACCCAGGGCAGGCCAGGCCCCGAACAAGGAGACGCCGGGTGGACGACACCGGCCACACACCCGGAACGGGGGGAGAATCCTTCCCAAAAGGCCCCGTCCGGATCAACAAGTACCTCGCCCGCTCCGGGTACTGCTCGAGGCGCCAGGCCGATACGCTGGTGCGCGAGGAAAGAGTCACCATCGACGGACGAGTCGCGCTGCTGGGCGCAACCGTCCCTCCCGGCGCCCGGGTCCGCGTCGACGGCGAGCCTGTTACGCCCCACCCAGATACCATCGTCCTGGCCTTCAACAAGCCTCGAGGCGTGGTCACCACGACCGACGAGCGGGAACCCGACAACATCATGTCCATCCTGAACTTTCCCGAACGGGTCTTCCCGGTCGGCCGGCTCGACCGCAACTCGAGCGGCTTGATCCTGTTCACCAACGACGGGGACATCAGCCGGCGTATTCTGCACCCAGCCTACCGGCACGAAAAGGAGTACGTGGTCCGCCTGGACCGGCCCTTCGGCGACGACCTCCTGGCATGCCTGCGCAAGGGCATCGTCCTCGATGGCCGCCCGACCCGGCCCTGCTCCGTGGAACGCCTCGGCGCCCGCGCCTTCCGTATCGTGCTCACCGAAGGACGCAACCGGCAGATCCGGCGCATGTGCGAGGCGTGCGGGCACCGCGTGCTCAACCTGCGGAGAACTCGGATCATGCACATCGAACTGGGAGACCTCCCGCCCGGTAAGTGGCGGCGGCTGAACCCGGCTCGACTCTTCCCGCCGGACGCCGGCCGCCGCGAGGATTCGTAACCCCCTGGTCGAGGCTCCGGGGACGACGGCGTCACCTCGAAGAAGGCACCAGCAGCAGCCCGTCCTCCCGAACGGCACGCCAGGTCTGTCGGGCGATGAACGACGCGAACGCTGCCGGCCCTCCCGGGTGGCGCTCCGCCACCTCCTCCACGGTGGGATAGGGCTTGCCGCCACGCCCTCGAGGCCGGCTGCGGTCGAGACACGCCTTGAGCCAGCGTGCCTGGGGCCCGGGCAGGCGAAACGTCCGCACACCGCCCGCCGCCGCGACCTGCAGGATCTCCTTGCCCGTGCGGCTCGAGGCGGGTGCTGGCGCGATGTCCGCGCGTCCTCCCAGCCAGACCAGGCGGCAGGAGCCCGGTGCACCACTGCTCATGGTCCGGAGGCCCGCCACGGCCCTGCGCACCTCGGACTTGGGTACGTTGGGGCGAGGCACCCGCCGGTCGAACCACGAGCGCACATCCCGGTCGAGCCCCTGGCCATGCATGAAGTGGTACAGGGCCGTATCCAGGGCGGGGCCGTAGGCGTCTGCATCGCACCCGGCGGCATCGACATACTCGAGGTCGTTCCATGCGAAGTCGCCTCTTTCCGGTCCGGTGATGGTGATGCCGAACTCGGCCGGGCAGCGGCCCACCGGGGCGTGGGCGGTGGCGTAGAACCGGTGCCAGAATCCGGACTGGATCAGCCCCTCGTCGAAGAGTTGGCGGACCCGCTCGAGGCTGTCCACGATCTCTTGCTCCGTCTGGGAGGGAAAGCCGTACATGAGATAGGCGTGCACCATGATCGATGCCCCGGTGAAGGCGGCCGCGGCCCGGGCGACCTGGGCCACGGTCACCCCCTTTCGCATGCGCTTGAGCAGCCTGTCCGAAGCGATCTCGAGCCCGCCGCTGACGGCGATGCACCCGGAGGCTGCCAGGAGCCGGCACAGGTCGGGGGTGAACGCCTCCTCGAACCGGACGTTCCCCCACCAGGAGACGACCAGGCCGCGCTCGAGGATCTCCAGGGCCATCGCTCGCAAGAGGGCCGGCGGCGCGGCTTCGTCCACGAAATGGAACCCGGACTGGCCCGTCTCGGCCACGATGTGCTCCATCCGGTCCACGATGTCGCGTGCTCGACCGGGTCTGAAGTCCGCCACGTGGGGGAGCGTGACATCGCAGAAGGCACAGCGTTTCCAGTAGCACCCGTGGGCAAGGGGCATCCTGTTCCAGCGCCCGTCGGACCAGAGCCGATGGGTGGGATTGAGCAGCTCGAGCACCGAGAGGTATCCGTCCAGGGGCAACCCATCGAACGAGGGAAAGCCTCGAGGCACGCCGCTGAGGTCCGGGGGCCGGTCCCCGGCGATGAAGCGCACCGATGAGCCGTCCCGCACGAACGTCCGGCACAACGCGCCGGCGCCGCGCGCGCCCTCGAGGTGCTCCAGCATGGCGATCATCGGCTCCTCGCCGTCGTCCAGGGTGACGAAGTCGACGATGTCGAACAGGGCGGGTGCGCGGAGGTCCCGGAGTTCGGTATTGACGAATCCGCCTCCCAGCACGACCCGGGTGCGGGGATCCCAACGTCTGACTACCTGGGCCGCGCGAAGCGCCCCCAGGAGCGTGCCTGGAAAGGGCACCGTGAACCCGACGACCTGGGGCCGATGCCGGTCGAGCAGGGCTTCCATGACGCCGGCGGCGAGTTCATCGACGAAGTTGCCGGGTTGGGCCAGCACCTTGGCCATGACGGCGAAATCGGTCGCGGCGAGGGCCAAGGATTCGCCGTACCTGCTGAACCGGTATTCGGGAACGAGCAACTCGGTGACCAGGTCCGCCAGGTCCTCGAGGTACAGGGTACAGAGGAAACGGGCACGGTCGGTGACACCGAGGGTCCCGAAGGCCCAGCTTTCATCCTGGAGCCTGTCGAACCTGGGGCCTTCGGGCAGGAAGCGGGCATGGCACACCCTGTGGGCGAGGGTCGGGTCCCTTCCCTGGAGGAATCGAACGACCGGTTCAATGGTGTCCAGGTATCGTTCTGCCATCTCGAAGGCCCACGCCAGGCGCGACCCCGGCGGGACTCGAGAAGCACGCGCGGACGCGAAGAGTTTGAGCAACCCGTCGCGGGAGAAGAGGCGCAGAGCGGACTCGAGCCCGAGGTCGGCCTGGACCGTGTCGTGGCCAGCGGTCCGGAGCGTCCGGGTCAGACAGGGCACCGCGGGATAGGGTGCGTTGAGCTGCGTGAACGGAGGCGTAACCAGGAGGACCTTAGCCATGACGCTTGCTCGACGTGCGAGCCTGACGGACCGTTTCTCAGAAGAGCCCGAGGATCAGGTGCGCCAGCCCGAGGAAACAGAGGAATCCGAAGGAGTCGGTGAGGGCGGTGATCAGCACGCTGCCGCCCAGGGCGGGGTCCTTCTTGAGCCGCTTGAGCACCACCGGCACCGACGCGCCGACGATTCCAGCCATGGCCATGTTGGCCACCATGGCGAGGAACAGGACGAGGCCGATGGCGGGGTCGGACTTCCACAACCAGGCGATGCCGGCCGCCAGGACGCCGACACCGGCTCCCAGGGTCATGCCGATGAACATGTTTTTCAGGATCACCCGGAACGTGCGTTCGAACTCGAACTCGCCCAGGGCGATACCTCGAGTGATCACGGTCAGGGTCTGCGACCCCACGTTGCCCCCGAGTCCGGCCACGACGGGCATGAACACCGCCAGGGTGGCATTGCGGGCGATCGTCCCCTCGAAGAGGCCCACCACAGATGCGGACATGAACGCGGTGCCCAGGTTGATGGCCGTCCAGGGAATGCGCTTGCGCACCGAGGTGGCCATGGGACTGAATACCCGGTCTTCCTCGTCGAGACCGGCCAGGCGGTACATGTCCTGGGTCGCCTCCTCCTGGATGACGTCGATAACGTCGTCGACCGTGATGATACCCAGCAAACGTCCGTCCGCGTCGGTGACGGGCACGGCGAGGAGGTTGTAGCGTGCCACCACGTTGGCCACCCGTTCCTGGGTCGCCTCGGGCGGCACGGACACCGGGTCCGGCATCATGATGGCTTCCAGCCTGCGGTCGGGAGGTGCGGCGACGAGGCGACGAATCGGCACGACACCTTCCAGCCGGCCGTTCCTGTCCACCACGTAGAGGTAGAACACCGCCTCCACCTGCTCGCCCAGGGTGCGGATCGCGTCGATCGCCTCCTGGGCCGTGGCGGTTCGCTCCAGGGCGAGGAACCGCGGTGTCATGACGTTGCCGGCAGTCCCGGCTTCGTAGCGGAGGAGCCGATCCAGTTCCGCCCGGCGCGCCGGGTCGATCAGCGGAATCACTCGAGCCTGGCGTGTGACATCGAGGCTGTCCAGGAGCAGAATGGCGTCGTCCGGTGCGATCCGGCCGAGGATCTGACCAAGCCGCTCGTCATCGAGCAGTTCCAGGAACGACGGGATCATCTCCGCCGGCAGTTCGGACAGGGTTTTGCCGGCCTGCCTCGAGGAAAACAGCAGGTCGATCAGTTCCCTGGCTTCTGCCGGGCGCAGTTTGCCGAGCAGCGTGGCGATGTCGGCAGGGTGGATCCTGTCGAGCAGCTTTTCGGCACGAGCGCGGGCCCCTGTCCGGATGAACTTGAGGAGGATGTCCGTGTGGATGATGGGCCGGCTCATGGCACCTCCGTTGTCCAGGAGGCCCTTCGCGGACCTGGCGGGGCGGTGTGCTGTGAATCAACGCTTGATAGCACGCGAGCCCACCCGCATCAAGCGCTATCTCCGCAGACCGCTTCCTGCCTCGAGCAAAATGGTCTATCCTGGGAGCCGCTGCACAGCCGACGAGGAGGCGCGTCATGAAGGGAAGCCTGCGGAAAAGACTTTCGAGCCCGCATCTCTGGGTCGCGTCGACCTATTTCGCCGAGGGGTACCCCTACACGGTGGTCAACACGCTCGCCGAAGTGCTGTTCAAGGAACTCGGCGCCAGTCTCAAGGCCATCGGGCTGACCGCGCTGCTCCACCTTCCCTGGAACCTCAAGTTCTTGTGGGGACCGTTCGCCGACCGGTACGCGACCAAACGGTCGTGGCTGATATGGACCGAGGTGGGGATCGTCTCGGTCATCCTCGCGCTGGCCCTGGTCGCCCCCCTGCCGAATGTCCTGACGTTGGCATCCGCGCTCTTCCTCGCACTGGCCTTCCTGTCCGCCACCCATGACATCGCCATCGACGGGTACTACCTCGAGGCGCTCGACAAGAAGGGCCAGTCCCGGTTCGTGGGCTACCGGGTAACAGCCTATCGCGTCGCCATGCTCGTGGTGAGCGGGCCGCTGGTGGTGTTCATCAGCAAGGTGGGGTGGCCGGCGGGGTTCGTCCTCGTGGCCGCTCTGATGGCCCTCCTCCTGTTCTACCACGCCACGTGGTTGCCTCGAGTCGAGACCCCCGGGGTCGCTCCCTGGGAGATGGTGCGGGCAGCCTGTCGTGTGAAAACGTTCCTCGCCGCCGCCGGTCTGGCCATGCTGGCAGGTGCCGCCCGGTACCTCCTGTCGCTCGAGGCGGTACGGGCGAGTCGCCGCCGCCTGCTCGAGGCGCTCCCGTTCCTGGACAAGATCTCGGTGTCGGAGTGGATCGCTCTCGCATTCCTGGCCGCGTTGCTCGTCGTCCTGGCCATGCAGGGGCGAATCCGCCGCTGGATCGACACACGGGACTCGTTCTACGCCGACGCCTTCGTGGATTTCCTGGCGCAAAGACAGGTCGGGCGTATCCTGGCGTTCGTCATCCTGTTCCGGACCGGCGAGTCATTCCTGCTGAAAATGCGCTACGCCTTTCTCAGGGATATCGGGATGACCATGGAGCAATTCGGCATAGCCGGCGGCACGTTCGGCGTGGTCGCCTCCCTCGCGGCCACCATGGCCGGCGGCTACCTCATCAGCCGGGACGGGCTCGAGCGGTGGTTGTGGCCGTTCGTCCTGATGCAGAACGTGCTGCAGTTGCTTTACATGGCGGTCTCCTACTACTACGTGGACCTGGCGCAGGCCGGGGTCGCACCGCTCAACTACGCCCTACTCACCCTGGTCATCACCGTGGAGGCGTTCGGTGCAGGGTTCGGCACGGCAGTCTTCATGGTCTACATCATGCGGTGCTGTCGTCCCCGGTACAAGGCGGCCCACATGGCCATCTTGACCGCACTGATGAGCTTGAGTTTCACGTTCGCCGGCGTGGCCAGCGGGTTCCTGGCGGAATGGATGGGCTACACCCTCTACTTCGGCTTCACCTTCGTCGCCGCCGTGCCGGGCATGGTGCTCCTGTTCTTCATCCCCTACCTGGACGGAACCACCGCGTCCGACGCCCCGGAGTGCTCGAGATGACGGGGGGCGCCGGCCGGAACCGTGAGACGTATCGATGACCACGCTGCCCCCCATCGGTTCCTATGACCTGGACGACGACCTTCTCGAGGCGGTCCGTGCCACGGGCCGGGCGCGGCTTCGCGTCTACCCTGTCCGGGATGTCGCCGTGGTTCTGGGAAGGGGGAGCAAGCCGGAACAGGAACTCCGGCTCGACCCTGTCCTCGAGGACGGGGTGCCCGTGCTACGTCGCCGCGGCGGAGGCTGCGCGGTGGTGCTCGATCCCGGCAACGTCATCGTGTCCCTGGTCAGCCCCAAGAAAGGATTCGGAGGGGGGCGGGAAGCGTTCGGTGGCCTGTCCGCCTGGGTGATCGACGCCCTGGGACGCCTGGGTATCCCCGGTATCCGGCAGCGGGGCATATCGGACCTGACCATGGGAGACCGGAAGGTCGGAGGCGCGTGCATCTACCGTCCCCTGGGCCTCCTCTATTACTCCACCACTCTGCTCGTCACACCGGACATCGACCTGTCGGAACGCTACCTCCAGCATCCCCCGCGGGAACCGGACTACCGGGCCGGACGTTCCCACGCCGACTTCATGGGCAAGCTGTCGGGTCCCGGACGGTTCCCCGACGCGGAAGGGTTCGCGTTCGAGCTGGGCGCAGCCCTCGCACCCCGTTCCCCGGTGGACGAAAGCCCGCTGCTCGTGGAGGTGGTCGCCTCGAGGCGCTGGTAGCAGCGACGACCCGGCGCCCCTCTCAGGCCGCCTCGCTTGACGCCGGGCACGGCGGCCAGTATAAGGACGTTGTTCGACAGCCGCCAGTTTCCAGCGGGTCTCCCGTCCGCTCGCGCGCTCGAGGAACCCGTGAGGAGGGCAAGCGAAGGCAGCCGCTGTGGTGGAAGACTACCGGCACGCACGCCTTGTCGTGCACGAGCCGCGGTTGGTCGCCAGGTGACCCCCCCGTGCACCCGGTGGCGGCAGCGGCGCCACGGTCCCGGGGGCGCATGCGCCCGATGTCGCGCGGGGTACGTCGCCGAATGTCGATTCGTATCTGTATCATCACCCGGCCGGACCTCGAGCCCCCGGTTCATGGTGCCGCGGTCAAGATCATGGAGACCGCTCGCGCGCTGTCCCGGCTCGGTGCCACGGTCGAAATCGTGACCAACGACAGGCTCTGGTATACCCACGTCTCGGGCGGCCAGGTCGAGCGCCGGCGCTACCCCCAGGCACTGCTGAGCGCGACGAACTGTCCGCCGGTGGTCAAGCGTGGGCTCGCCCGCCTACCGGTCCCCGACTACTGGAAAGCCCTTCGCTGGCTGCTGACCCGAATCGGGTACCCTGGAGATGAACAGTTCCTCTACCAGGCCGCGGTCGATCCCGACTTCTGGGTACGCGTGCTCTTCGTGGGCAGGCGATACCGCATACAGGTGTACCAGGCCGAGTTTCCCGGCTATGCCATGCCGGCCTGGATCGCTTCCCGGCTGCTGGGAGGCCGGTGCGCGCTGGTGGAGCACAACGTGGAGTACCTCCGGCTGCAGGACACCACCGAGATCCCCGGCGACGTGATCCGCCGGTTCGAGCGCATCGAATCGCGGCTTGCGCGCCTCGTGGACCACGTGATCGCGGTCTCGGAACCGGACAGGGCGAGACTGGAAACGATGGGGGTCCCGGCGAATCGCATCCGCGTCATCCCCCACGGGGTGAACCTGGACGCCTACGACGACCTGTCCGGCCGGGGCATCCGTGCGCGCTACGGCATCGACGAGGACGCCTTTCTCCTCGTGTTCCATGGCACGTTGCACTACTGGCCGAACACGATAGCCGTGAAGCATATCGCCGAGGACCTCCTGCCGGGGCTCGAGGCCCGGGGAGTCCCGGCGTGGGCACTGGTCTGTGGGCTCAACCCACCACGCTACTACGCCCATCCACGGATGGTCTTCACCGGCGCCGTCCAGGACCTCCCGGAACACCTCGCCGCCGCGGACGTGGCCGTCGTCCCCCTCGAGGACGGCGGGGGCACGCGCCTCAAGATCCTCGAGTACTTCGCCGCACGGCTGCCGGTCGTCAGCACACCGAAAGGAGCGGAAGGCATCCCGGTGACGCCTGGCGTGGAACTGGAACTCGCCGCGGACATGGAGACATTCGCCGGCGTCGTGGCCCGGTTGCGGCGTGACCCGGACCGGGCTGCCCGGTTGAGCAAGGCCGGCAGTGCGTTCGTGGAGACCCTGGACTGGGACGACGTCTGTCGCGCCTACCTGGACTGCTACCGGGAACCGTTGGCACCAGGGCACACCGCAGCGTACCGCGCACCCCGAACGGCGCCTCGAGCCGGCCGGGCCGGGAGCCCTGTCGCGGAAGCCGCCGAGACCCGGAGGGGGGCCGTGGATCGCGCGCAGCCTCGCGCCGAACCCCGGACGAACCGCCCGGAGCGGGCGAACCGCGCAGCCGCCGCGCGGAGAACCGGGCTCGGCGACCCCCTGCTGCTGGCCGTGGAGCACCTCCCGGAAGCGTCACGGCAGCGGATCGCGCCGGTCATGATCCTGAATATCACCCAGGCGTGCAACCTTTCCTGCACCTTCTGCGACCAGGGCCGAGGGACAGCACGGATGCCCGAACCGTTCGCCACGAGGATCATCGACCAGGCGGCACGACTGGGAGCGAGCGCGGTCGTGTTTACCGGTGGCGAGCCCCTGCTGCACCCCGGCCTGTGGCGGATGGTGGCGCACGCGCGGGAAGCCGGCCTGGGCACCAACGTGACGACCAACGGGCTCCTGGTCCCGGACCGGATCGACGCCATCGTGGAGAGCGGCCTGGACTCCATCTCGATCTCCATCGACGGCATGGCCAGCGTCCACGACGCACTGCGAGGGTCGCCGGGCGCGTTCGAGACCGCCACCAGGGCCCTGGCGCTGCTGCAACACCACGACATCGATGTACACGTGCATTTCGTGGTGACCCGGCGCAACGCCGATCACCTTCTGGCCGTGCACGACCTGGCGACCAGCCACGGGGCAGCGCTCGACTTCTGGCCGGTCAACGACGTCCCTTCCCTCTACCTTCGCGACGAAGCCTCGAGGCGCACCTACCGGGACGCGGTGGAGGCCCTGGCCGCCGCGGACACCGGCCACGCAGCCAGGCGGCGGTTCTACCTGACCGGTCTCGACTACCATGCCGGCTGGAACCGGGCCGTCCGTTGCCTCGGGCTCATCCAGCAGTTCGGCATCACCGTGGACGGCCGGCTCATGCCATGCTGCGTGTGGGGGCATGACGACCTGGCCATCGGCGACCTGGAGCAGCACGACCTCGAGACGTTGTGGACCGGTGCGAGCGCCCGGGCGTTTCGCAAGCGCCTCGTCGAGCAGGGGTGTCGCAAGGGGTGTTACAACCACTCGCTGCATGAATTCGAGAAGACGACCGGCCTGAGCTTCGTGCTCGACGAGGGAGAATGAAATTGGCTGTCCGTCCTTTTCACCTCCCGGGGAGCTACCTGGTGCTAGAACTCACCAATCGGTGCAACCTGCGCTGCCGGCATTGTGCGCGGTCCAGCGTGCAGCATGCGCACTATGCCCGGGTGGGAGATTTTCCTCGAGCCGGCGTCGAGTCGCTCCTCGAGGACCTGGAGCGGGTCCGGGCGCGTTTCGACAACCTCATCCTTTTCTGGCTCGGGGAGCCGTTGTGTCATCCGGAGTTCGTGCCCATATACGACGCGATCGTCTCGATGCCGGGGATCGAGGAGGTATTCCAGCAGGTGGAGGTCCACACGAACGGGACCCTCCTGGACCGGACCATCGCCGCCGGCATCATCAACCGCTTTCCGGTCCCACAACGATGGCATATCTCGCTCGACGCCGCCACCGCCGGGACCTACCAGCGGACCAAGGGGGTGGACGCGCTGGCACGAGTCGAGGCGAACGTCGAACGGCTGCTGCGCTTTCGTCAAAAGGGGGGATTCCCCTGGCCTCGAGTCGTCGTTCAGTGCATCATCAGCGACCGGAACGAGCGGGAGGCGGAGGCGTTTCTGGCCCACTGGCAAGCCCGCTTCCGGCGATACGCCGTGGAGCCGAAGCCGCTGGCATACCACGTACCGGCCACGCACTCCGGAGACGCCGTGTTCTTCCGCGCCCTCGACTGTCCGACCGCTGAAGAGCAGCGACGCCAGGACGCCGTGTACGCACGTGTGGTCGATCGGCTTGGACTCGGCGCGCCTGGGCGCGACGACCGGGAGGTTGCGGGTGATGCGCCGTGCGGTGCGGGCGCGGGGGACGGGAGCAGCCGCCCGTGCTCGGGGTTCTGGAAGAGCCCGGTGATAGGCTGGGACGGGCGCCTGACCACGTGCACCCGGGACAGCCTGTTCCACAACCTCGTGGGGAACGTCCTCGAGACCCCGTTAAGCGCCCTGTGGTTCGGGGACACACGCCTGTCCGGGTGGCGCCGGGAGGTGTCTCGAGGCGACTACCGGTCCCTGGCGTTGTGCCGCAACTGCTTCATCCCCGGTTCCCACAACTATACAGGCATCACGGGCGACGAAATCGCTGCGGCCGAGGCGGCGTCCCATGGCTAGGCGGATACGAGGCCGGTTGCACGAATGGAAAGTCCGGGCGGCCGCGCAATGCCGGCTGTACGGCGACACCGGCCGGCCAGTCCAGGCGCACATCTGCCCGACGGACCGGTGCAATCTATCGTGCCACCAGTGCGACATCTGGCGCAAGCCCGTGGGAAGGGAACTATCGACCGAAGCGTGGCAACGGGTACTCGAGGAACTCGCCGGCCTTTCCCCAGGCATGTCGGTGAACTTCTCGGGAGGTGAGCCCTTTTTGCGCCAAGACCTGGTGGCGCTCATCGCCTTCGCGACCCGGTTGGGGATGACCGCCAGCGCGAACACCAACGGCCTGCTCATCGACGACACGATGGCCCGGCGACTGCATGACGCCGGCCTGGACATCCTGTACGTCTCTCTGGACGGAGCCACCGAGGCCACGCACGACCGTATCCGGAACCGCCCCGGGCTTTTCCGGCGAGTCATGCACGCCCTGGACGCCCTTTCGCGCGTGCCGAGGCCTCGAGTGGTCATCGCCACGATCTTGCACCGGGGATCCATCCCGGAAGTTGCAGCACTGGCGGAGCTGTGCGACGCTCGGGGCATCCAGGTGGTCTTTAAGCCGGTGTACCAGCCGTTCGGTCAGCCCTACAACCCCGGTTGGTACCGCGACGATCCCTGGCTGCCCGGAGATATGGAGGCCGTGGACAGGGCACTGGATTTCCTCATCGCCTTGAGGAGGCAGGGCGGCCCGATCTGCAACGACGCTGCCCAGCTCGAGGCATTCAAGCAGTACTTCCGGGCGCCGGTACAGCCCAACGGCCTTGCCTGTCGCGCTGGCTTCCAGGACGTGGCGTTCGACGCCAGGGGCCAGGTGTTGGCCTGCTATCACCTGCCGCCGATTGGGAATGTGCAGTCGGCCAGCCTCGTGGACGTGTGGTGGGGACGTGAAGCCGCGTTGCGGAGGCAAGAGGTGTCCGGGTGCCGCAGGACGTGTAATCTCCAGAATTGCAATTTCGCCGCGTTTCCTGTCTGAGCGAGGACAACTTCCTATTCGCACTTGACAAACGGCGCGGCCCGGCTAAGGTGGTATATCGGAAGTGCGCCCGCTCCACACACCTGCGGCTGACGTTCGTGAAGTGATGCAACGAGCCTGTCGTCGCCTGGCTGCAACCGTTTCGAGCGGTTCGGTCCCTTGTGCACTTGACAGCATACTATCGTGTTTTGAGAGGAAAGCATGTCGAATGGTAGCACCGATCCTGGTCGGCTCGGCGAGTTGCTGGTCCGCGAGAAACTCATCACGCCGCTGCAGCTCCAGAAGGCTGCGGAGGAGCAGCGGAGTGGCGGGGGCCGGCTCGGTTATCAGCTCACCAAGATGGGATTCATCGAGGAGAACGAGCTGACCGCGTTTCTCTCCAAGCAGTACGGGATTCCATCGATCAACCTGTACGAATTCGACATCGAGCCGGACATCATCAAGTTGATTCCGAAGGAGGTTGCGCAGAAGCACCAGGTGATTCCGGTCAACCGGTCTGGCAACACGCTGATCATCGCCATGGCGGATCCGTCCAACATCTTCGCCATTGACGACATCAAATTTCTTACCGGCTACAACATCGAGGTGGTGGTTGCTTCCGAGGCGGCCATCGTGGAATCCATCGAGAAGTACTACACGTCGAACGTCTCTTTCGACGACGTGATGATGGATTTCGATGACGAGGAGATAGACGTTGCCGAAGAGGAAGAAGACATCGACATCATGGACCTGGAGAAGACAGCGGGCGAGGCCCCTGTCATCAAGCTGGTCAACCTCATCTTGGTCGATGCCATCAAGAAGTCGGCGTCCGACATCCACATCGAGCCCTACGAGAAGAGCATGCGGGTTCGGTATCGGATCGACGGGATGTTGTACGAGGTGATGAAGCCGCCCCTGAAGTTGAAGAACGCCATCACGTCGCGTATCAAGATCATGAGTTCCCTGGACATTGCGGAGAGGCGTCTGCCGCAGGACGGCCGGATCAAGCTGAAGCTGGGACGTGGCAAGGAGATGGACTTCCGGGTCTCGGTCTGCCCGGTGATCTGGGGCGAGAAGGTCGTGCTTCGACTGCTCGACAAGGGTGCCCTGCAACTGGACATGACCAAGTTGGGGTTCGACACCAAGGCGCTGGCCGATTTCAAGGAGGCCATCTACAAGCCCTACGGCATGGTGCTCATCACCGGCCCTACCGGGTCCGGAAAGACGACCACCCTCTATTCGGCGCTCACCGAACTCAACAAGACAACCGAGAACATTTCCACTGCGGAAGACCCGGTGGAGTACAACCTTGCCGGGATCAACCAGGTGCAGATGCACGACGAGATCGGCCTGAACTTCTCATCGGCGCTGCGCAGTTTCCTCCGGCAGGACCCGGACATCATCATGGTCGGGGAGATCCGGGACTTCGAGACCGCCGAGATCGCGGTCAAGGCCGCCTTGACAGGCCACCTCGTCCTCTCCACTCTCCACACGAACGATGCGGCGGGATCCATCACGCGGCTGCTCAACATGGGTGTCGAGCCCTTCCTGGTGGCCAGTTCCGTCAACCTCATACAGGCACAGCGGCTCGTTCGTCGGGTGTGCCCTGATTGCAAGGAAGTCACGGAAGTCGCGCCCCAGACCCTGGTCGACCTTGGTGTCCCCGAAGATGACGTGGACGATTTCACCGTCTATCGCGGCGTGGGCTGCCGGACCTGCAACAACACCGGGTACAAAGGACGAATCGGGTTGTACGAAGTGCTCCCGATCAAGGACGAGATCCGCGAATACGTTCTCAACGGTGCGTCCACCCTGGAAATCAAGCGCGAGGCCGTGCGGATGGGCATGCGCACGCTCCGTGATTGTGCGCTGGACAAGCTCCGCGATGGCGTCACCACCCTCGACGAGGTGATGCGTGTGACGATGATGGACTGACGCGCTCGAGCCCCCCTCCCTCCCCGTCCTGCGCTCACCGAGCCCTGGGCATGCTTCTGCCGGCGGTGTGAAGCGTGCAAAACCATGTTGGGCTTGCCTCGATGATCCGATATGGTTAAGATGATGGAAAGTGAAACGCAAGGGAGAATCGTGCCATGGCAACGTTCGTCTACGAGGGTGTCGGGTCCTCCGGGGAATTGAAACGGGGCGAAATCGACGCGGTCGACGAAACGGCCGCGCAGAACAAGCTTCGTGCGATGCAGATCAAGACCTCCAAGCTCAAGAAGAAGCCGATGGAGATCAACATTCCGATGCCGGCTTTCCTCGGCGGCGGTGTCGGAGAGCGGGACCTGGTGGTATTCACGCGGCAGTTCGCCACCATGATCGACTCGGGGCTGCCCCTGGTCCAGTGTTTGGAGATCCAGGCTGCGCAGGCCCCCAACCCGGTCTTCCGGAACCAGTTGAAGGTCATCAAGGAGACGGTGGAAGGGGGGTCTACGTTCGCGGACGCCCTGAAGAAGTACCCGAAGACATTCGACACGCTCTACGTCAACCTGGTGGCGGCCGGCGAGGTCGGTGGTATCCTCGACACGATTCTCAACCGCCTGGCCGCCTACATCGAGAAGGCGTCGAAGCTCAAGAAGCAGATCAAGAGCGCCATGGTGTATCCCTCGGCCATCGTCGTCATTGCCGTGGCGGTGGTCGCGGTGCTGCTGCTCAAGGTGGTACCGGTCTTCGAGAAGATGTTCGCCGACATGGGGAGCGCGCTCCCCGCACCCACGCAGATCGTCATCGACATGTCCAACTGGCTTCAGGCCAACTTCCTCATCATGGTGGGGATCGTCATTGCGGTGATAGCCGCGTTCGTGACCTTCTACCGGTGGCCCAAGGGACGCTTCATCGTCGATACCATCCTGCTGAGAGCCCCGGTCTTCGGGGATGTCATCATCAAGAGTTCCGTGGCCCGGTTCTGCCGGACCCTCGGAACCATGGTCTCATCGGGCGTCCCGATCCTGGACGCGCTGGAGATCTGCTCGAGGACTTCCGGCAACAAGGTGGTAGAAAGGGCGATCCTGAATGCCCGCGAGAGCATCTCCGAAGGAAAGAGTATCGCGGAGCCGTTGATCGAATCGAAGGTCTTCCCCGAAATGGTGAGCCAGATGATATCGGTCGGCGAAGCGACAGGAGCCCTCGACACCATGTTGGGCAAGATCGCCGATTTCTACGACGACGAGGTCGACGCTGCTGTCGGTGCCATGACCTCCATGATCGAGCCCATGATCATGGTTTTCCTGGGTGTCGTGCTCGGCGGACTCGTGATAGCGATGTACCTGCCCATCTTCACGATGGCCAGCGCGGTCCATTGATACCGGCATGACCGACACACTGGCACCATTGGCCGCCACGCCCGCTTCGCCACGCATACCCGATACCTCACCGGGGACCCTGTTCTCCAAGCTCAAGTGGCTCGTCTTCGTCCGCATCCTGGTGGCCACCGCCCTGTTCGGATCCACACTCGTCGTGCAGGTCCGGACAGGCGCCGAGCAGTCAGAGATTCCGCTCATCTACTCCCTCATCATCGGCATGTATGGATGCTCGGCCCTCTATGCCATCCTCCTGAGGTACATCCGCGCGCTCACCCTGTTCGCCTACGTCCAGTTCTTCCTGGACGCACTCTTCATCACCCCCCTGATCTTGTTGACCGGCGGTGTCGAGAGCATCTTCAGCTTCCTCTACTTCCTCACGATCATTTCTGCCAGCTACCTCCTGTATGCTCCGGGAGCGTTGTACGCAGCAGGGCTTTCGAGCTTCATGTACACCGGCCTCGTGCTGGGCCAGGCCCGGGGCTATTTCCCCAGCACGCCCGAGTCCGAACTGCTTCTCGACGACCTGTCATACCTATTTTACAATATAACTATCAACGTCTTCGCCTTCTTCCTCGTCGCATTCCTGGCTTCCTATCTCGCCGAGCAGCTCAAGCGGACTCGAGAAGCCTTGCTCGAAGAACAGCTTAGTCTCAAGGAGTTGGAGGAGTTCAACCGGACGATCGTCGAGCATATCGCCAGTGGGATTCTCACCGTCGACGAGCGCAACCGGGTCACGTTTCTCAATCGTGCGGCTCGCGAGATCACCGGTGCCGATGAGTCCGTGTACGGAATGGATGTCGATGCGTTGTTTCCTGGGACGTCCGAGGTTCTCGGTGGGGGCGACGACGAGGGTACCGGCAGCGAACCTCACCGCTGGGAGAGGCGTCATGCCGACAGGGCGGGGCGCGCATTGTACCTGAGGTTCGCCGTGTCGCCTCTCCTGGACCCTGACGGAAGGCGGATCGGGAAGATCCTGATATTCGAGGATCAGACGCGGGTCAAGTACCTGGAAGACAAGGCCCGTCGCGATGAGCGGCTGAAGATGATCGGACGTCTTGCGGCCGGGATGGCGCACGAGATCCGCAACCCGCTCGCGTCTATCTCCGGGTCGATCCAGGTCCTTGGCGCCGAGCTGGCGCCGGAGGGGGAGGAGAAGACCCTGATGGACATCGTGCTCAGGGAGACCGACAGGCTCAACAAGCTTCTGACGGACTTTCTCCAATACATTCGTCAGCAGCCAGTGGTCAAGCAGCGGGTGGACATGGAGAAGCTGGTCACCCACGTGGTGCGGGGCGTGCGGCTCAACCCGAACGTTGGTCGAGAGGTTGGGATCAGCAGCGTGTGCACCCATCGGGGGTGGATCGAGGGGGATGCGTCGCAATTGGAGCAAGTTCTCTGGAACCTGCTGTTGAATGCGGTGGATGCCGTATCCGGGGGGGGGGAGATCGTGGTGGCGACCGCGGATCTGGATACGTTCCAGGGGCAGCCTGGCCCCTGGGTCAAGCTGTCGGTGTCCGACACCGGAGCGGGCATTCCCGAAGACATCCTCGAGCGGATATTCGATCCGTTCTTTTCCACCAAGGCCGGCGGCACGGGATTGGGGCTGGCGGTGGTCGAAAAGATCATCCTGGCTCATGACGGCGTGATTCACGTGCGTCAGAGGGAGCCGCGGGGTACGGTGATCGAGGTGGTGCTGCCCGCCAGGGTGCAGGAAGGCCAGGAAGAGCAGCCGAACTGAGTGCGAGTGGATTCATGACCGGGGCGCCGCATGCTGAAGGGTCGGCGCTGCGCCCGGGAAAGCCGGGGACAGACCATGAAGATGAGACGGAAGGGACCGGGAGAGGATGGATCGACAGGAGGCCGGCCGCGCATCATGGTCGTGGACGACGAACGCTCCATGCGCGAGTTTCTGGCCATCATGCTTGGCAAGAACGGCTATCGCGTGGAGACGGTCGCGCGCGGGGAGGAAGCGCTTGAGCGTATCGGGCGCAGCCTGTTCGACTTGGTCATCACCGACCTCTCCATGCCGGGCATGGACGGCCTTGAGGTTCTCAAGCGGGTCAAGGACGTATCTCCCACCACCGCCGTGGTCCTGATCACGGCCTACGCCACGACCGAGAGTGCCGTGGAAGCCATGAAGTTGGGGGCGTTCGATTATGTCATCAAGCCCTTCAAGGTGGACGAACTGAACATCATTATCAGGAACGCGCTCGAGAAGCGCCGTTTGCTGGACGAAAACCGCCTGCTGCGCCGTGAACTCGTTTCCCGGTTCGGGTTTTCCAACCTTGTCGGACATTCTCCGGCCATGCTGGCGGTCTACGACATGATCCGCAAAGTCCAGGACACCCACACCAACGTGCTCATTACCGGCGAGTCCGGCACGGGCAAGGAACTGGTCGCTCGAGCCATCCACTACAACGGGACGCGCAAGGATTTCCCCTTTGTCGCGGTGAATTGCGGTGCCATCCCCGAGAACCTGATCGAGAGTGAGCTGTTTGGTCACAAGCGCGGGGCGTTCACGGGGGCGGTGACCAGCAAGCCGGGGCTGTTTCAGACCGCGGAAGGCGGCACCGTGCTTCTGGACGAGATCGCCGAGATGCCCATCAACACCCAGGTGAAGCTGCTGAGAGCACTGCAGGAGAGAACGTTCAAGAACCTGGGAGGCGTGGAGGACATCCACGTGAACGTTCGAGTCATTGCCGCGACGAACCGGGACCTGGCGGAGGAGGTCCGGTGCGGCCGTTTTCGCGAGGACCTTTACTACCGGCTGAACGTCATCCAGATCCACCTCCCTCCCCTTCGCGAGCGCATGGAAGATCTCCCGCTGCTCGCCGATCACTTCCTGTCAAAGTTCATCGCCGAATACCAGAAGCCGCTCACGGGCATCCATGCCGACGCCATGCGCGTTCTCATGTCCCACGACTACCCCGGAAACGTGAGGGAACTTGCCAACATCCTCGAGCGGGCCGTCGCTCTCGAGCCCGGTGACGAGATTCGTCTCTCGAGTCTTCCGCCCAACCTGGTCAGCAGCGGGGACACCGCGTCATCCAGGATGACGTTCGAATTTCCCGAGGAGGGTATCGACCTCGATGCCGCGCTGGCCGCTCTCGAGAGGCAGTTTCTTCTGCAAGCGCTGGAGCGCAGCGGTGGCGTGAAGAAACGGGCTGCAGAATTGCTCAGAATCAGTTTTCGGAGCATGAGGTATCGCCTTGACAAGCATGGGATCGAGGCCGGCGACGACGATACGTCGGCCTGACCGGCTCCTCGCTCGGCCCGCAGGTGACGATTTTTGTCACCCCCATCGCCGCAATCTGACGTTTTTGGGCATTCAACTCGAGCAGCAAGAATGAAACCAGCAGCGGCAGTGTGGTTCAACCCGCTGGAAAACCGAGGAGAATTCGTTGCTCCGCGTCTCGATCGCGCCTGCCGTATCGCCTGGCACGCTCATTGCAGTATACCTGGGCGAAACGTGGCAGCGGCGGAAGGGAACCTGCACAGCTCGCGGAGCGGTCTGGCAGCCACATACGCCGAGAAGCAACATCCAGAGGCAGGAGGTTCAGAATGATTCGTGATTTTCGGAGCAGCAAGGGTTTCACGCTGATCGAGCTGATGATCGTGGTCGCGATCATCGGTATTCTGGCAGCGATCGCCATCCCGAACTTCGTCGCCATGCAGCTCAGGGCCAAGCGGTCCGAGCTTCCGACCAACGTTGACGCGATCCGGACGGCCGAGAAGGCGTACGAGCACGAATGGGATCAGTACACCACGTGCGCGGCCAAGCCCTCCTCCACCCCCCACAAGAAGAGCCAGACCGCGTTCGGCGCTTCGTTCGGCGACGGAAGCGACTGGGACCTGCTGGGCTGGATCGCAGACGGCCAGGTTCGTGGGATCTATCGTGTCGACGTCAACACCGGTACGTCTGTGAGCCAGAACTTCTCGGCCCAGGCCTACTCCGACATCGATGGCGACGGCACCACGGCTGCCTACAGTGCTGACAAGTTCTACAAGGCGGCGATGAACAGCCCCAACTCAGTCTACTAAGGCCGACCGGAGTTCGTCGGTCCACGGAGGAGGTGGCAGCGGCGGCTTCGTGGACTCGACGAGCAGTGCTACGCGATGGAGGGCTCGATCCGGTTTTCGAGCCCTCCTTTTTTCGTCTCACCTTGACTTCCCGCACCACGTACCTAGGATAGTCTCGAGAGCGTGGTTCTCCCGGTCGCATCTCGCCTTGCGGAGCATGGTCGCCGTGCAGAAGCACTCGAGAATGGTTGTCGCGTGGTTGCTGGCCGTATCCGTGGCCGCCTGGCCGCTCTGGCGCCTGCAGGTTGCGTTGCACGAAGGAGCCGCCAGGGTCGACGTCGAAGACGCCCTTCGTTTCGTTCCCTCCGGCAAGCTGCTTTCGTTGATCACGTTGGGCTACGACAATCTTGTGGCCGACTTCCTCTGGATAAGGGGCATTGCGCTGTTCGGGGAACAGTACCAGTTGTCAGAGGACCTCCGGTGGTACGATTGGCTCTATCAGCTCATCGATCTCGCCACCGACCTCGACCCGCTCGACGTGAGCTTTCACAAGTACGGGGGGCTGATGCTCCGAGTGGGCGGGGCACGCGTGGACCAGAGCAACCTGATCTTCAGCAAGGGTATGAGGCACATTCCGGACGAGTATTTCATGCCGTTCGGGATCGCCATGAACTACCTGGAATTCAAGCATGACGTGCGGCGAGCCGCCGAGTACATGCGGATCGCGTCCACGCGCCGGAACGCCCCTTTCTACCTGAGGAACCTGGCCGCCACCCTGATGGACCGGACGCAGCAGAACCAGGCGGCGCTCCTGTTTCTCGACGAGCAACTGCAGATGTTGGAACCGGGGACTTTGCAGTACCGCACCGTCGAGGTCAAGATCATGGAAGTGAAGCACGATGAGGGCGCAGTACGGTTGCAACGGGCCCTGGCCGAGTACTTGAGTCTCCATCACCGCTTGCCGGACACCCTCCGGGAGTTGCAGGGGCGCACGTTCTTCGGAGACTGGCCGGAAGACCCTTATGGGGGGGAGTACACGCTGGAACCGGGCACAGGCCTCGTCCGCAGCAGCGCGTATCACACCGCACGCGCACGCATCCGCAAGCAGTTGGGCCTCGGCAGCGAGCGAAACGACGAGGAGAGCGGCCCTGTCCCCCACAAAACGTAGCACAGCGCATCTCGTTTCCGCTGTCCTGTCCCTCCTGATCTTCTGGGTCTACGTGGCGACAGCGTGTCCCACCGTGCATTGGCTCGATGGTGGCGAACTGACAGCGGCGGCTTTTCATCTCGTGCCCGCACATGCCCCGGGAGAGCCGCTCTTCGTCTTGCTGGGAAAGCTTGTCACCCTGATACCTCTCGGTTCGATCGCCTTCCGGGTGAATCTCCTGTCCTCGTTTTCGGCGGCGGCGGCGGCCTACGTCGCCAACCTCGTCGTTCTCTCCTGGCTGGACCGGACTGTGCCTGTCCGCGCCCCCTGGCAGACCCCCGCCGTTGCGGCGCTGGTCGTCGGGGGGATATTCCTCGGCTACCCGGTGTGGATACAGAGCGTGAGGGCCGAAGTGTACACCCTTCACCTGCTACTCGCGTTGCTCGGCATCGCCACCGCCTGGAAGGCAGGTGAAGCCGGAGGTTTGGACCCACGTTGGACGGCGAGCAGTGCGCTGGTCTGGGGCCTCGCCCTCGCGGTCCATCCCTTGTTGGCAGCCCTGGCCTTCCTGCCCACGGCAGGGATCGCCCTTGGCCGTTCACCCCGGTGGCGACCTCGCACCTGGCTCGGTGCGGCCGCGGGAGGCATCGCCGGATGGTCCACCTGCCTGCTGCTCCCGGTCCGCGCCCTCGCTCACCCCGGCTTCGGTTGGGGTGACGGCGGTTCGTTCGCGGGGTTCACCGACTTGATGTTGGCACGCTCCTTCCAGCGGAATTTCTCGCCGGCGACCCTGGAGCTGGTCACGCACAACCTGGCCGTGCTCGGACGCCTGGCGGTGGACCACGTCGGACCCACGGGGCTGGTGCTCGGGACAGCGGGCCTGGCATGGCTCCTGCTCGTCAAGAGACAGCTTCAGGGCCTGCTCGCCCTGATGGTGCTCCTGTTCACACTGCTGTCCATCGTACCTCAAAACAAGGTCTACGGAGACAATCCGGACCTGCTGGGCTACCTGGCGCTGCCGCTCGCGGTGGTGTGGATGGCAGCAGGGGTGGCGACCTGTTCCGCGGCCGTCGCGCTGGGCAAACGTATCCCCCTGTGGACGGCACCCCTGGTCCTCCTCGTGGCCTGCCTCCCAGTCGTGGTCCTGAGCGTGCGCCCGAGCGACCGGAGCAACGACTTCGACGCTCGAGAACTGGGCCAGGCCGCGTTCGACCGGCTGGACCCGGGGGCGATCCTCGTGGTTTCCGGCAACGACACGACATTCCTGACACAGTACCTCCAGGAAGTGGAACAGGCCCGCCCGGATGTCCTCGTGCTTCCCAGGGCACTGGTGACCCACCCCTGGTTTCGCGCCCGGCTGCCCTATTCCGACCCTTGGCTGCACGCCGCCCTCGGTCCTGTTGCCACGTTCGCCTCCCTGGTGAAGCGCCCGGTGCGCGTCGAACTTCGCGAGCAGGACCTGGCTTCCGCGCAGCACCTGTGCCCCGTTCCAGCTCCAGGATGGGGATTCTTCGACATCGGTCCCTGTCCGGACCTCGGCAACCCGGACGGCCCCCGCCCCTTGGGTGGCCTGTTTCGCCCGGGGCGGCCGGACACCAGCACGCACGCCCTGCTCCTCGGCGCCAATGCGATCCTGTATCTCGGGGACTACTATCGTGCCACGGGTCATGCCGACTGGGCGGACCGTTTGCTGGAGAAACTCGAGCAGACCGTTCCAGGACTGGCCGTTCCGGCCACCACGCCGTCCGAACCGTAGGCCCACACCCCGGCAAATACTGCCAGCGATGGCATTTCATTGTGCTTTCTCGTCCATGCTGATATATATGGATAAACGCACTGTCGCGCTCGGCATGCGTCGTGGCGGGCAGCGGCGCGCGAGACAGCCACTGCTGGGGTTATCATGCACACGTTCGAGTCCGTCCTGGTTACCGGCGCGGCGGGATTCATCGGTTCCAACCTTTCCGAGGCGCTGCTGGCGCGAGGCCACCGTGTCGTCGGACTCGACAACCTGTCCCGCGGCTCGCTCGCGAACCTGCGCGAAATCATGGACCATGCCGCCTTCCGCTTTGTCGAAGGGGATGTGGAAGACCTGCGGGTGGTCTGGGACGCGGTGCGGGGTTGTTCTGTCGTCGTCCATCTTGCGGCGTACAAGATTCCGCGCTATGGCGGACGGATCGACACACTCCGAATCAACCAGTGTGGCAGTGCGAACGTTCTCGAGGCTGTCCGTGAAGTCGGTGCCCGGTTCGTCCTGGCGTCCACGTCGGACGTGTACGGGAACAGCCCCCATGTCCCGTTTCGGGAGGATGCGCCCCTGGTCCTTGGCACGAGCGCGTCCGCGCGCTGGAGCTACGCGGTGAGCAAGCTTTTCGACGAACACCTGGCTTTTGCGTACCACGAGGCGCACGGTGTCCGTTCGACCATCATCCGGATCTTCGGGTCCTATGGTCCCAATCAGCACCTGAGTTGGTGGGGAGGCCCCCAGTCCGTGTTCATATCCGCCGTGCTTCGCGATGAGCCGGTCGACATTCATGGAGACGGCCTGCAGACGCGGAGTTTTTGCTACATCTCCGACCTGGTGCGTGGACTGGTTGCGGCAGTGGAGCGGGTTCCGGATGGGTGCGACGTCATCAACCTGGGGAACGACCGGGAAATCACCATCCTGGAGTTGGCCCGGATGGTCAAGCGGCTGTCCGGGACTCCGGGTGAGCTGAAGCTCAGGATGGTGCCCTACACGGCTTTCAAGGGCAAGTACGAGGATGTGAGAAGGCGTGTTCCCGATCTGGCCAAGGCGGCCTCACTCCTGGGATACCACCCCGTGGTCTCCCTCGAGGAGGGGCTGCGGAGAACGATAGCGTGGCAAAGGGAGCGCATGACCACGGAAGGGGCGAGGAGCTTCTTCCCATCAGAGCGGCTGCTGGATCCCCCAGGCCAACCCCCCGAGACACGCGACCAGCGGAACCCACCGCCTCCAGCCGTGCAACGCCGCCAGGCTGGCCGTCGTAGCAACGGCCACGAGGTACATGGGGGGCACGAAGTAGTGGGACGGGAAGTGGTCGATGAGGCATAGCAGGGCCGTGTAGCCAATCGTCAGCGTGGCCGCAAGTTGCGCGGTCTTCCCCTTGAGGAAGAGCCAGAGGACTGGCATGAACCCGGTCACCTTCAACAACGTCCAGTAGAATTCGGGGGGCCTGCCCAGCATCTCGACGATATCGTAGTTGCCGTGAAAGTGTTCCGGAAAGGTCTCGAAGTAGAGGACATCGACCCATTCCCTTGCCGTCCCGGTGGCAAGCGCGGCGACAAGAAATGCCAGCGCGACCGCGCCCATCCCGATGGCCCAGCCAGCGAGGTTTTCGAGCATGCGGCGCCGGCGGGCCTTCCAGAGCCAGGCGGCGAAGCCCGACATGAGCAGCACGAGTCCGCTGCCGGAGTAGCGCAGCAGGGTGGTTGCAACCCCGGCGGCGGCGAACATGGCCCGCCGCCGCCCCTGAACCAGGGCATAGAGACAGGCCAACATGGCGAGCGCATAGAGGTTGTCCGGAAAGTTCGTGGATCCCGGCTCGATCATGATGTGGGCATGGGAAACCCCTGTCAAGAGCAGCGGAATCATGAGCAGGGGGTGCGTATCCGGCCGTTCGAGCAGGACCACCGCCCAGGCGAGGAAGACCGACAGCCCGACGACGAGGAAGAAGAAAAGGTTGATGGCCCATAGCCCCTTGCCGACATACACATCGACGCTGGAATAGACGTAGCTCCACAGCGGTGGCTGGTTCCGGGTGGTCCACCGGTCTTCCAGGAGTTCTCTCCCCCAGGCCACGTTTTCCGCGATGTTGAGGATCTGGTAGTAGTGGGTCGGGGTCCAGCCACCCAGTGAGGCCGTGGCATAGAGAACTTCTGCCGGGCACCCGGTCAGATCGACGACCGTTCCGCTCTGGCCAGTCTCCAGAACGGGCCGCAGGACGCAGCGTCTCGAGGACCTGACCGGCACGCGGAGGGCGACGCCGTCGATACCGTTGTCCAGGTAGCGCAGTACCGGTCCCTCCTCCTCCATTTCTGCCGGGGAACGTTCCACGCGGGCAACGCCGTGCACGTCCTCGCAATCCACGACCAGGCTGCTCCCCACCGGCCCCTGCCAGAGAAAGCGCAGCGTGGTCTCCCGGTACCCCGGCGCGCGCAGCACGAGCGATTCCGGCCCGGACATGCCGGTGATGCGCATCAACGCATATTCGAAGGCCCGAACCTGTTCCCATCTCGAGGAGCGTTCCACGGTGACACCGCCAGCCTCCTTCGCGGCGGTCTCGATGTCCTCGGGCAACCCCTCCTCGTAGAAGTAGTCGCCCAGGCCGCGCATCACGAACGGCACGTTCGTGCCGGCGAGGAACACCACGAGCAGGGCGGAAAGGGCCACAGCGGTCCATTCACCTCGAGTCGGGGGGCGCACCGACACCGGCAAGGGCAGGCTCCGGCAGAACAGCCAGGCCGCAAACACCTCGAGCCCTCCACACACGATCAGGGCTCCCGCGCTTGGAGCCATACCGATGCCTTTCAGAATGGACAGGTTGAGGACGTGCGCCGCGGCGCTGTAGCCCAGGGACTCGAGCGTCAGGTCGGTGATCGTCTTTTCCGTTCTCCACGGAATGCACAGGGCAAGCAGCAGGCCGGGAAACGACACGACGAGGATCAGCCCGAGAGCCGCCCGAACCCGTCCCGCCGGATCGGCTGGGACCGTCAGATCGAGCACGGCCAGGGGGGGGTGGAAAAGCGTGCCCGAGACCCCGGAAGCGGTCACGTAGGTCGCGACCGATAGCACGGCCGACAAGAGCAGCCAGCGGCGGATCGAGTCGCTGCTCATGGGCCTGCTCGCTCCCGTTCCGGCATGGAGACGCGGTAGGCAACGACGTCGCGCGGATCGTAGGGGTGCGTGGCCACGGCGACGACCCACAAGGGGCCGGCAGGGTCGGCCTCGAGGGCGTGTGCCACCCCTGGAGGCACTTCCACGGTCACCGGCGCGTCCCCCGAGACGACGATGGTCCTTTGCTGTCCCGTGCCGGGATCCTCGAGGAGAATGCGCCCGGAGCCGCGTATCGGCGTGAACCACTCACGGCAACTCCGGTGGTAGTGGTGTCCCCGAACCGCCCCGGGGCGGGCTTCGACCACGTAGGCTTCTGCAAAGCCACCGCCGGCCCTGCCTTCAGGCCCTGCCGCCACCTTCAGCAGCCAGCCTCTCGAATCACCGTCTCGGCGGCGGGGAAGGACTCGAAGGTCGCTCAACACATCATCCATGGCGGGCCATCCCCTGTCGCGATCACTTGCACCTACTACCAGGTCCCTTCACGGAGGGCTTTGCGTCATGCCGCGCTGCACAGCGCTCCTGCCATCGCGGCCGGGTGGCCGGCCTGTCAGCGTGCAGGTTCCCGTCGAACCTGTGGATGAAGCAAGGATTCTACCTCGTCTTCGGGTACTGCACGCGACGTTTCCGTCCCCACCCCCGGTCCCGGTGGCCGCTGCGCGGGATCTCCCTCCATGTGGACGAAGTAGGACTCACATGCCTCATCCAGCAGTTCCCGGCTCATCTCCGGTTCACAGTTGAGAAAACGGGCCTGGTCGACCACCAGTTGCAGGATGTCCCGAGGATGGCACCCTCGCAACGCTCGTCCGCTCCGGCGGTAGTACTTGTCCAGGATGTAGTCGACCATCGTCGGATCGTACCGGACGTGCTGCGCTTCCGCTTCCCGGCGGAAAATGGTGCGGTAGATGGGTTCCGTCGGATCCTTGACCTCGAGCTTGTACCGAATCCGGCGAAGAAACGCCTCGTCGACCAGGCGCGCGGGATCGATGTTGGTCGAGAAGATGATCAACAGGTCGAAGGGCACTTCGAATTTCTTGCCAGTGCGTATGGTCAGGTAGTCTACCTTTTTCTCGAGAGGCACGATCCATCGGTTGAGCAGATCCGTGGGGTGCGCTTTCTGGCGCCCGAAGTCGTCGATGAGCAGCATGCCCCCGCACGCCTTGACCTGGAACGGGGCTTCGTAGTAGCGCCCTTCGTTGTAGGTGAGGTCCAGGTTCTCGAGCGTCAGTTCGCCGCCCACGACGACTCGAGGACGATAGGAAAGCACCCATCGCGCGTCGTAGTCCTCGATGTAGACGACCGTGCCCGCCTTTCCCTCGGTGTCCTCATCACCGAAAAAGGTCAGCGTCGGCATGGCGTACTCGAGAGTCGCACCCTCCTCGAAGCCCTCGAGTTCGCGCAGGCCGGGCAATTCCTCCCGACTTTCGGCCCCATCCCGGTCGCCCTCGCCAGCTTCCCCGTCGAATTCGCCCAGCATGGCAGGGAGAGGCTCGAGCGCTCGATGGACAAGGGGATCGTAGACCTTGATGATTTGGGAATCCACTTCCACCGCGTAGGGAATAAACACCTCCCCCTGCAAGATGTTGGCGATCCGTTCGGCGATGCTGGTCTTGCCGTTCCCCGGCGGTCCGTACAGGAACATGGACCGGACCGAGTTGACTGCCGGACCGAGCCGTTCCATGAAATGCTCCTCGAGAACGAGATCCTGGAATGCACGCTCCAGGTCCGCCTTTCCGACTCGAGGCGTCTCCCGACTTTGCTTGCGTACCACCGAGGCATACAGCTCGAGCGACACCGGTGCCGGTCCGACGTAGGTGCAACGCTCGAACGCCTCCCGTGCCCGCTCCCGGCCCCTCCTGGTGAGCAGATAGTCGAAGTAGGGGCGCCCGAATCCCGGCCCGCCCGAAAACTCGGCCAACTTGTCATGCAACAGGACATCAACGATCTTGTCCACGACGCCGGTATAGGGCAAGTGCAGGGAACGGGAAAGATCCAAGGCCGATATCTGCCCGGACACGAACAGTCGTCGCAGCACCAGGTCCTGCAAGAGCGGGAAGGGCAGGCCGGTTTCCTCCACGCTTTGAGGTGCCCGCGGCAGGTACTCGGCGATCTTCGGTGAATGCAAGCGAAATCGCTGCGGCTCAGGGACAGGTTGCTGCATGAAACCTCCGGCTACGCACCGAACACCGCGATCCACAAGGAGCATGACCTGCCCTAACCGGCTCGAGCCCCTTCCCGGATCCTCCTGAAGGACAGCACCTGGTTCAGCGTCATCATGTCGGTGAGGTTCGTGGCGCTGAAACGTCCCTGCATGAACGCCGCTTCGGCCTTCACCTTTCCGGTGAACACGCCCACAATCGTCTCCGCGTCGGTGCGCACGGTGCAGGTCGGCGTCCCTTCCTTGCCCGGCACCACGCGAAGTGCACCGTCCTCGAGCACCAGGGACCGGGGTGGGGCGTCCTTGAGTGCGAAGAAGATGTTGAAGGCCTTGCCAGCCGCCTTCTCCGGTACCAGTGCCAGCGGAAGCTGCTCGAACACCTGGGCCACCG
>JAJRTE010000037.1 GCA_024278455.1 Myxococcota bacterium
CGGGTTGGGCGATACGGAACGACCGGGAGCGCCCATCGATGCGCCCGAGGATATGCCTGTGCTCGCCGGCCTCAAGTGTCAACCGCCGTTCGGGCGGCGCCTTCGGCGCACTTGACACCGCCCGCGCGCAGTCCTCCACATTCCCTGTGGGCGATGGGCGGACGGGTGCCTCCGGCGGCTCGGACTCCGGGTGGTCCCCCGTGTCTCGACCCGTTGAAGGGGGGCCATCTGCCTTCGGTGCGCATTCGGCAGGAGGCACGCGCCTCGTCTTTGCGGGTAACGCGGGGCGCCGGCGACGTGCGACACACCGAGGTTGGCCAGGAGCCAAGTAGCCTCCTCGGAGACAAAAGCGGCACGCGTCCATTGGGCACGTTCCGGTCGGGCCGCCGTTAGTAGGGTCGGGGCTCGATCTTTCTTTTGTTCTCACGACCGGCGCCCCCCAAGCACCTTTCGTCTCCCCACACCCCCGGAACATGCTGATCGACAAGGGCTGGATCTTCTAGCTCGCACCGTGGTTCATGATAAGGAATTCGTGACCGGAACGCTCGGACGGCGACTTGGGGCGAGGGACGGAACAGGGGGTATGTGCAGGTAGACGAGACGCGGGTTCAGGTATTGAACGAGCCTGGTCGAGCGGCGACGGCGCGGTCGTACGTCTGGGTGTTCCGTGCCGGGGACTGGAGCCAGCATCCAGCGGTGATGTATGCGTATCACCCGAGCCGCAGCGGGGAGGTTGCGAAGAGTTTTCTGGATGGGTTCCGAGGCTACGTGCAGACGGACGGGCATGGTGGCTATGATTTTCTCGACCACGAGGAAGGGATACGGCACGTAGGCTGTTGGGCTCATGTCCGCCGCAAGTTCAAGGAAATGGTGAAGGCGCAGGGTAAGAACCGGCGCCCAGGAGGAGCGGACAAGGCGTTGAGGTACATCACGAGACTTTACAACCTGGAGCGAAGCTGGAGGTCGGGAGGGCTTGGTCCGGCAGTGGTTGCCATATCCTGGCGTCGCGCAGCAAGGAAGCCCGGCAAGGGACGCCGCCCACCACTGCCAGGCGTCCTGAGCATTCGGACCCAACCGCCATCGCCTTCTGCGGTGAAGCCCTGACCACCTCAACGACTGGCACGGGTACGTACCATGCGTTCGAATGTGCGACTGTCTAGTCGGTGCACCACAAGACTGACGGGTCAGCGCCACAGGAACAGGAACTCGGTGCCTCCCACGCCGATGACTTCTCCTCCCTCGAGCCTCGCGCGCCGTATCGGCTCCCCGTCCACCGTGGTCCCGTTGCTGCTCGAGTTGTCCTCGATATGGAACGTGTCGCCATCCCTCAGAATATGGCAATGGTGCCGGGAGACCCGTGCGTCGTTGAGAATCTGGATATCGGTGTCACGCCCGCGACCGATGGAGATCCTGCTGCCTACCAGTGGGATGCGCTCCTCCCGGGACGTACCGTGGCCCCTGACCAGGACGGCCTGGGCACCTGGCGCGGACGACTCGTCCGGCGGCGACGACGCAGGGGCGGTCTCGAGGTGCTCGGCCACCCGTTTCATGTCGTCCTCGAGCCTGTTCAGGTCCGCCTCCACGGTGAAGTTTTCGAGGATGCTCATGGCGGAGGCTTCGTCCTCCTCGTTGTCGAGCCCGAAGAGGGAGGGGGCGTCTCCAGGAAGGACCGGAAACCAGATGAGTCCCTCGGGTTCCTTGGCGATGATATCGCTCACCCGCTCGTGTTCGGACAGCACCGCCTCGTCCGGCCGCTCCCACACCAGCGCACCGAAGAACACAATCTCGAGCGCCTCTGGCACGGCCACGTGAACCCCTCGTCCAGCGAAATGGGCCACGATCTGGTCCCGATACCGGGCCTTGAGCCGGTCCCCTATGCTGCCCAGGGTCTCCTCGGGCTCGAACGACAGGAACGTCCTTTTACCACGCTCGAAGATATTGGTCCGAAGCAGAAGCTTTCCCGAAAGATCCACCATCTCGACAACCTGGTGCTGCACCTGCTCCAGGATCGCGGTCGCCTCGACAGGGTCCTCCTCGGCCTTCACCTTGGCCATCTTAGCATCCAGGTCGCTCACCACGAGCCCGATATCGGCCAGGCGATCGATCTGAACCTCCAGGTCCCGGCTCGTATCGTCGATCCAGGCCCTGGCCTGCTCGAGAATGCGCGTGCGCGCCCCGTCGAGCGCTTCGACCGCGTCCCGAAGGCGGGACTCGTTCCAGGCTTGCTCGGAAAGGTCGAGTTGTCGGCGAATGGTCTCGAGCATGCGACATGTATCCCCGGTGGCCGGTCGCCTCGAGACACGGTTTCTCTCGAGGCTTGCACGGTATCGTACCATATCACCGGTGGAACAGGTCCGTCAACCCGGTCGCGGGCAGGGACAGGAAGCATCCGTTCTCGCGGACTTAGGCCGAAGTCGAGCCGGCGAGGAGCGGCTTTCGCGCGAAGCGCGCAGCCGCAGACACACCTGTGATCGGCGAAGCATGAGGCAGTGGCTCTGGGCCTCCCGTAACAACTCCTTTTGGTTCTCCTTGAGCGACATCACATTCCCCCGGTCCGCTTCATCGACCAACGTCGCGTTCGACAAAGAGCAAAGGCCCGCGCCCAGCGTCACCACCTCGAACATCGACCCATAAGATTCGAGCAGGGACTTCCAAGAGCCCGCAAACGCTTCCACGGACAGACCACGGGTGAAAGAGCAGGGACGAGACGGGAACCAACCGGCACTGACGGGACTCCGGCAGGAGGGAAGAGGGGGGAGGGGAGTGGCAGGATGGAAAGCCTGAGGCATAGAGGGGAGATGGCAGGATGGAAAGCCTGAGGCATAGAGGGGAGATGGCAGGATGGAAAGCCTGAGGCATAGAGGGGAAATGGCAGGCTGGAAGCCTGCCCCACAGCTTCAGTCCAGGTTCCGTACCACACGGAAGCCCACGTCCTCCGCCTCCGTCTCCGCGTCCAGGAAGGCACGGTTCGCGGAACGGCAGTCATCCGACGGGGTCTGGTACGAACCGCCACGGACCACCTTGTCCGGCGAGTCGGCACCTGCCGGGTCCGTGGTCTCGGTGAAGGGATAGTCACCATACCCGTCCCATACCCA